>PKTA01000042.1 GCA_002869365.1 Marinilabiliales bacterium | reverse complement strand
TAACTTAGGGTTAGGATTAAGTTTTAAACTGTCCTCAACGGGCTTGAAATACATTAATGCCTTAACATAACTACCTTGATTTAGGTAAAGAATTCCTAAATCGTACCTAGATTTTGTAAGTATATCATTAATTTTATACTTCTGGCAATAATCAATACTTTCTTTTAAATACTTGTTAGCGCTATCGGTTATAAACAAATTACTGTATAAAAGACCAATATTTCCTAATACAAGTGCTTTATTTCTTTTTTCTGTAGTTAATGCAGAATATTCTAAGGCTTTTTTGTAGTTTATTAATGCGCTATCATATTGGGAATACATCCAGTAATAAATGCCATTATTATTATAAGATTTAAAAAGTCCATAATAATTATTTGATTTTACTGATAAATCCATTAATGAGTCTATAAAAAACTTAGCACTATCGGGTTTTATATTAATATATTTTGACGCATTATTTATATACTCATTAATTTTAATAGTATCTGCTTTATTAAAGTCTTCACTCTTATTTGCCATACTTACTTTACAAAACAAAATAATAATAAGAGCAATCAGTAATATTGAGGAATTTACAGCGCTAAATTTATCCATAAGGTTTTCTCTTAAAACAGTTTACATAATATTTCGTGTAAACTAATCAAATATAACAATTATATAAACAACTATTTAATTGATTAGCAAAAAATTATTTAAGTAACTTTCAAAAAAAGTATACAATTTCAATATCATTAATTTTCTTTACTTTGCTGCAAGTTTATGAACAAGGAAGAGAAAAATAAAATATTAGTATACCTGACCACAGAAAAGGAAAAGGTGTTAAGCAAGATAGAAGAACTTAAAGAATTATCAATGCCCATTGAACCTGATTGTGCCATAGGCAGAGTAAGCAGGATGGATGCCATTAACAATAGAGGAATAAGTGAGGCTGCTCTTCAAAAAGCACATGAAAAACTGAAAAAGATCAACATCTCTCTAAGCAGTATAAACGATGATAATTTTGGCAATTGCATACATTGCGGAGAGGAAATAGCAATACAACGTTTACTCCTTATGCCCGGTTCCCTTTGCATAAAATGTGCTCAAAGGTATTAACCAATGATTTATGAGATTAAAAACATCAAAATGGTTGATAATATTTAGTTTGATTTTCGCAGGCGAAATGATTTTCAGTCTGCCTTTTCATATCGCACGTTTTTTCAGACCTACCCTACTCGAGGCTTTTAATCTCACTAATACTGAGTTAGGTGATATAGTTTTTCCTTATGGTATTTTAGCAATGCTTAGTTATTTTCCCGGAGGGATAATTGCAGATAAGATTTCAGGGAGGAAATTAATGACATTATCCTTATTCGCCACCGCCCTTGGAGGAATCTACATGTCGTTTATACCCAATATAAACGGACTTTACTTTCTTTTCGCCTGGTGGGGATTAACAACCATATTTATGTTTTGGGCACCTATGATAAAAACCACACGTAAATGGGGAGGGAGTCTGGCCCAGGGAAAGGCATTTGGATTGCTTGACGGTGGTCGTGGATTAGCCGCTGCTTTAGTATCTACTCTAGCTGTTTATATACTGTCGATGAGTTTTAGTAAAGATCTGACTAGCATTTCTGATGAGGAGAGAATTACCGCAATTAAATCTGTAATATGGCTATATACAATTTTGACTTTTCTGGCAGGACTACTTATTTGGGTAATTATACCTGATGAAAAATCAATAGTTGCTAAAACAAAAAATAATTACACCAATCTGTTAAGTGTGCTTAGAAATGGTAATGTATGGCTACAGGCTATTGTTGTGGTTTGCGCATATAGCGCATACAAGGGATTAGATTATTATTCACTTTACGCTGTTGATTTTATGAATATGAACGAGGTGGAGGCATCCCGATTTGTATCATATGCAGCATATTTGCGTCCATTGGGTGCAATTGCAGCAGGTTTTTTAGTGGACAGATATAGCGGTAAAAAAATAATAAGTCTTAGTTTTGCTATTCTGATAGTAGTGTATTTTCTTCTCACAATAATTACTCCAAAACAAAATAATATTATCATGCTAATGGCGAACCTAATCGTCTCCTTTATAGCCGTTTATGCATTAAGAGGAGTGTATTTTGCTTTGATTGAAGAAACTAATATTCCACTAATTAATACTGGAACAGCAGTAGGAGTTATCTCCGTTTTAGGTTATACACCTGACGTATTTTTTAATTCTCTGGCAGGCAGATTACTCGACTCCAGCCCCGGTTTACCTGGATACCAGCATTTTTATATTGTTTTAATAGTATTTTCAATTATTGGCTTATTTGCAACTTTACTGTTGCGAACAAAAAATAATAAAGTTAAATCCATAAAAAATGATATTCATGAAATTATTTAGATACATTTAATGATTATTTACCATTTAATGATTTTTATATTTTTACACAAAAAAAATTGACAGGATTTATGAGTGGAACTTTTAAACTTATAGAAGTAACAGATAAAATTACCAATAAACAATTCCTTAACTTTCCTTCAAAACTTTATAAAAATGACGAAAACTGGGTTCGATATCTTGACGCAGAGTTAGAAAAAGTATTTAATCCAAAGCAAAATAAATCCTTTAAAACAGGTGAATTAATTCGTTGGATTTTAAAAGATAAAAATCAAGTAATAGGAAGAATTGCAGCATTTTACGATACGAAATCTTCTGAAAAAGAAGATCAGCCTACGGGTGGAATAGGTTTTTTTGATTGCATAAATAATCAGGAAGCAGCTAATTTAATGTTCGATACTGCTAAGCAATGGCTTATAAGCAAAGGTATGGAAGCAATGGACGGTCCGGTTAATTTTGGTTCTCGTGAACATTTCTGGGGTTGTCTTAAAGAAGGATTTTACGAACCAGTTTATAATATGCCATATAATTTTGAATATTATAACGATCTGTTAGAAAACTACGGTTTTCAAAACTATTTCAACCAGTTTACATACCATACCAAACTAAAAGTTGGTTTAATAGATCCCAAGATTACCCAAAATGCGATGTCATTAAAAAAAGATGAACCTGATATATCTTTTGGTTTACATAACAAAAAAAACCCTGAAAAATCTGCCGACTATTTTCTAGAGGTCTTCAATGCTGCCTGGGCAAAATTCCCCGGAGTTAAACCCTTGTCAAAAAAACATGCCAATGCCTTATTCAACAGTTTAAAACAAGTTATTGATCCAAAATTGCTGATATTCGCTTTTCATAAGGAAAGGCCTATTGCCTTCTTTCTTATGATACCTGATTTAAACCCTATTATTAAAAAATTTAATGGCAAGTTCCATATATTCAATAAACTCAGACTTCTCTTTGACTTAAAAGTAAGGAAAATGAGCAGACGTGCTTTGGGATTAATATTCGGAGTAGTTCCTGAATTTCAAGGGAAGAAAATTACCGATGGGATGATAAACTACTTTGAAGAAGAAGTTGGAGAAGGTGTACAATATACCGACCTGGAAATGAATTGGATAGGTGATTTTAACCCTAAAATGATAAAATTGGTAAAATCGCTGAACGCAGATGTTAGAAAAGTACATGTAACATACAGATATCTTTTTGATAGAAATAAAGAATTCAAAAGGGCTAAAATTATGTAATATTTTTCTGCTCTAAAAATAAATTAATTATCTTAGTAGTCACTAATATTCACAAAAATTCTTATTTAAATGAGCAGATTTACGCATTTATCAATCGGTATTAGTTTAACTATTATAGCCTCGCTTTTATTTTCGTGCAGCAGTAATAATAGCGATACACAAGCACCAATTCCTGAAATAACTGTCATAAAAGCAGTGCAACAAGATGTTCCTATTTACAGGGATTTCGTAGGACAAGTTTATGGTAGTAGCGACATCCCAATTAGGGCCAGGGTAAGTGGCTTTTTAGAAGGAATACATTTTAGGGAAGGAAGTATGGTAAAAAAGGGGCAACTTTTATACACCATCGATCAACAAACTTACAAAGCGAAGGTTGCTGTTGAACAAAGTGGTTTAGCAGAAGCACAAACTTCACTGGTTAAAGCTGAGAGTGACTTAAACAGGATGAAACCACTTGCTGAAATAAATGCAGTTAGCAAAAGTGATCTTGATGCAGCTGTGGCACAGTATGAAGCTGCTAAGGCATATGTAGAAGCAGCAAAATCAAGTCTTGAACTAGCAAAGATAGACCTGGGTTATTGCAGTGTAAAATCTCCGATTAGCGGCTTAATAGGTAAAACTAAAGCCAAACGAGGTGAATTTGTGGGACAGAATCCTAATCCTGTTATATTAAATACTGTATCAATAACCGATTCAATATTAGTGGAATTTTTCCTCAGCGAAGCCGATTATATAGAGTTGGCACGTAAGGCCATCAGTATAGAAGAAGGAAAAACCGTACGTCCTGAAAATTATGATCCTGATATAAGGCTAATACTTGCCGATGGCTCAACATATAAAGAACAAGGCGGCATAAATTTTATTGACAGAAGTGTTGATCCAAATACCGGATCTATATTGATACAAGCAGTTTTTCCAAACTCAGATGGTCTTTTGAGGCCTGGTTTATATGCTAAAGTAAGAATAAAAGTAAGTGTTGCAAAAGATGCGATTCTTGTACCTCAGAGATGCGTAAGTGAACTACAGGGACAATATTCAGTTTATGTGGTTAACGACAGCAGTCGGGTAGAAACAAAACAAATAAATGTAGGGCCAACAATTAATGACTACTGGCTAATAGATAAAGGTCTTGAAGCCGGAGACAAAGTAGTTATTGACGCATTGCAAAAAGTATCGGAAGGTGCAAGGGTTAAACCTAAAGTAATTGAATTTAAAAGTAAGAGTAAGAAAACTCAAAACCAAGACAATGGCTGAAAGTAAAGGAAATTTTTTCGTCCACAGACCGATAGTTGCAATGGTTATTGCCATAATCATTGTTATTGTTGGGATATTGTCGATGCTGAGTTTACCCATCGAGCAATATCCAAATTTGACCCCTCCCATTGTTCAGGTACGAGCTAATTATACCGGAGCAAATGCCGTTAGTGTTGAAGAAAGTGTTGCAACACCTTTGGAACAGCAAATAAATGGTGTTGACAATATGATCTATATGAAATCTACCAATGCCAACGATGGTAGTATGGTTATTGATATTTCATTTGACGTTGGTACTGATCCTGATATGAATACTGTATTAGCCCAAAACAGGGTTTCTGCAGCCTCAGCCAAACTTCCCCAACAGGTTACAAAGATGGGTGTTACCACTGAGAAGTCGCTTCCAAACATTTTGATGTTAATTACACTTACTTCTGATGGTCGTTATGACCAGAATTTTCTCGGTAACTATGCACTGATTAATATAAAGGATCAACTAGCAAGAATTAAAGGTATAGGTCGTGTAAATGTTCTGGGAGCCTCAGACTATTCCATGCGAATTTGGATAAAGCCTGATCGACTTGCACAAATGGGATTAACAATTTCAGAAATCTTAAATGCTATAAATCAGCAGAATATAATAGTACCAGGAGGAAAGTTTGGTGCTGAGCCTGCTCCGGCAGGAACAGAATTTACATATACCGTAAGACTGCCGGAAAGATTTAACTCTCCAGAAGCATTTGGTGATATAATTATAAGAACTACTGCAGAAGGCTCACAGGTAAAATTAAAAGATGTTGCAACCATAAACCTGGGTGTTGAAACCTATAATACTTTTACACGCTTAAACGGTGAAGTTTGTACCGCAATTGCTCTTTATCAAGCTCCTGGATCTAATGCCGTGGCACTTGCTGAAGAGGTAATTAAAGAAATGGATTTGCTAAAAAAGAAATTTCCTGATAGTGTAAAGTATGATGTTTCACTGGATTCTACTGCCCCTATTACAGCAGGATTGAGAGATATAGTAGTTACTCTTATCATTGCAGTAATACTTGTTGTCTTAGTAGTTTTTATCTTTATCCAGGACTGGAGAGCAACTCTTATACCTACAATAGCAATTCCTGTTTCACTTATTGGAGCATTTATCTTTTTCCCCTTATTGGGATTTACCATAAACGTTTTGAGTTTGCTGGGACTTGTGCTGGCAATCGGAATAGTTGTTGACGACGCTATTGTTGTTGTAGAGGCAACACAGGTTAACATAGCCAATGGTATGAGCAGCAGGCAAGCAACTCTTGATGCCATGCGAAAAGTTACCGCACCTGTAATTGCAACTACGCTTGTACTGGTGGCCGTATTTATTCCCGTTGCAGGCATGGCAGGAATTACCGGACGACTCTATCAGCAATTTGCTATTACCATTGTAGTATCAGTACTGGTTTCCTCAGTAAATGCACTTTCTCTCTCCCCTGCCCTGGCTTCAATATTACTTAAAGAGCCTAAGCCTTACAAAGGTCCTTTGGGATGGTTTTTCGGAAAGTTCAACAAACTAATGGGCTCTACCACTGACGCTTACATGAGCTATAGTGGAATTATTACCCGTAAGATTAAAAGAGGAGTTGTTTTTATTTTAATTGTAACTTTTGGTGCTGTTATTTTTGGCAAAGCCGTACCGGGAGGGTTCATTCCTGAAGAGGATATGGGATATTTCTTTGTAAACATACAACTACCCAATGCTGCCAGTTTGCAGAGAAGTGACGTGGTGGCAAAAGATGTGGAAAAATTATTAGAAAATATTCCTGAAGTAGAATATATTACAACTGCAACAGGTTTTAGTATGTTATCGGGTGCCATGTCTTCCAATAACGCATTTATGTTTGTTACTCTATCTGATTGGGCCGACAGAGAAAGCACTGCAAAAGAGGTAATACAAAAAGTAAATGGTATTCTGGCTACTAAAATTAAAGCGGCTCAGGCATTTGCTTTCGGACCGCCTGCAATACCTGGACTAGGAAATGGATCCGGTTTTAGTATTATGCTACAAGATAAAGGGGGTAATACAACCGACTATTTATCGCAAAACACAATGAAATTTATTGCTGCAGCAAATAAGCGTCCTGAAATAGGTGCTGCTTTTACTACTTTCCAGGCCAGTGTTCCTCAAAAATACCTTGATATTGATAAGGAAAAAGCCCTAAAGTTAGGTGTAAACTTAAATGATTTGTACAACACTATAGGAGCCTTAATGGGTGGGTCGTATGTAAATGATTTTACCCGCTTTGGTCGATTATACAAAACCTATATTCAGGCGGAACCTCAGTATCGAATCGACGAAAGTCAGATAACTAATTTCTTTGTTAAAAACTCATCAGGAAATATGGTACCTCTTTCAACACTCACAACAGTGAAAAATATATCCGGTCCCGACTATACGAACCGCTTTAATCTATACCGCGCTGTCGAAGTAGCAGGAAGTCCGGCAAAAGGATATACTTCTGCTGAAGCAATGAATGCTTTGGAAGAAGTTGCTGCAGAGGAATTACCACAGGACATGAGTTATGCATGGAATGCCATGTCGTATCAGGAAAAACAAGCTTCGGGATCTTTGGGCATGATATTAACATTTTCACTGGTATTTGTATTCCTTATTCTGGCTGCTCAATATGAAAGTTGGTCTCTTCCTTTTAGTATTTTGTTGGGAACACCATTCGCAATATTCGGAGCCTTATTCGCACTTTGGGTGGGACGGCTGATTAGTCCTACTTTCGAGAATAACATTTTTGCCCAGGTTTCATTTGTTATGCTAATAGGTATGGCAGCAAAAAATGCAATTCTTATCGTAGAATTTGCAAACGATGAATTTAAAAAAGGCTTATCACTTGTAGACTCAGCATTAAGTGCTGCTAAATCAAGGTTCCGTCCAATTCTCATGACTGCATTCTCATTCATTTTCGGTATTTTTCCACTGATAGTTGCCACAGGCTCAGGCGCTGAAGCACGTAAAGTAATGGGCATGGCCCTATTGGGAGGAATGACACTTGCAACATTATTAGGAATATTTTTCTATCCAATGTTGTTTATCCTTATCGGGAAAATTGCCGGCTACGAGAAGAAACGTGATAAATTAAATGAAATTCAACTGAAATCGGATGAGGTAATAAATAAATAATAATTACAATGAAGAAATTTACAATATTTATAACAATAGGAATATTATTTATTGCCGGATGCAAACTTGGCCCTGATTTCCAATCGCCTAAGTATACAGGAAATGATATTTTCAGATTCGACACTTTGACCACCGATACTGTAGTAAATCTTAGATGGTGGGAATTATTTAATGATGCTGAACTTAATAAGTTGATAAAAATTGCTCTGAATAATAATAAAGATGTATTGATTGCGGCTGCAAGAATAGATGCTGCAAAAGCCAATTTTGGATATACAAAGGCCGATCAGTTTCCAACCTTTGGGGTTTCAGCAAATGGTGGTGGAGGAAATTACGGTGGCGGTAGTTTGCTAAATTCCAATATTAGTTATTTTTCAGCCTATCCCGAAATGAGCTGGGAATTAGGCTTTTGGGGTAAATACAAAAGGCTCAACGAAGCAGCAAGAGCCGAATTGATGGCCTCTGAATATGCGAAACGAACAGTCCAAATAGGTATTATATCAGCGGTTGCCTCTACTTATTTTTCACTATTAGAAAATAAAGAGAAACTTGAAATATCAAAACAAACTCTGGCTTCAAGAGACAGTGGGTTGAAGATTATTCAGGCCCGATATGATTATGGTGTAGTTGCCGAAATAGATTTGAATCAGGCTCAGATTCAAAAGGAAATTTCTGCTGCAGCAGTACCTTCTTACGAAAGAGCGGTTGCAACTACAGAAAACACATTAAGCATATTGTTGGGAGAAAATCCAAAAGGTTTTATAACTGATAAAACTTTAATAGAGCAGCAAACACCTCCGGAAATACCTGAAGGACTGCCTTCTCAATTATTACTGAGGAGACCCGACATTAGAGAGGCTGAACAAACCTATAGGGCTCAAAATGCAAGAATAGGTGCAGCACAGGCAATGAGATGGCCTTCTTTAAACATCACAGGACTATTGGGATATGCTTCCAACGATTTATTGGATATTTCAACAGGTGGCCTGGCTTGGTCTGCTGCAGGTAGTTTAACAGGACCGCTTTTTCAATTTGGAAAAAATAAAAGACGTGTTGAAATTGAAAGGTATAATACAGAAGTGGCACTTAGAGACTACGAAAACACAACATTAACTGCTTTTAAAGAAGTTGCTGATGCCTTGATAACCATTAAAACTTTGAAAACTGAATTGGCTGCCAACAAATCGAGAAACATAGCGGCAATAAATGCTGAAATGCTCTCTGCAGAGCGATATGACAAAGGGCAAACTTCTTATTTGGAGGTCTTGGAAAGTCAACGTAAATCGTTTGATGCTCAGTTAACTTATACACAAACTCAAAGGGAACTTATGGATGCTTATATTTCTCTTTATAAAGCTTTAGGCGGGGGATGGATCTCTCCCGAAGAGGAAGCAAGCTCAAATAATTAGAATCGCTTATTCAATTTTACAATCCATTTATTTAGAGTATTCGCAAACCATTTTTGGTTTTATGTGAAGGTTGCAATAAGGTTACCTCATTATCATCATCTACTGCACCTAATACTAAACATTCACTCATTATGGTTGCAATTTGTTTTGGAGGAAAATTAATAACTGCAACAACCTGTTTTCCAATTAGTTCTTCTTTTGAATAGAGTTTTGTTATTTGTGCCGATGATTTTTTAATTCCAAATTCTCCAAAATCTATTTTAAGAATATAAGACTGTTTTTTGGCTTCCTTAAAATTTTCTGCCGACAAGATAGTTCCAACTCTCATGTCAACTTTTGTAAAGTCGTTCCAACTGATTATATCAGCATTCATAATTGAATTATTTATTTTTGAGATACTCTTCTATTCTTACATCTACATTTTCCTGCAAATTTCTGTAAAAGAACAAATAATCGTAAATATGATACTCTCCATCAACAAAAATGGGAAGTACCGGTGGATACTCCAGAGGATCTACATCAGGGACTACTAAAGTTCCTCTGCCGGGTTTAATATAGGCCGAAGTAAATTCAGGAATTTCTTTATTTATTATACCGCTATAATCAGTAAAACATGCACCTAAATTTAAACCTTTAGAAGCCAAAGTAGTATCACAATTCCAACTTAAAGGGTTAATCGACATTGTTGTTTTGGGCACTATTATGGAACTATCAATGAAATTTGCTTCCGAACTATAACTAATTACAACTCCTAAATCAATATCGGATTTGGCTGCTTTGAGATACTCATATTTTTGCACATCCAAAGAGTCGAGCCTCCACCCTATTGCATAAGCGGCAATAAATCTCTTTTGGGCTTCTGTTTTATCGAAGTTGTTCTTTATCAACTTAATAATCATCTCAGCACCCTGACTAAAACCAGCCAGAATAAATGGTTTATCACTTTCAGTAAAATAGTAATTAAAAGCATCTTCAACATCGCCATAGGCCAATTCAAAAGCAGCATTTACATTTTCATCGGTACTCACATCATTATAAGCTCTGATACCATAACAGTTAAAACTTGCCTGCCGATAGAATGGAGCGTAAAAGTTAACATCACCTTCATCATATATCCCCTTTTCCATATTAATGGCTCCAATAAAATTTAAACGTTCTACAGGATCATTTATAGGCATATTGTAAATGCTGTCGGTTCCTCCATAAATTGTTGGTGCCACGAAGAAAATATCAACATCACGGGTACTATTTAAGGGATAATAAGCCCAATTATTTATATGTGAATAATCTATATCTGCATTATTGCTGTTACTTTCTTTATTGCATGCTAAGTCCGTAGAAATAAATAAGATAAATATAAAATACATCATTAGGATTTTTGCAGATTTTTGATTTTTCATATTATTGAACTATTATTATCAAATAAAAAACAAGCCATTAAATTAATCAAATTTTCCTTTGAAGTTTAATATTAAGTCAAAAAATAAAAAAAGCGGATAAATATAAATATCCGCTTACAAAACAACTAAGTATTTCACTATTTCTATAATCGTTTATAAAACTCCTTCAATTCCAATTTTCTGTTCTTATCCAAATTATGCCACCGAACACCCTGAACAGCACCTTCCAAAGAATACAACATATTTATGCATACTCCACTATTTTCAATGGTTGCGAGTTTAATTAGAGTATTTTCACTGCCAATTTCCTTCAAGGTACTTTCGTCATTAATGCCAACTTTATTAAGTTTATCAGCAAGGGTTTTACCTATGTTTGGTAAGTTTGTAAGTGAGTTCATTTTAAATTTAGTATTAAAGTCCATTTATCTAGAATGGAAAAATAATAATAGGTTTAATAAATAGTGTATCAATATTTCAAACCAATTTCATTCCTTATTTTATCAAGTAATGCAATCAAATTTAAACTAGTTAACAGAGGTAGTTTTGCACTTTCGGTTTTATTGTTAATTAGACAACTCATTACTTCTTCAATCTCATGAATATACCCCTCTCCTTTATATTTCAGATCTATTTCTTCTTTTGGAAAGCCATCTCGGGTAACAGTAAGTTTTTCGCTATGATGAAACCTTTTGTGTAGTTTAATATTACCTTTTGTTCCATAAACATATGCTTCAATGGGAGTATCGGCTTCTATTGTGGATTCTAGTATTGCTTTAGAATTATTTTCATAATCAAATAATACAGAACAGTAACTATCTACACCGCTTTCTGTAAAACGGGCCATGGCTTTAATATTTCCTGGCAGACCTAGCAGTAAAATGCTTAGATAAACAGGATATATTCCAATATCCAGTAGAGATCCTCCTCCGAGTTTTTTATTATAAAGCCTGCCTTGGGGGTCGTAATTTGGTTTAAAGCCGAAGTCGGCCTTAACAAACAAAACCTCTCCTATTGTTTTATTTTTGATAAGTTCGATTACTTTTTCAGTGGCAGGGATAAATCTTGTCCACAATCCTTCCATTAAAAACAAATTTCTCTTTTTCGCCTCAGCAATCATTGTTTCTACCTCTGAGGCATTCATTCCCATCGGTTTCTCACACAAAACCGATTTATCATTTTGAAGGCACATCATAGCATTTTCAAAATGAAATGTATGGGGTGTTGCTACATAAATTATGTCAATATCAGCATCTTCTGCTAATTCTTTATAAGAAGAGTAAGTTTTTATAGCATTATACTTTTTAGCAAACTCTATTGCTTTTTCACTGCTTCTTGAAGCAACGCCATAAAGTTCTGCATCAGATTCTAATTGCAAATCGCTTGCAAACTTATTTGCAATTTTACCCAATCCTAATATTCCCCATTTTATTTTTTTATTCACCATATTCGTTTTTATTATGTTCGTCAATGGCTTTTTGTGTTGCATACCTTCCTATTTCAACTAATTCTTCCGCCTTAAAGAAATCGTATGCCTCACTTGAGTTTCTGGATACATTAATAAGAATATCAGTATTATATTTTTCCAACGTAAGTTTTGTAATTTGAGAGGTCATAAGAATAATAGTATTTCTAATAAGTTCAAAATACCCCATACTTTCTGATTTCGACTTTAAATTTATATTTGAAAGCTGTGCATAAAATTCCTTAATCTTGTTTTGATAAGAGATAAGAATTGACTCTTCTTTTTTCTTTGTTAATTTAGGCTTTAAAACAGGAACATCTGCATTTACGTTTACAGCAACAAGTATATCATTGCCAGTTCTTTGCACATGATTAATGGGCAAGTTATTTAACACACCCCAATCTACTAAAAGCATATCTTTAACTTTAACCGGTTTTAATATTGAAGGTATAGCTATGGAAGCCCTTATTGCTTCATATATACTACCTTCGGAAAACACAAATTCTGATTTACTATTTAAATCTACGGCAAGAGCACGATATGATATTTCTAAATCCTCTATTTTGGAATCAGGAATAAAATCTTTCATTTTATTCAATACCTTATCCCCTTTTATAAATCCATTTGTACCGATAGTAAAGTCAACCAGATTAAAGGTTTTAACTTTATCGAGAGAAAACAACCATTGCTTAAATTCCTGCATTTTACCAAGAGCATAAACACCACCTACCAAAGCGCCCATAGAGGTTCCTGAAATTGAGACTATTTCAAACCCCTGGCTTTCAAGTTCCTCAATAACACCAATATGAGCTATTCCCCTTGCTCCACCTCCTGACAATACCAATGATATTTTTTTACTCATTTTCTACACTATTTATTTTATTATGCATTAAGTAATGTTTTTATTTAGTTAAAACCATTAAGCATCAAAAATATAATATACATATTTTCAATTTATTAAAATATAGTATTGATAAGCTTGTAAAGTTATTTGATTAGAAAGCACAATGCCATTTTCAGTGTTAATATCAATCCATGCAGTATTTTTTATATCACTATGTAAGGTATAGTTAATAGTTTCATTTCTAACATTTACGATAATCAACAATTCTTTTTCATCCAGAGTTTTCTTAAAAAAAACTACATCACTACTTTGATAATGAAGATTATCCTTTATTTTCGCCACATCTGAGGAAGAATAAAATTGAAGCATCTTCTGATAAGCGGCATACATTTCAGGATTATCATTCCAATTTATTGTGGAATTAGTAAAAAAGGGAACATTACCGGCAGTACCCACCTCCTGACTTCCGTAAATAAGAGGAACACCTCCGGTAAATATTGTTACCACAGAAGCTGCTAAAGCTCCATCTACTCCATTAAAAATACTTATTGGGGTTGCATCCCAGGCTGATTCATCGTGGTTGGTTGTAAACCTAACCCAATGTTTTCCCATGGGTGTATTTTCATATTCGTTGATATTGGCATTAAAAAGTTTTATCACTGACTGACCATTAAAAACATCTTTAATTGTACCATAAAAATTCCAACTAAAATTCAAATCAAAACCGGCATTAAAATGATCAGACCGGCTACCTTCTGCAAAATATATAAAATCTCTGTTTGGCACAGTATCTATTGTTTGAAAGGCTTTATGCCAAAAGTCGAAAGGAACACCATCGGCATAATCGCATCTAAAACCATCTATATTAGCCTGATAAACCCAAAATAGCATGGCTTCTCTCATTGCCTGCCGCATACTTTGATTATCAAAGTTTAAATCGGCAACATCTTGCCAGTTGGTTCCGGGCGGGTGTATAATATTCCCACTAGCATCTTGCGAATACCAACTTTTATTTTTTATCCATTCATTATCCCATGCGGTATGATTAGCCACCCAATCCAAAATCACAGCCATACCTCTGCTATGTGCTTCTTTTGTCAATACTCTCAAATCTTTTAATGTTCCGTATTCAGAACTAACAGCTTTATAATCCTTTACTGAATAGGGAGAGTTTACGGAATTAACTTCCCCTATGGGATAAATAGGCATTAACCAAATTACGTTTACTCCCAGTTCTGCAATATCATCAAGCCTGTTTATCACACCCTGAAGGTCACCACCAGGACTATATGCTCTTAAATTTACTTCGTATAATACAATATCTTCAGTATTAGGAAGGCCGGCAAAAGGAGTACCATATTGTTGATAAATAGTATCAACTGTAGGTTCAGTTTCTGATGGAACATCCTGTGTATCTTTATTACAGGATGCAAATATTAGCATTGTAAATATCAATATCGCAGTAAATGCATAAATCTTCATATAATTTTATTTTAAATAGTTATTAATGATTATATGTTTATGCAATAATACTCATTTTAAGCAGGAAATAATGAGTAATTTTCTCCTTCATTCCATTGTTAAAATGACAGCAAAAATAGAAGAAAAGTAAAATTAGTGAATTGAAAAATGATTTTAGACACAATTTAAAATTGTAACAAAAAAATCTCAAATAGTAGAGTACTAAATCTACAATTAGATTTTTATGCGTTAATTATTTATTTCCTGAAATCTAAACATATCATAAAGTTCAAGATTATAAGGATAATCCCAGCATCCCATTCTATGGTAAAGTTCACCACCAAATCCTTTCTTATAAAGATGAACACCATGAAGAGGATGATTTTGATTATTATTTGGTGCTGACCCAAACATATCATACTTTGTGCAACCCCATTGTTTAGCAATTTTTATTGACTCCCATTGGAGTGCATAACTCGCCATTAGTTTGTTATTGCATGATGATGATGCTCCATATAAGTATGTTCCACGTTTTTTTGACAAGACTAAAAACATGGAAGAAAGAAATTCTCCTTCATAGTCGGCCATTAGCATTTTTATAGTAACACCATTTTTATTATTATCCTGATTTTTTAGAATAGTAGCAAAATATTCTTCATTTTGAATGGGCATATTATGCCTGATTGCAGTATCAAAGTATAATTTATACCAATCTGAAATATGTTCTACACCATATTCTTTAATTGTTATACCATTTCTAAAAGCCCTTCTAATGTTATACTTAGTATTATATCTCATATTACTAAGCAAATCCTCATCTTTTTGAGTTAAATCAAGAAAGAAGGTGTTTTTTGGCAGACCGTCTTCAACGCTTTTCTTAAGGTTCCAGTTGGCAGTTTTAAAGTTAACGCGGTATTCCTGTGTAGTACTTTGAGGAGCACCGATCCAGTTACCGGAATTATCAAAATAATCATCTTCCTCCGACCATTGATTCTTCCACATCAAGTCATAGCGGATAAACATGCAATTTGCCGGGAGGTAAGGCTTAATGGTTTCTGACAATTGTTCCAGAAATAATCCCTGATTTTCGAATACAGGTTCTAATTTAGGGCCATAGGGAACATAGGCATAGCAATTTTTATTATCAACATACTTGATAAGCACTAATAAATCGTCGCCCTTTTTCACGAGAGACTCGGAAGTATCGACTAATAAATCCTTTGAAACTGTTAATTCAAATCCTTTCGGGATAAAGCCCTGATGACTTTTAACCCTCGCCCAGAATGATGTTTGAGGTAATATATTTGTGGTATTAAAGTCTTCAATTCCTTTTTTTTCTAATCTACAAATCATACTACTCTGGTCTTCTATGAAATTTTTTGCAAAAATAAGCAATCCCTAACTTAATAAAAAGTCATATACGGAATTTTATATTAAGCAGACAAACAATAAGTTGAACTCTATATATTCTGTTACATTAAGGTACATATCTTATATATCCTTGTTAATATTCAATAATTAAACAGTATCTTTCAAGTACTATAAGTTATTGATCTTTATGAGTATTTTTTTCATTATCATTCAAAAATCTAATTAAATCATCAGTAAATTCAATTATCCTGAGGGGGTATTTCCTTTCAACCGTCTCCCATTCATCCCCGTATAAATCAGCAAACTTCTTTGAAAATAAATTTAATGAATAATAATCTCTTATTTCATTGGATGCCATCCTTATTTGCGAGATAACACTTATATATTTCTGAAAATCAACACTATCATTTGGATAAAATTTAAAATAGAAATCACTATTCTTTATCATAATATCAAATACAGCAGATTGAATGCTGTCAATTTTAACCAAAGAGTTATCTATTAGGCAATCGCCATTGTTTAATTGTACAATTTCAAATTCTTTGTTAAGCCTGTTAAGTTGTGAAATAAATTCATAGATATTCAATCTTGATGAATCAATACCCGGCAATTTTGTAAGAATTGATAAATTATTATAATAAGCCTGATTAAAATCCCGATTAACCGGAACAACTGAATATGCAATGCGCGACAATCCTAATCTTGATATTTGAAATTTTAAATTATTAACGACCCCGGTTTTTATTCCTTTATCAATATATAACTGGTAAATTGTAAGCCTTCTATACATATGATTTTTTTCGCCATTGAGTTTTTCAAGTTCATTGTAAATACTATCAGGAGAAACCTCTTTTTTGTTAATCAAAGTAATAAAGTCATCTGAATTGTTGTGTTTTTTAGGTTTTACAACATATATGTTTATTAACTGAGAAAATCTTTCATTAAATTGGTAAGTATTTGATTCAGGCAGTGTTAAATTATATTTATAACTTATTTTATTTTGCTGCAGTATTTTATTTATCCTATGGTAATTTACTATGTCAACTTTTGAAAACCCAAATGATACACCAGTGATTATTAACGCTGAGAATAACATCCATTTTAGACTTTGCCTTTTAAAAGAAATTCTAATATTATTCCAACTTTGAAGAAATAATACAATAATAATCAGGACGAAAACATAGTTATAATCAGGATAAAAGCTGAACACTTCAAACCCACCATAAAATGTAATAATAAATACAACCGCAAAAGAAGTTCCGGTCCTGACAAACCAATTTAAAAAATACCACATTAAAACTCTCTGGTCATTGAGTATTGAGTTTTTCCTAAACTTGTGACGTTTAAAAAGCTTTTTAGGACCGTCGAACCAAAATACAAAGCAAACAGACTGACCAAATATCACAGAAATAAATGCGAATATCAAGTTATAAAAATTCACTTCATTTTCCGTCAGTATCCATAGTTTATAACTATAGTTAGCAGATAGTATTCTGAACATTTCTCTGTTAACAAATAGAAATGAATAGAATACAAACGAAAATAACAGGCCGATAATAATACCAATTATAATTTTTGAAATTGATATTTCAAACGACATGGAATTAAAAATCGAGTATCCACTTTTCTGTTTATTATTCAATCTGTTATCGTTATTTTTTTCACCAGTTTTATCCATACAAACAAACTAAAGTTGCTTAATACTCTTAAGATGTTAGTTCTAAATAGGAAAAAACTATATTAGATCAATAAAAACTATGAATTATCTGCCAGCACTTTCATATATGTTTTTGTTCCTGCATATATTTCGTCTTTTAGAGGATTAAGTTTTTTCCTTCTAATTCTGATAACCTGGTAAACAAATAGTGCCGCATTAGCCAATAATGCAACAAAACTTACAATAAAAAATGCTTTTGGATTGTGCGTTGTGGGCACAGGTGCTATTTTATCGGCAAACTGAGGGATAGTCATAACAAACATTATCCAAAGTGCTAAAGTTGAAGCCCTGTGTTGAAGCCATGCACCTTTAACAATAAAAAATGCCGGAATAGTACACGAAAGAAGTAATGCTACTCCACAATAAAAGGAATGATCGGATATACAGTTATAGGTATAGGCAAAGTTCCACAGGTCGTAGGCAATAATCCAGGCCCAAATCATATCAGGCCATATCATATCTTTTGATTTGTTATTCGAAACTACAATACCAAACCAACCACAAATGGTAAGTATATTTAATATTCCTGCTATTCCGTTCATTATGTTCCATGGACCTGACATTGTCCATAAATTGTCAACATATCCACCTTCCCACAAGCCGAAACTATAAACCTGAAAATCTCTTATACAAGCTTCCAGGATATTTATGGCAAGAATTGCTGCGGGAAAAACAAGAACCCATTTTCTTTTGGCCAAATAAGGAATATACCTTATAGCCATAAACCCTATTACGCCTGCAAGTGCAGAATATGTTTTAACCCAGTTAAACCAGGTACCTGTTCCATACTCATTTCCGGTAGCTGCAGTTTTTGGCCAAACATAAATAGTAAGGATTATTGGAACAACAATAAAAAGCAAAACTCCTCCCCATTTTGTTGTCCTGCCAAGTTCGTTAAAAGCGATTAAAGCAAATGTTACAAAGAGCATTATTGCCCATGCGTTTAATCCCGGTACTTCATATAAATAACTCATAACACATCTTTTTTGTTTTAAACTTAAGTTTGATTAATAATTACTTAAAAATATTAATCGTAAAATTTTTAAAATGTAAAAGATTTATTACCTGTTTTATACCTCTTTATTACAATAATAATCGTCGTAAAACTCCTAATGGCATTGCCTTTAAAAGTTAAGGACGTATGCAAATGGTCAATTCGCCTATAAAGATAATGTTTTTATGTTATACTTTTAACATTAAGATCAGTGATCCATACTTATTAACTCTGATATATTATACTATATCCGATAATTAATTAATTGTTTATGAATGACTTACTAAGGGCTAATATTACTTCCTTATTCGTCGCGATTATCCAGTTTATCGATTAGATTATACTTTATCTGTCTTTCTTTCCATCGGTCTCTTGCATATTGCTGCATATCAATAATGGTGTCGGTTTCGTCAATTATTTCAAGGCCGAGCAAAGTTTCAATAATATCTTCCATTGTTACAATACCCTCTAAGCCACCGTATTCATCTACTATTAATGCAATATGTTCTTTTCTTTCCAATAGTTTTTCCCAAAGTGAAAACAACACTATACTTTTTGGCACTACAACAATCTCCCTTTTAACATCTTTAAGTTTTAGTTCATTTTTACCTTCTGCCAGTTTTTCGAAAACCTCTTGTCTGAAAACATAGCCTGTGATATTTTCATCATTTTCTGAATAAACCGGGATTCGGGAAAATTTTAAATATTCTTTATTTTTAAAAAAATCATTCAGATTAAGTTTTTCATCAGCCACAGCTACAACCACCCTTGGAGTCATTATTTGGCTAACATTAACTTTCTTAAGCCTGAGTAAATTTTGGATAATTTTATGCTCTTTATTTGAAAAGATACCTTCATCGGCTCCAATATTTGCCAGCGCTGCAATTTCTTCTCTGCTGGTAGTTTGCTCTTGTTTATTTTTAGAAATAAGTTTGGTTATAAAGGCTGACATAATAACCAAAGGATAAGTAATGATTATCATAGCCTGCATTATTACCGAGGAAATCATTGCTAAATTTCTCCAATACCTTGCTCCTATTGTTTTTGGAATTATTTCAGTAATAACCAATATTAATATGGTTAAAATTGCTGATACTATTCCAAAAGACGCTTCGCCGAATAAAAAAACTGCCTGTGCTCCTACCCCGGCTGCCCCAACAGTATGAGCTACTGTATTTAATGATAAAATTGCAGATAATGGTTTATCGATATTCAACTTTAAATCAACAAATTTTTTTGCCCAGCCATTACCCTCTTCTTTTTTAACAATCAGGAAGGATTGTGGTGTAGACAGCAGAACGGCCTCCATTATAGAACATAAAAAAGAGACGAACAGAGCCAGAAATAAATAGAATAATAATAATATCATGAATTTTCTTTCAAAATTACAATAATATTTCTTTATCAGGTTTTCGCCTGTAATTTCAAATGTTATTTGTTAACCTATTGTGTTTATTTTACTTATCACAATTTTATCAATTTGAGAAGGGATACACTCTTTTTTATTCCAGTCATAATTTTTAAACTTTACATTAATAAAATAACTATTTCTGTCAGATGTTCAATAATTTTGAGTGAGTAATTTACCTTATGCTTTCCAAAATAGACAAAATTGTCAGCTATATGCCTTAAGTCTTTGACTGTAAACTATCTAGACAACCACTTCCTTCAAATTCGTATGTTTCATAATTTTCAGTCACGTGATGTACTCCCATTCCACCTTTTCAATCATAAATTATGAATCCTTTTCGGTTTTTGTATTGGTCTTGCCGAGGTAGCCAGGCTGAAATGGGATCAGATTAACTCTCTACTACTTAAAGTGAGCATCTCCCTGTAAACCTGTCAGAATCAGATGATTCATTCTCAGAACCACAAGAAAGAAGCAAGGTCATTATTACTATTATATTCAGATTTTTCAAGTTCATATCTTTCTATTAGTTGCCAATAGTTGTAAGATTTAAAGTTGTGCGTTTCGAAATTCAAAATATACAGTTTGCTACCTTATATGTTTAGTGCTAAAATGTTTACGTTTAGTAAATTCTGCCCGATTATTAGTTGCGTGATTCCCCGATGTAATTCTATTTCTCATTACAAAAATCAAACTTTGATTTCAGTTTTTAATAGATGATTATTCTTTTACACCTGTTAAATCATTGATGATTAGCCATTTTTTACCTACCAGGCGCAACTCTGTTAAATATTCACCGTTGATTTCCTCCCCTGATTTCGTTTCAATTGTCCAGATTCCTTTTTCAATTGCGATTGAATCGCATACACTTACATTTAAAACTTTAATTTCTTTGTACTTATATGCTTTTGATTCCGATTCATAGTACTTTTTTATAAATGCTTTGCCACATCCAATAGTTATTAAACATGCATCATTGTGATGTAACTGCATTATTGAATCAATCTGGCCACTGTTAAACCAGCGAACAAAATCTTTGTTCGATTGATCTAAAGTTTTAATTACATTAGAATTTGTTTGGGAATAACATTTGAATCCGTGAGAAACCAATCCAAAGAAAATCACAAAAAAGAATACTGATGAGATTGAAATTTTTTTCATAAAGGATTTATTAATTAGTTTATTTAATCTTAAAAAAATATTTATGGCCAACTATCAGGTCAAATATACTTTTTTATTGTTAATAATACAAACCTTAACTGGTTAGTAACCATGAATTTATTTTATTGCTTATTGATTGTTTATCATGGCTTATCTATTAAATCAGCCTTAAAAGGGGATTCGGTTGCATGCTAGTGAGCAATTATTAGTTTTTTGATAACTAAACAATTACTTATACAAAATGTTATGGGTAGATTTAATTATTTCTTCTTAATGTGATTTATCCTGAATAACGAGGTGGTTGTTGTAACGAATAGTTCATTTTTTTCTTTACCTCCCCATGTCATTGATTGAATGCGCTCATCCAGTGTAATCCTCCTAACTACATTTCCATTATTATTTAAAACAAATATTTGTCCTTCGGCTAAATACAAATTTCCCTGATTGTCATATACATTACTGTATTCACCACGTGCAACAAATTCGACCATATCTGTAAGTTTACCATTCTCATCTACCTGGAAACGATAAGTAATTTTGGGATCTTCGTGGGTCACAAAAACGGATTGGCTTTGGTTTGGAGTGACTCCCATAAGTTGCACTGAGAGTGCGAGATCAAAAGTATTGGGGATGATAGTAACACTATCGGGTGCAATAAAACTTGTTTCAGCTAAACTTGTGGCTACTTCTTCAAAATTTTCTCTCCATCGGTGTGTAGGGTGAATTACACGTTCTACATTTTCCACCTCATTCGTTTTCATAAGTTTTAGTACTTGCATATCATCCACATTATTAGGATTAATGGCATAGGCCAAGCATGCCCAGCCTCCATTCCTCCATCCACTATAAAGGAGATTATTGTCTGGCAGTGTATTGATTGTTTTTGCTTGTTCATCCTCCTCAAAGCCCGGTTGCGGGTCGTAACGGCAGATTACAATCAAATTGTCCTTAGTGTCGATACCTAGTGATAAAGGTTTGAAAGGGTAATCAGCATAGATAGATATCGTGTTAGTTTCAGCCGACCATTTGTATACACGCTTCTGTTGATTTTCGCAGAAGTAAACATTACCTTTACTATCAGAAACGGCTCCTGTTGCGAATTCATAGCCAAAGCCTAATTTCTCTGCAATATTATTGGAACATTCATTTTTGCTGGATTTTTCATTGCCGGTTATTGTTAATCTGGCAAAATCACCAGGATATACAATCAAATTCTTGTCCATATCGAAAATAGTACGTTCAGGCAATTGTAGTATTTGTGTCCAGCTACGCATATTTCGAAAATCGATATTGTAACTGTTAGATACTTTTACACCCCAAGGTCTTGGAGTATTCACACGAATCGTGCGGTACATCCAAAAATTTGCGAACATTAAGTTTTTGCAATTGTTTAAGTTAAGCGTTAGGGCATTTTTACCTTCTTTGCTTGCTTCCTCAAATTGAAAAGCATAGAATTTCCAGTTGGAAACATTGTTCATGCGAGCCTCCTGACGGACGTGATGTTCTATCGACATGGCAAAAACTTTACCCGGAGTGGAAGTATTGCTGATATATAAACCTGCACCGGAATAGGTGCTAGCCGTCCAGATATCCTTGAATATTCCTCCTCCATTATTAGTTATCCAAATGCTCCAGTACTGATTGTCCCATGCCAGGTCCTTTCCCTGATCAAAAACAGGTGCTGAAGGGCTGCTAATGCTTAGGTTGCGCGACTTTTGACTTGAAGGTTCTAGCGGTTTTTGCATAGTACCATGACCACCAACAATTTTAACATCATTGATAAGAGAGCATTCACCTGCCATCCACTTCAATCCTACTGCTCGGTTATTATAAGCTCCCGTAAAGATCCCAATACCATTAACAATATCATCACCTCCCTCTGATGATTCCACAACCGGAACCGGTGCTCCAAATCCACTAAAACTGGATTCGCTTTCTTCAATTATTAACTGGGTAGCGAATGGATGTAAGCCTATTAAGTTAGTTCCCTCATTCAACTTAATTGGTTCTGTAACGCGGTACCAGCCAGTTGGAAGATAAACATTTTTATGCCTGGCAATCGTTTCTTTGATGGCCTGTGTGTCATCTGTTTTACCATCACCTAAAGCTCCAAAATCTTTCACATTTACCCATGTATCCATGGAAGGCAGATCAGGAATAACCTTGTCTAACTTTTTGGGCACAACATCAACGGCCACGATATCGGTAATTGCTTCATATTTAGAATCATCAGCCATATCATCCATCAACAAACCGTATACAAAATTGTTGATTAGGTATTTATTGCCTTTTTTACTAATGCTTTTGCCGGAAGCAGAGAAGTATACTGGCACATCTACATTGTTACAAAAAATGTTTAATAAATTAATTTGGCTGCTTGTTTTGTTTTCAACTCCAACTACTACTCCTTTCTTTACATTTTCAAAAAGGCAGTCTTCCATAAATAATCTGTCTGAAATATCATCTTGCAGTTCAATGGCAATGGGTACATTTTTTACGTGCATGGACACTATAGACATCCCTGTATTTCGGCTCAAAACTGCAGCACTTCTCTGACCTTCAAAATATAAGTCTATCATCATCATGGGCCATCCCGGAGATGTTCTCCCTGTAGAAATCCCATATTCGCCTCCAAAGAATTTTAAATCTTCAATTTCATTTCCTAAGTCATAAATTCCGGCATAACCTTCATTAATATAAAAGTTACAATGGCTAACAAAACTGTGTTGTGCAAAATGGGTGCGAAGCGCAATTGCCTTGGTGTTGCCTTCTTCAATTCTAAAATCAATATTAGAAATGGCACTATAAAATGTACCCGCAGTGCCATCTTTTGGCTCAAGTCCTTCTTCTACCAAATTGCTGGTAAACCAAAACATATAATTGAATTCATCCTGGTAGCCATCTGTGTTTTTATCTAAGATAAATTCAGGACGGTTTTCCCCATAACCTATAATACGAATGGCTTTTGGAACGTAAATAGTTTTACTAATAAGGTACTTCCCTTCAGGAATGAATAAAATTCCAAAATTCCTTTCCTTTTTAAGTTTATTAATAGCCAATTGAAGTGCATTAGATACATCATGCTTCCCATCTGCCTTAATATTAAATAATTCAGAAGTAAAAAAAAGCGCTTCCTGATCATCCGGTACTTGTGTGTATACAGATTGAGCCTGTGTGACAAAATGGCTAAAAAAAAGAATTATTAAGAGAATTTTGATTGGTTTCATATAAAGAAGTTTAAGCATGTAATCACTTATAGATACTTTATTAATACTTTTTTTGTAGGTGGGATAGCATATCCGCAATTTTTTATTCTTAAAATATTGACCCATTTAATAAAAACTCTTATTATAAATTTCAATTAGCAATTTACTCACAATCGTATTCAATATCAAACCCTAATGAAGCCAGAACACGGTAAAGCCACCCCTTTTAAGCGCCTCAACGCTTTTTGCTATATTTTAAGTTATTGACTGCTGGTTATTATTTTCAGCCCGTTTTAATATTACTGTAATAGTTTTTGATTCCATTCTTCAATTAGATCATCCATACTTGAACCAAAGTAATTTTCAACATATTCCAACCAGCTGTCTTCAGCAATGTTTGCGGTTGGCAGGAAAAGTGCTTTATGTTTCTCTTCTCCATATTTGTCTTCAAGAAAATAGGCAAATGAGTATGCTAAATAATATATTGTTACATCTTGACTAGAAAATAGCTCAGCCCATTTTGTTTTTAAGTCTCTAAAGTCAAAAGCAGAGGTAAGTACTATTTGTTTCGAATACTCATCCATTCTTTCTCTGTTTTCACTATAAGTATTCAAAAATTTACTCTCAATAAGTTGTGCATAACCCTCATCTAAAAACTTAAAAGAATCCATTTCCCAATCGATATCAAATTTACATTTCTGACCTAACAATTGTATGTTAACCAGATGAAATGTTTCATGAACAATTCCTCCAGCTTCTATTTTACTATTACTTATAGCCCGGGACTTTATGGGTAAATAAGTTTCATTTAAATATGAATTATAAGGTCCGGGACCATCGCAGAAAAGTAAAATCACTCTTGTTTTTGGAGGTAATAATCCTTCCCACTCTTGTGTCATAAATACCTCAATTTCATCAGCATGTGCAAAAACAGCATTTGCAAAATCTTCAACTCTTTTATCATACTTTATAGATATATGTTTACTTTTCAAAGTTTTTCCAGAATCTTTATATTTATGAAACTCATTATATATAAATGCAATTCTATCATTTTGCATTAGTTCATATTGCTTTCTTACATTATTAGTGTCATTTAGGTGAAGATATGAGGTCAATAATCCACCTTTATTATTTACATTTAGTTTTTCACAAATTTCACAATACACTTCCAGAGTAGGTTCAAATTTACCTAAGATATCGTAACAATTGTTTTCTATAAAATACTCAGGACCTTCTTTTTCTAATTTGCTGACAATTATTTTTTCAATTTCCCAGTAATTCTTAAAAAAATCTTTATTTAGTTCTTCAATAGTTTTAAGGTAATTATCTTGTTTTTCAACTTCACTTTTTCTGAATTTAGATTTCTTTGCATCATTTCCATTTGGTGAACAAGAAAGTATTACACTTAACAGGATAAAAACTATATATTTTATATACTTCATATTAGTCTTTCATTTTGTAGCAATATAAGGTTTTATCTATAACCATTCTCTTTTTTAAATATAAAATCAGATTACCAATCAAAATCCACTAATGCTTATTTTCTTGACTACTTGACCATAAGGTTTAGGAAAATAATAGAAGCCGATTGTGGGCTTCATTCCTGTCAAGTTGCAAAGAATTTTAAGTATGCTACAACCTTTAAATTACTGCTGAACCGGCTATTTCTTTTTTACATTGTTAGCGGTAATTTTTAGTTATTTGTTAATTTTAGTGATTCTTGCTCATATCTTTTACCAATATTAGGGTATTTAGCAATTATGTTTTCTATTTCTGAAATTTCGTCAGTTGTTAAGTCCACATCCACGGCTTTAGCATTTAATTCCAAGTATTTACGTCTTTTGGTTCCTGGGATAGGAATAACATCATTTCCTTGAGCTAGCACCCAGGCTAATGCTAGTTGAGACGTAGTTAATCCTTTGTCGCTTGCGAAACTTGTTAATTCTTTAACCAGTTGTTTGTTGTTTTCGAGATGTTCTCCCTGAAATCGTGGCAACTTTAGTCGTGCGTCAGTTGCACCTATTTGGCTAATATCAAAGTTTTCAGTAAACATACCTCGTCCCAAAGGTGAAAAAGGAATTAATGACGTTTTGTATTTTCTGAGAGTTGGTAAAATCTCATTCTCAATGTCTCGGCTTAATAATGAAAATTCACTTTGCAAAGCTGTAATAGGATGTATTTCATTTGCCTTTTCAATTGATTTAGCAGAAGCTTCAGACACCCCTATATATCTTACTTTGCCTTCTTTTACTAATATTGCCATTGCTTCAATTGTTTCTTCAACAGGGACTTTCGGGTCGATGCGATGTACGTAATACAAATCAATACAATCGACTCCTAATCTTTTCAGACTCAACTCTACAGCTTGTCTCATCCATGTTGGAGAACCATCGAGTTCACTGGCAAAATAATTGACATTTTGTGTGTACTTAAATCCAAATTTTGTTGCAATAAATACTTTGTCCCTATTATGTTTAAGCACTTTTGATATTAACTTCTCGTTTTCGCCTCCGCCATAGAAATCAGCAGTATCCCAAAAATTAATTCCTAAATCCAACGCTCTATGCAATGTGGCAATACTTTCCTTGTCATTTCTTTCTCCATATGCATGAGACATCCCCATACAACCCAATCCTATTGCTGAAACCTTTTCAGATGACTGTCCTAAAATTCTGTATTTCATATTTCAAATTTTTCTACTCACAAATATATTAAATTAACACATCTAACCTTCATATTTACAACTAATTGAGGGATGCAGCATGAGCATCTATTGGCGTTAGTTGTTTTCCTTTCTTTCTTTAATCATGGTTCCATAAAACATCAATCCAGTTCCAATTATTCCTAATGAACTCCAAGTTGTTTTTGATTCTGGATTTAATATCTTAGTCAGCAATAATATTATGAATCCAATAGTTAAAATGTATAATAACCATTTAAATCCTTTATTAGAATAAATGCTCTTATCTTCTTTTATTGTTTTCATTTCAATATTTGAATCCGTTCCTAATTTATATTTATTAGAAAGTACAGGAAAGTCTTTTATCAGTTTCTTGAAATCGTCGTTTATTGGTAATATATTCAGTTGGTTTATTTTATACCTTTTTTTAGTCGTCAGGTTAATATAAAAACTATCAAGAGTTCTGTCTTCATGGAACAAATAATTATCAACTATTTCCCATGGTATTATTATTTCCTTTTCCCAACTGAATAAAAATCTTCTTTTCCAGGTATGTACCAGACCTTGCTTGCTGAATGTCACCTTTACTTGTGCCATTCCAATCAAATGTGCTAAATAAACTGAGGTCACAATTACTGCAAGAAACTGCAAAATTGAGATAATTTCATTCTCTATTCGAGGAGTGTACTCTTCCATAAGTAGCATACTTGAAATCAATATCAATATCAGTGCAATAAAAAATCTACTTATTGAATGGATTTTTATATGGTATTCTCTCAATTTCATTTAATGTCTTCTCGTATTTTGTCGGCTGTACTTATCTTTGATGTGGTTATACATCCTTCAAAAAGAACAGTCGTTATTATTAATACGCTCATATTCTGCATTTTAGCCTAATTTATTATATTTCATGTTAGCAAATATTATTTCTTTATAAACTGTAAAGCATGTTTATTATTAATTATCATCAAATACATTCCATTTCTGAGTGATGAAATATTCACTAAAACTGGACTTTCAAATTTCACATTTTGCGCATGACCATTCAAGTCAATAATTCATAAAGATGTTATTGGTTGTAGAAATTAATTATTAGTTTATTTCTTTTTCTGAGTAATAGACATTACATGTTTTATTGTTTGCCAACGTTTTGGATATGTTGCGTTTGGCATTTCAATGCTCTAACTTTTCAATTTTCGACTAATTTTATTTACTGCTAATATTTTCATTTTTAGTACTATCTACCAAATACACTATATTTATTGTTAGCAAGCGATTTTACTGTTTTATTAATATTCTAGTTATTGTTTTTTTATCTGAAATTACTTTAATGATGTAAATACCATTTGGCTCTTGACTTAAATCAATTTTTGTTTGTTTGCCTTTATATATTTGTTTTCCTTGCAAATCTAAAACTTCAATACTTTTTATTCCTAATGCTTGTATTGTAATTACTCCTGTTGTTGGATTAGGGTAAACTTGAATACGTTGTTCAACAGCATGTTCGTTTACACCAACACCAATGCTGTTTGCTTTGGTACGCCAATAACCTCTTCCATAAGTACCAATACGAATTGTGCTGTCTGGTTCATAATAGTGTAAATCATCTACCACCACAGCAGCTGGAAGTCCCTCGTTGAAATCTTCCCAGGATACACCTCCATCCTGACTCATCCATACACCTATATCTGTTCCCACATAGATTTCTTGATTGTTAATTGTGCTTACTGCTATGGTAAGGCATGGAACTTTAGGTAAATTACTACTAACACTAGACCAGGTATCACCCCTGTTATTAGAGATGAAGACTTGTTCATCTTCTTCAAATGAACCAATGGTAGCATAAATAGTCCCTTCAATCCAGGGGTCTGTTGCAAGGTCAGTAATAGGGTAACCCGGGGAAGAATCAAGTTGGGTCCAGCTATTCCCTCCATTCACGCTCCGGTACATTGTGCCTCCATTTAATTGATGGGCATAGACTAGGTTATTATTCAGCTTGTCATATTCCAATGTACCAATGTTTCCGGTGAAAGAAACGGCACTCCATGATAATCCACCATCCACAGTCTTATAAATGAAATCATTGTTTGAAGAAAGCAATGTGTAATTGTCTGTTGGATGCATTACCATAGGCATACGCCATTGGTCCGCTCCCGAGGTTCCGTTATTTATTTGGAACCAGTTTTCTCCAGAATTCACAGTTTTCATTCTTCTTTCATTCATAAAATTGGTTCCATACCATGTATTTTCATCTGTATGATCTATTACATGTCCGAAAGAATCCCCGCTTCTATCATTATTCCAACCTCCTGTGTGTGCTGAAGTAGAGCTAAAAGTACCCACATCCTGTGTACCACCTATAACAACATCAGGATCTGTTTTAGCAAAAGCAATTGAATAGAATTGATGAGTAATAAGACCATCGGAAATATTATTCCATGTCTCTCCGTTATCACTACTATAGTTTACTCCTCCATCATTGCAATCAATAAGGTCTCCTGATAAAGGATGAAAAAATGTTTGATGGTGGTCAGGATGTACAGTATAAGCTGTACCAGCACTATTAACATCACATGCTTCCCAACTGCTACCACCATCTGAACTTGTCCAAAGTCTGCACCCACCTGCGAAGAGGCGACTGGTGTCTGAGGGCGAGATTAAAATTGTATTAGCAAACCAACCCTGACAAATGTATTGGTATGGTGGGTGATAGCATAAATAATCAATTGATGGAATTATTTGAGAAAAAGTAGCCCCATAGTCTGTGGATTTGAATAAACCTTTTAGTGGACCAGTTCCTTCAACCGGGCTTTGAGATACACTAATATAAATAATATGATTGTATGTTGGATGTATTGAAATACTTGCATATCCAAATTCATCAGGAGGTGGTAATCCATTATTTGAGCCAAATGTCCAGGAAGCGCCTGAATTTGTAGAAATATATAATCCTCCCGGATAAGTTGCATTATAATATCGAGCTGTGAAATAGAGTCTGTTAGGGTCAGAAGGATCTGTCATTAATCGACCTCCTATTCTATCAAGAACATAGGTGTAATTTTTTCCTCCATCAGAAGAGTAATACATTCCAAAGGATGAAGCTATACAAACCTTATTCGTGTCAACTGAATTCCAATGAATGTCCATGCCGGCAAATGATTGATAAAGTGAGGTGGTAATAGATGTTGTGTCCCATGAATACCCTGCATCATGAGAAATCATAACGCCGTAACCTGCAGTAAATTCATTTCCAAATGCATATCCTTCTCCTGTGGCAATTAGGATGCTATTTGGGTTCTGCGGATTATAAGCCACTGCACCAATTCCCATTGTGAAATTGTCATCTGTTAGCACTTCCCAGTTATTGCCATAATCTGTTGTACGCCACAGTCCTCCACTTGCTGATCCTACAAGCATTGTATTAGTATCAAAAGGGTGAAATGCGATTGAAATGATACGCCCACTAACTGTGTCAGGACCATAGTTTTGCCATGGTTCTATATTAGCTGACTTCTTGAAAGTTTTATTTGCCAGTTGCCAAGCTTCCCATTTTGCCCGGTCCCCATTTGTGCCATTGGTCTTGCGACTGGCAGAATAATCAAGTATTCTTTGGTATTGTTTAGTATTGAGAATATTTGCATCCAATTCCGGTTCACCAAAATCAACTTGTGCTGACGCTTGCATTAGTATGATTGTACATATTATTAAAAAAAGTGTTTTCATTGGTTTTTATATTATTGCCTTTATAATTTTCTTAGCGTCCCATCGATTGAAAAGAATTGTTTTAGCATTTTTAGAAATGTCCTCAATAAGTTTAATTAACTATCTAAAAACGTAGAATCCTATATTACGTTCATTGACGATCATTTCAAAATTACAACTTTTAATAAGTACAATTAACATAATGAGTCTCGGTATTTAGATTTTCTTTTCCAACTTTAAGTACTTTCTAACAGTTCTTGGGTATAGAAGAGGGCCAGACCGAATCCATTTCTCAACGTAACACATTGATGATGCAATATATATAATTTTATTGCCAGACCACCACTAATAACTGCAAACTTAATGAACCAGTGTTATGGGCTGTTTCATTTTATGTTATCAGCTTAATTCTATCTCCCAATTTAAGATGGACGTTCTATTTTATTGAGAATATCTTCCATTTCATTTTCACTCATATTTAGGCTTAATAAACTAAACGCTTTCTTCATTGTACTGCAATAAGTGTGATCATAACCTTCTGAAATTACTCTTTCTTGGTATAGGTGAGTAACAGTAGTTGACATTGGATTATCAATAAGTACAACACTTAAATAATCTAATTTTATCATCTTATTTCTTAATGCAATTAACAAGTCAAGATCCTTAAATGCCTTTTCTAAGTTAATATCTCTTAAGTCAGAAAAAATCTTCTTAACATTGAGCATTTCTTTTTGTTTAAATACTTCATCTATATATTTGATATAGTATTCCGTAGACCATTCTCCAAAAGCTTTTTGAACTAATAGATTTTCATTCTCAAGAAATTTATGGTGTATTATCATATGTATAGACAATAGTTTATTACAATATTTTAATCAAATATAATACATTTCAATAAAAGATATGCAAGTTTTGAAAAATGGCCTATCCCAGACAGATGAATGAGTATAGCGGAATTCTGTGTTACTTTGCTTTGACGAGTTTCCTTTGATTTAGCAGAAGTAATGAAGTTTTATAAACAGCCTATCCCCCACTTTGACTTATACATTTGTTTTACCAGGTTGATTCATACTAAAGGTCCATTTTCTTATCTGTTTAAGCAATTTTATTAAATTCTCAATAAACTCTTTTGAATTAGTTTAAATTCATTATTTGATAAATCAGAGTTTACTTCAGTGTTCGTATAGATCATCCTTTACAAAAGTTATAGATTAGACTTTACAATAAATTAGTTTCTAACCTTACTGATGTTTCTTAATTGCTATCATCTTCAAATTTAGAACTATCTGCCAAATGCACTATATTATTGTTATGCAAAGACATTCATTCACTCTTGTTTAGTATAATTTCTGCTTTATGTATAGATAATGACATCTCATTCCCAGTTTTGAATTGCATTCCAATCGTACTATTTCCAGATGATAAAGAATTGCAAAAGTTCATGCTTTTAAAAACTCTTTTATCAGGATCGGTTAATTGAGAATTTGGGATAATGGAATATAGTTCAGAATTATCTATTGCAGTGCCGATTGTGTAATCAAATAATCTCATCCAAATTGTATCTGTTGATTCTGCTGGCTGGCGATGAAATTGAGCTACAAATATAATACTGTCAAAGTTTTGATAGTTATCTATATTAAAGCCATATAATAATCCGTCTTGAATCTCGTATGTCCAAGAAGATGATTGTCCACCACGCCACTTATATGCAAGATTAAAAGGAATTCTTATTGTACTTATTTCACCAGAGCTTTGTCCATCATCTCCGTTACAAACATAGTTTATTGCATTTACTTCATCATTATCAAGTAAACCATTATTATTTTGGTCGAGACCTGACTCCACTTTTATTCCCCCGTATTCACAGAAGTCCCCGGATGGTTCAGGAATTACATTTATCAATGAACTAATCCCATTTATACCATTATCACCATTACAAATATATTCTTCACTTAAAATCTCATTTTCATCTAAAAAGCCATTACTATTTAAGTCTAAACCTGATACTATTTTATAGCCACCTGAAGGACAGTTTTCCCCTGCAGATTCAATAATTAAATCCAGTAACGAATTTTTTCCATCAAGACCTTTTTTCTCACATCCAAGTGATATTACAAGTAATGTGAAAATAACTAATTGAGTTTTTTTCATTTTTAAAATATTTGGTTAGATTTATCAATCTCGTTTTTGTTTTTGCACAACGTGAAGTATAAGAATGGTAGCCGAATGTGTGGCAGTTTTATGTAATGCTACAGAGAAGTTGAAGCGGGCTAAGACCATTGAATTTACTACTGTCTTGGCTATTATTTTATTCATTGTTAGCTACTGGTTTTTTACTTCTTTCTATTGATTTATTCAAACTATTCAATAAGTGGAGGTTCGTCTTGCCAATCATTATAACTCACGTATCGAAATGTCCAAAAACCATTTTCACCATGATCAAAATTTACTGTCATGAGGTCAAAAGACGACATCTGCTCAAAGCTTACATTAAAAGCTACCGAATCAGGCAGATTGATTCCGTGATTGGAAGACGTGCCTAAAAACGGGAAACCAATCCATGCACCTCTGCCTCTGAGAATTAATCCATTATAGCTGGATTTTTCGAAATTATGGACACCGGAACGCCAAACGGAAAGGTCAATATTATCTACTACCATGTTGCTAGATGATGGTTCAAAGCAGGATTCATATACCAAATCTTCAGGAGACCAAATGGCATGGTCTCCATAGAAAACATTGTGATCCACAAACTCAAAGGTTCTGTCTGTATTAAATATGAATTCATGTTTGTATAGACAACTTCTGGAACCGTCATTGTAAAATCCTTCCCACCACAAATCGGGTTGAGAGGGATCCGGACCCAGCGTTACTGCCGATCCCACACGGTAAAGCTTCCAGGTTTTGGAATGCCTTCCGGTTAGAGGGTCTATCTCAACGCCACAAAGAGTGATACTTCGTTTTTTTACATCCTCATTCCCGTTTGCACCATACACTGTCAAGGTCACATCATACACACCTTCAACGGCATAAGTGTAAGTTGGATTTTCAAGGGTTGAGCTGTCACCGTTACCAAAGTCCCATGAAACTCTTATTGCATTTTCCGAGAAATTGGTAAAATGTACTTTGAAGTAATCATAAACATCAACTTCATAACTGAAATCGGCAATGACTTGAGGCTCTGTATCCTGACTTTTATCATTGCACGAAATAATAATGCATCCTAATAATAATATTAATATCTTTCTCATATATAAGAATTTGCAGCTAACCGTTACGGCTATGCGCCGTAGCCGCTCGTTACTTTTATTTTTGTTTTATTTCTTATTGTCAACTGTCTAAAATTTTCCATTTGGAAGCCTATCTGGCTATGGCGTATTAGCCATTGTTAGAAGCAGATTTTTTATTATTGTATTTAATTCTTATCCCGAATTTCAAATCTATTCTTATACCATCCAAAGGGTTTTTCGGATCTTCACCTGAATAGATATAATAATAGCCTAAGCTGCCTTCAATAAAGAAATTATCTCCTATTAAACGTTGCTTTCCGATATCTATTCCAACTGAGTTCGAATAAAAATAATTTACTGGTGACTGATCAGGTATCTGTTTTGTATAAGCGTAACGATAAAATGCTTCGAAAAATATATTATCAAAGATTTGGTTCTCGGATAGAATATAGTAACGGAACGATGGGATTAACCTGTGATAATAATATTGTGTAATGGTTGGCTCTGCTCTATTTATGTATAACAACTGAATAGATAATCTCTTAGATATTTTTTGTTCAACACCAATAGAATGCTCAACAAATGGAATAAGAAGTCCTTTTACTCTAGTTTCTTGTCCAGATGCTGTAAATAGGCTAAATATGATTAATCCAGATATTAATGCATTTTTCATTTCGCTATTTCATTTCAAATGTTCGTATAGGATCATCCTTTACAAAAGTTAAAGGTTAGACTTTACAATAAATTAGTTTCTAACCTTGTTGATTTATCCTTAGTTCTTAATTCATTTTCATTAAAGTATCCCAAAAATACGTTTCTGTAAAATACTCTCCAAATTCCGTTTCCCATTTCCAATGCTCCAAATTTCCTATTACTTCTATGTTTCTTAATTGCTATCATCTTCAAATTTAGAACTATCTGCCAAACGCACTATATTTTTTGTTATGCATTGGCTATTCAACTATTTATTCTAAGTTATTCTTTCAGTCACATGCATTAAGTAATCAGTTATTATTTTAGACGTCATAACTCGAATCAATCTTTTGTCAAAAGAAAATTTTAAGTTATTTTCTGTAGTTTATATATAATGGCTTTCACCTATATTGTAACTCATGTTAATACAATATCATGAAATTGAACTTTTACTAATGTAGGATCATTTTTCCTGAAGCGAAGAATTCACCCAATTTTAAAGTATAAAAATATATTCCAGATGAAACATATTGATTATTATCATCTCTCCCATTCCACAAAACTGAATGATTGCCAGAATTTAATTCTTTATCCAAAAGTGTTCTTACTTTCTGACCTGATAAATTATAAATTACTAACTCAATATAACTATTCGCAGTCGTAGAAAAAGATATTGTCGTTGTAAAATTGAAAGGGTTTGGATAATTCTGAATTTGTTGTAAATCATTTAAACAAATGGGTTCACCACTGGATGTATACACAGGACGGATTGCTGTAGCAATATAAGTACGTCTTTTCCATTGCTCTTCTATATCATGGCCTGCATTATAAGCAAGTATATAACGATTGTTAACATCGTCAACAACGAGTGTAGGTGTCCGTTGAAATCCCTGGGCAGGAACTCCTTGAGGATACTGGCCCGGAGCAATGATTGGATTGTCAGGATGTCCTATCCAGGTATCTCCCCAATCTGGTGACCAGTAATATGCGATGTGACCAGATCCAGCATAATTCTGATTAGATACCATGAGGACCATGTGTACACCATTGGCTATGGTATCACCTGTAACATCTGCTTGCCATGATCCTCGAAAAGAAAATCCCTCCGGATAAGGTAATGTCCACTGATAGGCAGGATTATCGGGGTCGGATGGATCCCAACTTGGATTTGGGTTTTTTTCACAGTTTGATTTGCCGTCCCCACTGTCAGCATAAGATATTCTCCAATTCCAATAGGAACCTGGTGCACCATTTAAACCACGATAAAAAAGACGTATCTTCCCTTCTGTTCCAAGGTGTGGTGCCCAAACAGGAGTGGGTTCTGATAAACCACCTTTGATTGTTCCATTCTGATTCCATCCCTGCTCCCACCAGTATTCCGCCTCCAGAATGTTTTCATAATTCTGATCGAATGGAACGCCAATCTCAGGTGCATATGCATTTGTTGCAACCTGAATAGCCCCCTCCCAACCAGGTAATCCATTCCATTCCGGATGTAGATGTTTCGTTCCAGGGCGTACCGTATTATACAAGAGATGCTCTCCTGTAAGAGGGTGAAGTATATAGCCCGGTGTATCGGTATGACTCCAGGCAGGTCCCGGATACGGACCAACCGGACTTGCCAGCGGAGTAAATTTTTCATAAGTTACAGGATCGTAACCCAATTCCCAATTTTGCAATAGATCCGCTTGATTTAAATGTTTAGTCAAATAGTTGGCATGGTAACTGTGATAAAGCAATTTTATTAAGCTATCCTGTATGACTAGAAATTCTTCTCCCACAATTCCGCCCCAGTCGCCATATAGGTGAGTCTGGTAATTAGGATTCTGGGGATGAGGTGCTGTAATAAATCCAATTGGTGTGAAATCCGGCCATTCTCCTAATGGCCCTTCCTGAGAATAAAGCCTTGTTGTATAAAGTAATAAGAGGGTTAGAATAAATTTGTTTAAGACCGAATAACTCATGATTTCTTTTTAAATATTAAACTAATCCTATAATATTAATATTTCTTATCTTGACGAAGAAATAAATATTGTAGGCATAATATTGTTTCTATCAATAATCTTTTCATTTATTGCTAATGCATAACGGTTTGAATATGGTGCGTTTAGCATTTTGAAACGGTTCATTTTCAGTTTACGACTAATTTTATTTATTGCTAAGATATTCATATTTAGCACTCTCTGCCAAATGCACTATATTTTTTGTTGTATGCTGGTGTTCATTCTTCAAGGTCTATCTGTTTCAAGTTCTTATAAAACTAATCTTTTACCTTAATCAATCCGCACTAACCTTGCTACGGAGCACGAATTTATTTTGTTTTTATGGGCGGGCAAATCCTAAAGCCCTTTGGGCTGCATGGGCTGGAATTTGCAAGCTTTTTGACAAAACTTTGCATAAGCATTAGCTCGTGCATATTTGGCAATATGCTTGCATATTAATCTAGCCAATCAACTACCTCGAAACAGAGCTATCGAGGTATAAAATTGGTAAATATTTTCATATCGAAGCAAACTTCGGGGAATATGACCTAGAGATCCCTCGACTATCGCTCGAGATCAGTTCGACTAGATAATTTCAGTTCACTATCGTTCCTGAAATTATATTCTCACTGATTTAATTATTCATATCGCAACCCTTCTACAGGATTCCTCGAAGCTGCTCTCCAGCTCAGGAAACTCACGGTTAGTAATGCAATTCCTAATGCCAATATGCCAGCTATCGCAAATATCCACAGGCTTAATTCCGTTTTATAGGCAAAATTATCAAGCCATTCATGCATGGCATACCAAGCTATTGGACATGCAATTACAAATGCAATCACAATCCATTTTATAAAATTTTTGTTGAGCATTATCAAAACATCTGATATTTTAGCTCCGTTTATTTTGCGAATGCTGATTTCTTTCACACGTTGCTGAGTGCTGTTTAAAGCCGATCCAAACAAACCAAGACAAGCTATAATAATTGCAATTACAGAAAAGGTGGTAAATATCTTTTGTAAATTTTCCTCCGACTTGTATAACTGACCATAAGTTTTGTCCAGAAATTCGTATTCAAAAGGTGTTTGTGGTGAAAGCTCATTCCAAATACCTTCAATATATTTTATAGACTGTGCTGTATTTTGATTATTGATTTTAATGTTAATATGTGAATTCCAATCAGCATACCACAAAGCAGATGGTTTCAGTGTTTGGTGGAAAGAATCATAATAAAAGTCTTTGGTCACGCCAATAATTTTCGCCTTCCCTTTAAAAATAGCAAGTTCAGTATTCAAAACAGACTTTAGACCTAATTCTTTAGCAAAGGTTTCATTAATAATAATTGCCCCTTTCTTATCGCCTTGTATCTCCCATGAAAAATTTCTTCCCTCAAGCATCCCAATATCCATCGTTGGAATAAAATCCGGATCGACAGTTGTAACAGAATATGTTTTCTTTATTCCATTCTGCTCGTATGTCCCAGTAATAGGAAGACCTTTCCCAAGTCCTGTATTCGTGCGTGTTACTGATATAATATTTGGATTATGGAGAAGCCTTTGTTTGAAAACGTTATACTCCTGTCCGATTTGTTGACTCTGATTAAAGTCTATAATATTAGCCGTATTTAATCCCAGTGATTTATCCTT
>PKTA01000063.1 GCA_002869365.1 Marinilabiliales bacterium | reverse complement strand
CTTTTGGATGCATGGAATGATGCTTTAGCAGGCGATCCTGTTTCGGCTTTCGGAGGTGTTTTGGCAACAAACAGAAATATTGATCTGGCTACAGCCAATGAAATAAATAAAATATTCTTCGAAATTATTATTGCACCTTCCTACGATGCCGACGCTCTGGAGGTGTTGAAAACTAAGAAAAACAGAATTATTCTGGAGAAAAACTCCTACGATTTTGGAAACAAACAATTCCGCTCGGCATTAAACGGAGTTTTAGTTCAGGATAAAGATTTAAAAACAGAAACTACTGCAGAATTAAAGCAAACTACCAAAACTAAGCCAAATAGTGCTGAAATAGAAGATCTTTTATTCGCAAACAAACTTGTAAAACATACAAAATCGAATACAATAGTTTTGGCAAAAAACAAACAATTGGTAGGCTCGGGAACAGGACAAACATCAAGAGTTGATGCATTGAGACAGGCAATAGAAAAAGCGAAAAATTTCGAATTGCCACTAGAGGGTGCAGTTATGGCTTCCGATGCTTTCTTCCCCTTCGCCGACTCAGTGGAAATTGCTCATAAGGCAGGAATAAAGGCTGTTATTCAACCGGGAGGCTCCATTCGCGACAACGATTCCATAGAATATTGCAATGAAAACGGAATTAGTATGGTGTTTACAGGAATTCGTCATTTCAAGCATTGATTTGTTTATATTTGTAGGTTCGGTTTGATTTTTTTATTGAACATTCTTTTCGTTTGAAAAGAAATTTATTAATTCACAATTAAATAGCAGTAAAACTGCAAGCAACATATGGGATTATTTTCATTTTTAAGCAAGGAAATCGCGATTGACCTTGGAACGGCCAACACAATAATTATTTATAACGACAAGGTTGTTGTAGATGAACCCTCAATAGTTGCGCTAGAAAGGAATACAGGCAAAATTATTGCCATTGGTAAAAAGGCGCAAATGATGCATGGCAAAACCCATGAAAACATAAAAACTATTAGGCCTTTGCGCGATGGTGTTATTGCAGACTTCCAGTCGGCGGAATTTATGATTCGTGAGATGATTAAAATGATTGGAATAAAAAGTACTTTTTTCCCTCCGGCATTAAAAATGGTTATTTGTATTCCTTCGGGTATTACAGGTGTTGAAGAAAGAGCCGTAAAAGATTCTGCCGAACAGGCAGGTGCAAAGGAAATACGCCTTATCCACGAACCTATGGCGGCTGCAATTGGTATTGGAATTGATGTTTTGGAACCTACAGGAAACATGATAGTTGATATAGGTGGTGGAACAAGTGAAATTGCCGTTATTGCTTTGGGTGGTATCGTAAATAATACCTCCATACGTATTGCCGGTGATGATTTTAATGCTGATATTGAGGAATATATGCGTAAGGAACATAATATAAATATTGGTGAAAGAACTGCCGAAAGAATTAAAATTGAAGTTGGAGCCGCCATCGATGAGTTGGAAAATCCACCTGATGAATATGAGGTTCTTGGTAGAGATATGTTAACAGGAATTCCAAAAGGTATAAAAGTTAATTATAAGGAAATTGCTCAGTGTCTTGATAAGTCGATTTCTAAAATTGAAGCAGCAGTTCTTAATGCGCTGGAAAATACACCACCTGAACTTTCTGCTGATATTTACCGTACAGGTATTTATCTTGCCGGTGGAGGCTCTATGCTTAGGGGTCTGGATAAAAGGCTGCATTTGAAAACTAAACTTTCTGTTCATGTGGCAGAAGATCCATTAAGAGCCGTCGCCCGTGGTACAGGTATCGCTCTTAAAAACTTCGATAAATTTACTTTCTTAATCAAATAAATAATACTTTGAAAACCGATGCGGAATCTGTTTATCTTTTTATGGAATAATCGGTTTTTTAGTCTTTTTTTAGTTTTGGAAGTAATAGCATTAAGCATGCTTTCTACTTCATATTCCTACCATCGTTCCCTGAGATTTAATCTTGTAAATGATGCAAGCGGAAGTATTTTAGGTGTTTATTCAAATATTTCCGACTATTTTTATCTGAAAAAAGAGAATCAGAAACTGTTAAATGAAAATGCATATTTGAGAAATCAGATGGAAAATGCATTTTTGAAAACAGATACATCCGCAATCTTTATTGACACTCTATATAAGTATATTCCGGCACGCGTTATCAGCAGCACAACAAATATGCAAACCAATAAAATAATTGTTGATAAAGGGAAAATTCATGGCATTGAAAAGGAAATGGGTGTTATAAGTGATAATGGTGTGGTAGGAATAGTTGTAGGGGTTTCAAATCACTATTCAACTATTATGTCGGCTCTTAGCAAAAATGCAAACTTTAGTGCTATGATAAAAAGTAATGGTCAGCTGGTTAGTGTTTCCTGGCCAGGGGATGATTATTTGCATGGCGAAATAAATGACATACCATCTCATATACAACTTTCAGAAGGTGATACCATTATAAGTAGTGGAAATTCGATAATTTTTCCGAAAGGACTGTTTTTAGGAACTGTTGTTGAACACAATCAAAGAGAAGACAAAGACCTGAGTAAAGCAAAAATTGAATTTTATGTGGATTTCAACAATTTGCATTATGTGAATATTATAAAAAACCTGATGAAACCGGAATTAGATTCATTAATAATTAATGCCAATAATGAATAATATAATTATAAAAAATATCGTCCGTTTTCTGTTTCTGGTTGCAATACAGATATTTATCTTAAACCAAATGCATTTTTTTGGTTATTTAACTCCTTTTATATACATCCTTTTTATTATCATACTTCCCTTTCAAACTAATAAACTCCTTGTTCTTCTTCTGGCTTTTGCCACAGGATTAACAATAGACATTTTTGGTGATACACCCGGCCTTCATACCTCAGCAACAGTTTTTATGGCTTTTGTTCGTCCAGCTTTATTAAGCGGCCTATTCGGAAAACTCGACTTCGGTCAAAATGAAGAACCCGGGATAAAAAAACTCGGATTTGGAGGATTTTTACGTTATGTAATAGTTTTAGTAATAATACACCACTTTTCATTGTTCTTACTCGAAACCCTGGATTTCAACAGATTTTTTGATATTCTTAAAACAACATTTTTAACAAGTTTGCTGTCAATATCATTAATATACATCTATATCTTTCTGTTTACCAGAAACAAATAGTGTGAATTATAAACTATATTTTATTTATGTTTGCAAAAAATCAATCTTATATGTATAAAATTTCATCATTATTTTTAGGTATACTGCTGGGAATTATAGCAATTTCATGCCAGCAAGAAGAAAAACCAAATTTTAAGTTAGACGCAACAATTGTTGGCTTAGGTGATACTACCGTTTATTTACAGCAAAGAAGAGATGGCGATTGGGTAAAAGTCGACTCTGTTAATTTCGTTGCAGATAAGGGAGTTTTCGAAGGAAATATCGACCTTCCCGAGTCCTTCTATTTAACTATTAAAGACGGAAAAGGATATATTCCATTGTTTTTAGAACAAGGGGAAATTACTCTCACCTCAAATATTAATAATATGAGAGATTTTTCTGTTGAAGGTTCAAAAACACAGGATGAATATTCATCTTTCATGGACGCTCTCTCAACATTCGACGAGCAGGCTTCTTTGCTTGGGCAAAGATATCAGCAGGCAAAGGCAGATGGCAATGATGATGAGTTGGTAAATATTGAAAATGAATATGATAGCATAATGGAGCAAAAAACTCAAAGCATGCTTGATTATGCAATGAGTAATAACGAATCGGTTGTTTCTCCGTTTATAATTATGAGTAATTCCTATTTATTTGAACTGGATGCTCTTGATAAGGTGGTTTCTAATTTCTCAGATAAAATTGCAAATTCATATTATGTTATTTATCTTACCAACAGGGTAAACACATTGAAAAAGGTGGCTGTTGGTCAAAAGTTTGTCGACTTTACTCTTGACGATCCTGATGGAAATCCAATAGCTTTATCTTCAGTTTTAAACAACAACTATGTACTTGTTGATTTCTGGGCTTCATGGTGCGGACCTTGTAGAGCAGAAAATCCAAATGTTGTGGAAGCATACAATAAATATCACGATAAGGGATTTGATGTTTTTGGAGTTTCCTTCGATAAAGACCACGATAAATGGGTTGAAGCAATAGAAAAAGACGGCCTCACATGGAAACATGTTTCTGATTTAAAATACTGGTCGTCAGCAGCAGGGAAATTATATGGTGTACAGTCGATTCCTCATAATGTTTTAATTAGTCCTGAAGGAATTATTGTTGAAAAGAACCTTAGAGGAGAAGATCTTCAAAATAAATTGGAAGAAATATATTCTGAAAAATAGAATGTAAAATATAAATTGAAAAGCCTGTTGGAATTATCCGGCAGGCTTTTTTTTGTAAAATGAAGTTTGAAATTATATCTTTGTGATGAAATAAGCAGAACATTAATTAAACATTTATCATCATGAGCACCAACAAATTTACTTTCATGAAATTACTTTCCGTTATTCTGATAATTATTGCATCGCATAATATTGCAATTTCACAGGCATGGAAAGAAAGTCTTCCTGCAAACAGGGAAGCACAGGCAAAACTTAGCCTTTTCGATTATCAAAAAGCCTTTAACGATTACTGGGAACCTTTAAATGTAGAAAAAGGTTATTATACTGTTGAAGGGGAAAAAGTTAAAGCCGGAGGCTGGAAACAGTTTAAAAGATGGGAGTATTATTGGGAAAAAAGAGTTAACCCGGTGACAGGTGAATTTCCGGAAGTTTATGCCATGGAAAGATTTGAGGAATACTTAAAAAATAATGATGGACAAAGAAGTGTTTCGGGAAACTGGACAAGCATGGGTCCTTCTTCCTCAGGAGGTGGTTATGCCGGAATTGGCAGAATTAATTGTGTTGGATTTAATCCAACCGACGACGATAAGATTTATGTTGGAGCAGCAGCAGGTGGTATTTGGAAAACTACTGATGGCGGTTCTTCATGGACAGCAATTGGTGATGATAATGCTGCTCTTGGCGTTAGTGATATTATTGTAATCGATGGTGTTAGCGATGATATAATTTATATGGCTACCGGCGACAGAGATGCCTCAGATACTTATTCCGTTGGGGTGTTAAAATCCATAGACGGAGGAAGTACATGGACCACTACCGGCCTGAACTGGACTCAAAGTCAGTATTACATTATTAACCGGCTCATAATGGATCCAAATGATAATGATATTATGTATGCCGCAACCAATGGTGGTCTTTATAAAACTACCAATGGAGCCGTTTCATGGAGTCAGATTTCAACAACAACATTTAAAGATTTAGAGTTTAACCCTTCAAACAGCACTATGCTTTATGCTTCAGATGGATGGGGAGAAATTTATCGTTCAACAAATTCAGGCTCTTCATGGACATCAGTACATTCAGAATCAGGAGGAAGAAATACACGTATTGCCGTTTCTGCAGATAATAGTTCAAATGTTTATGTTGTAATGGCTAATTCAAATAGTGGATTGCATGGCATTTTTAAATCCACAGATAGTGGAGCAACATTTACACAGGTTTTTAGTGGTGGTACAGCAAATCTAATGGATTGGGCATGTGATGGTTCAGGATCAGGAGGACAGGGATGGTACGACCTTTGCCTTGCTGCTGATCCCAACGATGCAGACATACTTTTTGTTGGTGGAGTAAATACCTGGAAATCCACCGATGGGGGATCCACATGGAATATTAGTAATCATTGGGCAGGAACATGTGGCGGACAGGCAACAACTGTTCATGCCGATAAACATTATCTCGCTTTTCAAAATGGCACATCAACATTGTTTGAATGTAATGATGGAGGAATTTATAAAACTTCAAATAGCGGTAATTCCTGGTCAGACATTACAAACACAATTGTTATAAGCCAGATTTACAGAATTGGAGTTGCGCAATCAGTTTCCAATGATGTTATTTGCGGATTACAGGATAATGGTACAAAGAGTCAGGAAAATGGCTCATGGGATGATGTAATAGGTGGCGATGGAATGGATTGTGCCATCGATCCAAATAATGCCAATATTCAATACGGAGAACTTTATTATGGAAATATTAAAAAAACCACAAATCACTGGAATACCTATAATACAATTTCCAACGGAATTAGTGGAAGTGGAGCCTGGGTAACCCCTTATGTTATTGACCCAAACAATAGTCAAATACTTTATGTGGGTTATGATGATTTGCATAAGTCTACTAATCAAGGTAATAGTTGGACACAAATTAGTAGTTGGGGAGGATCAAACCTTCAGTCGTTAGCAGTGGCTCCTTCCAACTCCCAGTATATTTATACTGCCACGTATTCTACTATGTATAAAACTTCTGATGGAGGAACAAACTGGACAAATATTACTTCAGGGCTCCCTGTTTCTAATAGTAGCATAACCTTTATAAGTGTAAAAAATGACGATCCAAACACTGTTTGGGTAAGCATTAGTGGGTTTAATTCACATGGGGTTTATCAAACCACAAACGGAGGTTCTTCATGGACAAACATTTCAACAGGTTTACCTCAGTTACCGGTAAATAATGTAATTCAAAACAGACTTAATACAACAGAAAATGAACTTTATGCTGCAACCGATGTTGGGGTGTATGTGAAAGTAGGAAGTGCAAACTGGACTGCTTTTTATTCCGGATTGCCTAATGTAAATGTTCGTGAAGTTGAAATATATTACGATGATGCAGTCCCATCAAATAGTAAAATTAGAGCAGGAACCTATGGAAGAGGATTATGGGAGTCGGATTTATATACGGCACCATTACCACCTGTATCCGATTTTATTGCTGATAATACTATTCCAACAACCGTCGATACTGTACATTTTACCGACTTAACTACAAATAATCCAACTTCCTGGGCATGGACAATAACTCCAACAACTTTTACTTATATAGAAGGAACGGATGCCAACTCACAAAACCCTATTGCAATTTTTAACGATCCGGGATTTTATACAGTTGAATTAATAGCCACAAATGCAAACGGAAGTAGCACCGAAACTAAAGTAGATTATATTAATTGCAGCCAGGCTGCTCCTATTGCCGACTTCGAAGCCGACAACCTTACTCCTGATACCGAAACAACAGTAAACTTTACTGATCTTTCAGAAAACAATCCCGATTCCTGGGTTTGGACTTTCAATCCAAATACAGTGACTTATGAAGGAGGAACAGATG
>PKTA01000101.1 GCA_002869365.1 Marinilabiliales bacterium | reverse complement strand
TGAGGATGGTAGAATAAAAAAAATCTATAGAAACAGGATGAAGAACATGAAAAATACCATCTCATCCTTTGCTGTCCACCTTAAAATGAAAGACAGTAGTTTTGATTATATTAATCATAACTATCAGTATTTCAAACAAAAAGATGTTTGGTATCCTTCGTACTATGATGAAAAAAAATGGCCAGAACATTTTTTCCTTCAAACTCCTCCCTTAAGTGAAGATGACAAACATTGCAATTGCGTTCAAATATTAACCGCAATGAAATTTGATGAAGTTGCTAAATGGTCGGATACAACAAAACGAAATAGGGGAGAAGATTATCATAAGTGGAAAGAGGAGAAAGCTCAGAAACTCATTAATTTAGTTGAAGAAAAGTTCAAAGGTTTTAAGGATAAAATAGAAGATATTAATATTTCAACTCCACTAAGTTTTAGAGACTATATTGGAACCAGCGATGGCTCCATGTACGGAAGAATAAGCGATTATAATAATGTGGTTTCCAATTATGTATCACATCGTACAAAAATTCCAAATCTCTTTTTAACCGGGCAAAATTTAAATCTTCATGGCGCTCTGGGAGTTAGTTTAAGTGCCTTAATAACTTCCGGAGAATTCGTCAATCTTAGAAAATTATTGGAGGAAATTAACAATGGATAATAACAGTAATATGAAAAAATCGAAGCGAAGATTTGGCAAAGTATTATTTTATTTTGCCCTGTTTTTGGCTACTTATTATTTGATTTTTTTATATTTCACAAATATTCGATTACCTGAGGTTGAAGCCAATCCACTGGATACTCTGAAAAGGATAAAAACAGGAGAGAATTCATATAAAATTGCTAATGATTATCTTCAAAAAAACAACTTTGGTTTATGGGAAATTTACCTGAGTGGAAGCCCATATGAAATAGGTTTGGCAGAAGGTAAATTAACGAAAGAACTTATTGAAATTCAGGAAGAAGCCTTTGTGGAACAAATAAATAACCTGGTTCCTTCCAAGGATTATTTGAAACTCCTGAAACATGGGATTGCCTGGTTTAACCGTAATCTTGATGAGGATATCCCGCTCGAATATCAGAAGGAAATATATGGCGTTTCCAAATCAGTTTCCAACGAATATAATTATATTGCCAATCCCTATGAAAGAATGCTTAACTATCATGCAGCCCACGATATAGGTCATGCTCTGCAAGATTTGGCTTTGGTTGGTTGTACATCCTTCGGGCTAAACCTTAATCAGCCCGACAGCAACTTAATTATTGGAAGAAATTTCGATTTTCATATCAATAAAAAGTTTTCTAAAAATAAAGTTGTTGCCTTTGTAAAACCTGAAAAAGGAAATAACTTTATGTACGTTACATGGGCCAGTATGATAGGTGTTGTTTCGGGTATGAATGATCAGGGACTAACAGTAACTCTTAATGCTGCTAAGTCGGATATTCCTTATAAATCGGCAACACCAATATCAATTTTAGCCAGAGAAATTCTACAATATGCCTCAAATATTGATGAAGCAATTGAAATTGCAAAAAAGAGAAACACTTTTGTTTCGGAGCAATTATTAATTGGTTCGGCCTATGATAATACTGCAATTGTAATTGAGAAATCTCCTTCCAAGATGGGAATTTTTAAAAGTGATTCAAATTATATTGTTTCGTCAAATCATTTTCAAAGTGAAACTTTTGTCAATGATGAGAACAATATTAAATATATGAAGCAGTCGGCTTCCGTATATCGTGAAAAGAGATGTAAACAGTTGATTCATCAGGCGGATACTTTCGATGTACAAACTGCTGTAAACATACTTCGCGATAAAAATGGTCTTAACGGAGAAGAAATTGGCATTGGAAATGAGAAGGCTATGTGCCAGATGATTTCGCATCATGCTGTAGTGTTTATGCCTGAAAGGCTGAAAGTTTGGGTATCGGCTCCACCATTCCAATTGGGGAACTTTGTTTGTTATGACTTAAATGAGATTTTTAAATCAAATATTATTCAATACGACAGCAGTTTAACAATTGAAAAAGATACTTTTTTGTTGGGAGATAGTTTCAGCAATTATATGATTTACAAAGATTTATATAATGCTTTCGAAGAGGTTGTCGAAGAGAAAAAAATGGTTGCCAACTATGATGATTTATTGTATGATTTAATTCGCTTGAATCCTGAGTATTATAGATCATATTTGCTTGCCTCTGATTATTTTGTTACTGTTAGAGATACAGCCGACGCAATAAAATATCTGGAAATAGCACTTACAAAAGAGTTTGAAAATACGGTTATCAAGAAAGAAGCCATTGATAAACTTAATAAATTAAAAGAAGCACAAAATGATTCCGGAAATTGAAAAACAAGCATTATCTGAAATCAAGAAATTTCAGGAGGAAAAACTCAAAGATGTTTTGGTATATCTTAAAGATAAATCGAAATTTTACGGGCGTATGTTTTCGGAGAACAATATCAATATTAATGAAATAAAAACCATTGAAGATTTAAATAAAATTCCTGTTACAACTAAGGATGATTTACAAAATTTTTCAAATGATTTTTTATGTGTCGACAAAAGCGAAATTGTTGATTTTGTTACCACCTCAGGTACTCTTGGAGATCCTGTAACTTTTGCCATGACCGATAAAGATATTGAGCGTTTGGCATATAACGAATACATTTCATTTTCATGTGCCAACACTACTCCTGATGATATTTTCCAATTGATGGTAACCCTCGATAAAAGATTTATGGCTGGAATGGCATATTTTTTAGGATTGAGGAAGTTAGGTGCCGGCATTATCCGTATGGGACCGGGATTGCAAAAACTTCAATTCGACTCCATTGAAAGGTTTTCGCCAAGCGGCATTATTGGTGTACCTTCTTTTATTCCAAAACTTATTGATTTTGCTGAGCAGAATAATATTGATATTAATAAATCATCGGTAAAAAAGGCAGTTTGTATTGGCGAACCAATTAGAAATCCTGATTTTTCTTTAAACACATTAGGTAAGAAAATTACTGAAAAATGGGATTTGAAATTATATTCTACCTACGCTTCCACGGAAATGGGTACGGCCTTTACCGAATGTGAAGCCGGAAAAGGTGGTCATCATCATCCTGAAATGATTATAGTAGAATTTCTTGATGAAAATAATAATCCTGTTGGAGAAACAGAGCCCGGAGAAGTTACCATCACTACCATTGGTGTTGAAGGAATGCCTCTGCTGAGGTTTAAAACAGGTGATATATGCCATCATCATGTGGAAAAATGCAGCTGCGGCAGAACGAGCATGAGGCTGGGACCTGTTATAGGTAGGAAGCAACATATGCTGAAATTTAAAGGCACTACTCTTTTTCCACCGGCAATTTATGATGTACTTAATAAAATTGATTTCATTGAAAATTACATAGTGGAGGTTTCCACAAACAATTTGGGTACCGACGATATTTTAATAAAAGCAGGATGTTCAAAAACAGACAAATACAGCGAAAAGATTATTAAAGATCATTTTCGCTCTATGATGCGTGTGGCACCGGAGATAGAGTTTTACTCGCCTGCTCAGATTAGTAAATGGCAACTTCCCGAGGGCGAAAGGAAGCCTAGAATTTTCTTCGATAAAAGATAATAAAATGAAAAAACAACTTTTAACTATTATACTTCTATTATTTATTGGATACGGTTTTTCGCAAAATTATAGTTTGACATTAAATGTGAAAAATTGCGATCCATCCGGAGGAAAAATTATGATTGCAGGCTTTAAAGGAGCAAATGATTTTAATAAAAAAGAAAATTCAGCCTTCAACAAAGCGGTTGTAGTTAATGATTCAACTGTAGAAGTTAACTTTCATAATATTAGTTCCGGCAAGTATGCCATAGCTATCTATCATGATCAAAATATAGATAATAAATTAAATACCAATCAAATAGGAATACCTACTGAAGGCTTCGGATTTTCAGGAGACTATTCATTATTTAAAAAGCCAAAATTTAATGATTGTAGTTTTGAGGTAAATAATGATACAACTATAGTAATTAATATGCACTATTTATGGAATTAGAAGTACTTTAAAATAATTAAGGATTTTTATTCCTTTTGCGTTTTGATTAACAGTATTATCCGAGGCGATAATAGACCAAAATTTGCTAAGTTTGCCAGTTGAAAATTTTACCAGTGAAAAAAGTATTAGTCGTCACATATTCGCAATCAGGACAATTAAATGATATTGTTGCCAACACTTTGAAACCTCTTGAAGGAGAGGTAGATATAGCATGGGAGCATTTGAAAGCACGTCCCGAATATCCCTTTCCATGGAAAGACATACATTTTTGGGATGCACAACCCGAATGTGTGGAAATGATTCCCGGAGAACTGGAGCCGTTGAAATTTGACACAAATATAGATTACGATCTTATTATTCTTGGCTATCCAATTTGGTTTCTTTCGCCGCCAATTCCATTAACAACTTTCTTGAAATCGGAAGAAGCAAAAAAAGTTATGGATGGGAAACCGGTAATAACTATTATAGGGTCAAGAAATATGTGGGTTACAGCCCAGGAAAATATTAAAGCAATGATTAGTGATAATGGAGGGAAATTGGTTTGAAATATTTCACTTCGCGATCGTCATCATAATCTGCCCAGCGTGGTTACTATTATTTATTGGCTTACAACAGGAAAGAAGGATCGCATGTGGGGTATTTTCCCCTTGCCGGGAATTTCTGACAAAGATATTTCTGAATCCAAAAGATTTGGGGATCCCATCGCAGAAGCGCTTAACAACTATGATTTCAGCGATTTACAAGCAAAATTATTGAAACTGAAATCGGTGGAGATTGTACCAAGCGTACTTTCTCTGGAAAAGAAAGGGAAAAAGATATTTGGTATTTGGTCGAAATTTATAAGGAAAAAAGGAGGTCCGGGAAATCCGGAACGTGTGCCAAGGCTGAAGATGTTTAAGTGGTATTTACTAACAGTTATTTTTCTGGTAACACCAATAGCAACCTTAGTCTTTTATCTTACTTACCCGTTATTTTATTTTCAAATTAAAAGAAATCTGAAGTATTATTCAGGAGTTACAATCAAATAATCGAAACTTTATATGAAGGAGGTTTACCTTACTGCTATAGAAAAATACATGCCAAACGAAGCCATTTCAAATGATGAAATGGAGAACTATTTGGGGCTCATTAATGGTAATGAATCCAAATCGCGTGGGTTAATTTTAAGAAATAACCAAATTAAAAAGCGTTATTATGCCCTTGATAAAAATGGCAAGCCAACACATACCAATGCACAACTCACATCACTGGCCATTCATAAACTTATAAAAGATAAAATAAATCTTTCTGATATCGGATTACTAACCGCCGGAACCTCCTCTCCCGACACCATACAGCCTTCACATGCTTTAATGGTACATGGTGAGTTGGGAACAGATAATAATATGGAAGTAATGTCGGCTCATGGTACTTGCAATGCGGGAATGATTTCCTTAAAATATGCTTATATGGCTCTGGGAACCGGTGAATTTGAAAATGCCATTTGTGCAGCCTCAGAAACACTTTCTTCGTGGATGCATGCAAGGAATTTTGACAATGAGATAGATAAGAGAAAGGAAATAGAAGAGAACCCTTATATTGCTTTTGAAAAAGATTTTTTAAGATGGATGCTTTCAGATGGCGCTGCAGCAACTTTACTCCAAACGCATCCCGGCAAAACCGGAAGAAGTTTAAAAATTGAATGGATAGATGTTAAATCTTTTGCCAACGAACTGGAAACTTGTATGTACGCAGGATGTATAAAAGAAGAAGATGGATCAGTTAAAGGTTGGCGTGAGTTATCAGCTGAGGAGCAAAAAGAAAGTTCTGTTTTTACACTTAAACAAGATGCCCGCATTTTGGGAAAAAGTATAATAAACTATGGTATAAAACATCTTCAATCGGTTTGTGAAAAAAGAAATTTAGACCTTGATGATGTTGATTGGTTGCTGCCGCATCTTTCATCAATGTTTTTTAAAAAGGAAGCATTTAATAAACTAAAAGAAACCATAAAAGAAATTCCCATTGAAAAATGGTTTATAAACCTACCGGAAGTTGGCAATGTGGGTGCAGCCTCAGCCTTTTTAATGATAGAAGAATTATTTCATTCCGACAAATTGAAAGTCGGAGAAAAAATATTGGTGATGGTTCCTGAAAGCGCCAGATTTTCATCAACTTATATGCTATTGACTGTTGTATAAAAAATTTAATATGCTGTTGGGAAAGGAAGATGTAGAGAAGATAATACCGCAAAAATCACCCATGGCTATGGTTGATGGCCTTTTGGAACAGGAAACAGATTTCAGTATTTCGCAATTAAAAATATTGAATGAGAATATATTTAGTGAGAATGGTTTCTTTACTGAAGCAGGCATAATTGAAAATATTGCCCAAACAGCAGCCCTCAGAAACTCCTATCAGGCCATACTTGATCATAAAGAACCTCAAATTGGTTATATTGGCTCTTTAAAAAGAATAGAGATTTATCATTTGCCAAAGGTTAATAGTATTATAAAGACAAAAATTACCATTCTGAATAATTTGATGAATGTTTCTATTGTTAAGGGAGAAACATTTTGTGATGACAAACTTATGGCAGAGGGCGAAATGAATATCTTTTTACAATAAATCAGAACTATGAAATCTAAAGATGTACCTCAGGATGATGCTAATATGCTACAGGGCAAATTTAAGGAACCAGTTTACTCTCTGGATGAAAATGGTAATTATACAGTAGTTAAATCTGTTGGCTGGGATCCTAAAAATGAGGTCATGCAGGAAGCCTGGGATGTAATAAATGAAAAGGTAGAAGCCACAAGAGAAAAGGTTCTGGCAGGAGAATTAAGTCCCATTGCATTCCATCTTGAAAATAATTTGATGGATGTTTCTTTGTTGGCAAAGTATATGGGTTTTTGGAAATGGAAAGTAAAAAGACATCTTAAACCAAAGCATTTCAAAAAATTAAAAGAGGATGTCCTGGAAAAATATGCAGAAGTTTTTAGTATTTCCAAAGATGAACTAATGGACATCACTAAAATCACTAATAAATAAACTACTTACTGTATACTAGCGATTTAGAATAATAGAATGGATAAAATTATAAAATTCGACCATAAACAATCGGCACATTGCGAAAATGGGGTTGTCTCCAATTTGATGAAATTTTATGGAATTGAAATAAGTGAACCTATGGTATTTGGTATAGGTTCAGGACTCTTCTTTTCGCATATGCCCTTTTTAAAAGTAAATGGTATTCCCGTAACATCTTTCCGGCCTTTGCCGGGAGTAATTTTCAAAAGGATATCAAGAAGGCTGGGAATAAAATTTGAAAAGCATAAATATTCAAAACCTGATAAAGCCATGAGTGAGTTGGATAAAAACCTGGAGAAGGGTATTCCAACAGGATTGCTTGTGGGTGTTTATCATTTAACCTATTTCCCCGATCCATATCGTTTCCATTTTAATGCACATAACCTTGTTGTTTATGGTAAAAAGGACGATAATTATTATATTTCTGATCCCATAATG
>PKTA01000033.1 GCA_002869365.1 Marinilabiliales bacterium | reverse complement strand
TTATATACTGTTAGTTTAACCGCCTCTAATTCCGGAGGAAGTGATACGGAAGAAAAAACTGATTATATAGATGTTGGGAATGCTCTTTCGGTTACTGTTAGCGCGAACCCTGAAGAGATTTGTATTGGTGAGATTACTACTCTCAATGCTACCGTGGGTGGTGGAACCGAGCCTTATAGCTTCATTTGGACCTCAGTTCCAGTCGACGCTTCCTTAACAGGACAGGAAAGTTCACAAAGTCCTGTTGTAAGCCCAGTTGTTACAACTTTATATACTTGTGAGGTTACTGATGATGTTGGTTCTGAAGTACAGGGAGATGTAACAATAACGCTTTATAGTCCAGTGGTAATTACTTTGGTTGACTGGCCGGAAACATTATGTAATCAACTGGAGCCTCCGGTTCAATTAATAGCAACTCCTGAAGGAGGTACTTTTAGTGGAGACAATGTCACTGAGGATGGTATTTTTACTCCTGAAACAGCACCTTTAGGGTGGAATATTATTACTTATACTTATGAAGATGAAAACACTTGTATAAATTCATCCATGGACTCAATTTATGTTGATAACTGTGTGGGCATAAGCAATAATGAACTTGATGGTTTGGTTAATATTTATCCGAATCCAAGTAATGGTAGTTTCAAAATATATTCAGAAATCAATATAAACTCACTAGAAATAATTAATCATCAAGGTAAAGTGGTTTATAATGAAAAGGCTTATAACAAAGAGGTTAATATTAACACCAAACTTATTAAAGGTGTTTATATTATAAGAATGAAACTCCAGGATAATAGTATTATTAACAGAAATATTATTATAAAATAGTATTATCAAAAATTATTGTTGTCCGGTATAATAATATCTCGTTCCTACGGAACTTTGATTTCTTTTTTTAATATGCTTTTTACCAATATATTGTCCCTCTGGGACTGTTCCGCTAGGAACAAAATGTGGGTAGCAATAAAAACAAACCCGATAAAAAACGTTCCGTAGGAACGTAATATTATCAAGCGTTTTAACCCTAGTAATGTCGGTACGGGATTACCCTTGCTATTGCAATAGTTCAGATCGTTCCTTGCTTCCTATTGCATAAACCGGGTTAAATAGAATCGATAATTTTTAACAGGAAACATTGGTAAAAATCTAATATCTGCTTTATCAGAAACCTTATTTTCATTTTAATGACCTATTCAAATATTGCGAATAATCTTTTACTGGAATTTTGTAATCCTGTTTAAACAGAGGAGAAGTAATTAGAAAATCGGCAGAGGTTCTGTTGGAAGCTGTTGGAATATTATATAAAACAGCAATTCTCAACAAGGCTTTCACATCAACATCGTGGGGTTGTGGCTCCATAGGATCCCAAAAGAAAATTAGTAAATCTACTTTTCCTTCTGCTATCATTGCGCCCAACTGCTGGTCGCCGCCCAGTGGCCCCGATTTTAAGATGATAATCTCCAAAGCAGCATGTTCAGCAATATCAGAAATTTCTGAAGTTTTGTGTAAAGCTTCTTCTATGAGTTTACCCGTTGTTCCGGTACAAATTAAACGGTGTGGAGTTAACAAACTTCTGTTCCAGTCTGCCCATTCTATCATATCCTTCTTCATGGTGTCGTGGGCTACTAATGCTATATTTTTTCTTTTTATCATTATCTTTTATTTGCAAATTTATTAATTAGGCTATGGCCGGAAGAAGCTTTTTGTTAATTAAATATTAATTGTAATTAATTGAATATCAGTTTGTAAATATAGGATTTAAAATGCTTATTTCAAACGGTTGCATAAAAAAAGAGGCCATCCCGCTTTAGGCAGGAAAGCCTCTTCATTTATTTTAACAGAAAAATTTATTCCACTATCATTTTCTTGGTGTATTTGGATTCGCCGGCAATAATTGTATAGAAATAAACACCTTGAGGAAGGTTGTTTGCATCTATTCTTAAAGTGTGCGATCCGCTGGTTTGGTAACCATAATCCTTTGAAGAAACCAATTGTCCTGTCACGCTCATAATATTCATCGACACATAAGTATCATTATTCAAATGAATATTAACATAACTCTCTCCTTTAAACGGATTAGGATAGTTTTGAGAAACAACGGCCATTTCCTTAACTACTTTATTCTCATTTACTCCAATTATTGTAAACTGACTTTCAGTAAAGTAGAAATCCTGAATGTATTTAAGTGTTAAAGGAGCAAGAGGATCTGCAGGATCCATATCTTCGTAAACGAAAGGAATATTGTATCCATTTTCGTTGGTAAAGCAATATTTAGACGCATTTCCAAAATACGACTGCCACATCCCTTCCGAAAAAAGAGTTACGTTAGTTGGTCCGTCTTCTCCAGAACTATTTTCAGTTTTCATATAGCTTGAAGGATTAAATCCTCTAACCCAAAGGTTTGGTCTGTCATTATCTTCAGCATCTTCAATATCAGTGTCTAACCAGGAAATAAATATTCTGTTACCTTCCCAGTTTGTAGTAATTCTGATACGGTTATCTTCGGTAATATCTCCAAATGTACCTCTGAAAGTGCTAGGACGACCCATTTCTTCAGCAAACCATGTTGTTCCGCCATCAGTAGTAAACAAATCGATTGCTGCTAAATATCCTTTGGCGGTGATAATGGATTGTGGATCGGCACCAGTAGGCCCAATCATAACAGCAATATGTAAATTACCATTATTGTCAACCGATACATCATGGTCGAAAGCCGTAGTATAAGAAATATCCTCTCTGGCAGGAACCGGTGGTTCAAATAAGTCGGCAATTAACTGATCGGTAAGGTGGTGATAAACTATTCCACCAATACCGTTTGGTCCGTCGAGTTGTATAAAATTTGGACCTTCCCAGGTTTCGCCACCATCGGTAGTTTTCCAGTAAATAGGATATACATTACTATAGCCACTCATTTGCTCAGCATTTCCATCATTACCTAAAACGCTGATATACCCGGTCATTCCATCGGGAGAGAAGGCTACTTTTTCATCCACAGGATATCCTGATACATCCATTGGAGCATCAAGGCCATCAAAAGTATAAACCATATCTTCTAGGCCACTATCCCATTGTCCTTTTATATATATCAACTGGTCATTATAGGTACTGCTTGTAAGATCATAATCAATATCCAAAGAAAAAGCATCTCCATTAGGTTTCTGGAAAAATGCGGAAGGAACTCCAAGATAATAATCTTCCTCAATATAAATGTTCTTAGTGTGATAAGAAGTATCAGTAAGATTTACAACACCATATGAATATCCACCCCAAATATCATTTAATCCCCAAAGGTTAGGAGCAAAATATGTAAAATATGAATCTTCAAGACCTTTGCCGGCTAGTGAGGCATCAACAAAACCTGCATTGGGATATCTGGCAGCATCCAGAAAATACTCACCGCCTTCATTTTCTGAGGCTATATAAAATTCGTTCATTGTTGACCATGTTAGTCCTCCATCAAAAGAAACATCATATCCAAGGTCTCCTGAATATCCTCCGGGATCATCATTTCCACCCATACGGTGTACAACAGCAATGGTATTTAAATCCTGATTTACGGGAATAAGAGATTGTTGTCCTCCTGCATAACCCCATCCGTAGGCATTAGCTACAGTTCCCAAAGACACAACAGTAACTATATTGGCATCTCTGTCGGCAGGGGGAGTAATAGGTTTCGATTTAATATCCGACTTGGTAATTATCGGAGCCTTAACGGGCTCTATTCCCTGTTCCGGATTTTCAATTTCTTTCATGGTTTTTGTATCAATTTTAAATTGATAGGCTTGTTGCGAAACCACAATACCACTGATTAAAATGGATAAAGTAAACAGTATAAATTTCCTCATAACGAATTGGTATTAGTTTAAAATTAACAATTATCAGTACAAATATAACAATAATCAAATTAATTTTATTTGAAAATACCTGATATTTATTAAATTAGCTACCGAAAAATCAAAATAATTAATGATATGAAGCGACTTTTATTATCTTTTTTTCTGGTTTCATTTTGTGCATTAACGTTTTCGCAAAGTGAATTGGCCCGTGCCAGAGCCGACAAGGATTGGGGCTATATTGACACACGAGGTACCTGGGTAATTAATCCACAATTTGAGAATGCCAACGATTTTAGCGAAGGTTTAGCAGCCATAAGAAAGAATGGCGACTGGGGATTCGTTGATAATACCGGCATGTTTGTTATAAACCCTCAATTTGCAAGTGCTAACAATTTTACCGGTGGACTTGCTGCAGTAAAAACCGGAAAAGACTGGGGATTTGTTAATAAATCCGGAAAGTATGTTATTAATCCTCAGTTTGATGATGTTATGGATTTCAGCGAAAATCTTGCTGCTGTTAGAAAAGACGGTCAGTGGGGATTTGTAGATAAAGATGGAAAGTATATAATCAACCCACAGTTTGACAAGGTAACATCTTTTAGAGAGGGAGTTGCTTCTGCGCTCAAGGACAAAAAATGGGGATTTATCAATACTTCAGGGATGTGGATTATTAACCCACAATTTGAAAGGGTAGGAGAATTTGTTAATGGCCTTTGTGTTGTACGCCAGGGTGGCGATTGGGGAATAATAGATAAAAAAGGATCCTACGTAGTAAACCCTCAGTTTAACGATATGAAAGATATCGTTGAAGGTCTTGTTGCCATGAGAAAAGATAAGGAGTGGGGATTCTGTAATACTGCCGGTGATTATGTTATAAATCCACAATTTGCCAATGTTGAAAATTTCAAAGATGGACTTGCGCCTGCAAGAATTGGAAAAGAATGGGGGTTTGTTGATAGTAAAGGCACATGGGTGATAAACCCTCAGTTTGATCATGTTAATGCATTTAGCGATGGACTGGCAGCTGTAAAAAAAGGCAAAGAGTGGGGGTTTGTTGATAGCCAGGGTAAATGGGTGATTAATCCTCAGTTTGATAAAGCACGCGACTTTAACAAAGGAAAAGCTATGGTTAATAAAGGTGGCCAGTGGGGCTGGATTGATAAAACAGGATCGTATGTTATAAATCCTCAGTTTCCAAATGCTTTTCCATTTGCAATTAGCAGATAGTTAACAATATAAGCCTCTTCATTACTCACAAATAATTGTAAATAACTCCTGAGTGAACTGCTCTCAGGGCAATGGTTTTTTTGTATTTTTGATTTTATTGCAAAAAGACTATAAATTCAAAAAAAAATGGTAAAACACCTGATTTCCATTGTGTTGTTAATAAATGCATTTTTACTACCAGCTCAAACTTTTACCGATATACAAGCAGGACTTACCGGCGTAAGTGAAAGCGCCAGTAACTGGATAGATTACGATCAGGATGGAGATCTCGACATTTTTGTTACCGGAGAATTCTATAACCCAAATCATGAAATAAGGACAAAACTTTATCAAAATATCCGAAACGACAAATTTAGAGAAGTTTCCACAAATATTGTAAGCGTTTACAGAGGGTCATTCGACTGGGCTGATTATAACCTCGATGGTATTCCTGATGTTTTTATTATCGGAGAAACAAGCAGTGGAAAAAGTATTGCTTATCTCTATATGGGAAACAGAACTACTTCTTTTACAAGAATAAATGTGAATATAAAGGGTGTTAAAGACGGAACAGTTAATTGGGGCGACTTTGACGGAGATGGTGACCAGGATTTGTTAATTGTAGGTCAGGAAGACGGAAATGCAGTTTCAAAAATTTACCGAAACGACAGGAATAATAAATTCACTGACATAAACGCTTCATTACCAGGACTATCTTTTGGTGTTGGAAGATGGTGCGATTTTGACCTGGATGGCGACTTGGATGCAATTATCAGTGGAACAGAAAACTCCGGTATGGTAATTACCGAACTTTTTAGAAACGATAATGGTAAGTTTGTACCAATGCATTTGGGGTTTAGCAACCTTCGATTGAGCGATATTTGCTGGGGCGATTATGATAATGATGGCGATCAGGATTTTGCCATTAATGGAGAAACACAGGATGGAAAATTTGTAACCAAAATTTATAAGAATAATATCAATGTTTCTTTTAGCCCTGCTTTTCCCGATTTTGTTAATGTTAGGTCTGGTTCAGTAGACTGGGGCGATATGGATAATGATGGCGATCTCGACTTACTTGTTACAGGTGAATATTATAATGGTGCCCTTACCAAGGTTTACCGAAATGAAAGAAATGATGCCTTTACGGATTTAAATGCACAAATTATCGGACTTTATATGAGCGATGGTCATTGGGGCGATTATGATAATGATGGGGATTTGGATATTGTTGTTTCAGGAATGTCGAATGATTATAATTTTATTTCCAGAGTTTATCGAAACGACCCAATTAGAACGGATACTGTAAAACAAGAGCCTGAAAGTATTTTTAGAAATACTGTTGTTGTTCCCGAACGACCTGAACCAACATACTTCTATGTTTATGCATCTTGTTATTGCGACATTGATAATGATGGAGTTAAGGATTATAACGCATTTATTAGTGTAATTAAACGCCCCAAAGTTCAATACGAAATGGAACGGAAGTTTAATAGTATCATCAGAAGAGATTATCCTAACTGGACTGAATTCGATCAGGGAAATATTGTTCAAACAGGTTTCTCTACTTATCAAAAGGCTGTTAATTCTCGCTTCATAGCTATCGATGAATACAAATCCAAGAAGTTTATTATCCATGAAGTTAAGTGGTAATCACTATAGGGGAAACGTTTTTCATATATAGTAAAACCCCATTTACTTTGCGTTCTCTGCGGTTAAATATTCCAACCAATATGGAACACGAAGTCGATATTAAATTCAATAATATTATTTCCTTAGCACTATTTTAATATATGAAGGGTTGTGATCTGAATTTTTAAAGTTGAGATCAATAGTTTTAGTTGTAATTAATTCAACGTTTGGCGACACTATGAAATAATCCAAAATAGTAGTAGGATTTTCACCTTTTACAAACGACTTATAGTTTTGACGATTTGTAGGTGCACTAGGATCGAAAGCCCACGTCCAGTCTTTTGGCATAGTATTGTTATTCATCTGTACCTGAGAAGCGAAAAACTTATGGCCGTTAAAACCCTCTTTGGGTTTAAATGCAGGAGGATTTGCATTCCAGTCGCCACCGGCAACAACATAATTTCCTTTTTTATATTCTTCAATCATTTTATCCTTTATAATCTGAAGTTCTTTTTCCCTTAAGTCTTTATTAGTAATATAAGCTGAATTATGAGTGTTTAATACTACCAAATCTTTACCATTTTCCAATGGGAAACGAGTAAGGATAAAGCATCTGTCGAGCAGGAATAATTTATTTGGCCATGGTGCGATTAAAGGATATGCATATCTTATTGCCTCTGCAATGGGATATTCTGAGAAAGTAAGCATGCCACCTTTTACATATCCAAGAGGCCCATAAAGAGGAATAGGAACAAACTGACAGTGATAGTTTTTTGCAAATACACCATAATTGTCCTTCATTAAATCTAAAATTTCCTGAACTTCATTAAAATGATGACTTCTTCTGGCTTTCAGATCTATCTCCTGTAAAAGGAAAAAATCAACACTATCTTGTTGACCAATAAACTGTTCAATACTGTTAAGGTATTTTCTGTTCATCTTTTTCGAGGGCCTTACCTCTTTTCCTCCATCATAAAAGAAATCCATTTCAGCCCCCAAACCTGCATAACCAATATTCCAGGTCATAAAACTAAATGTATCCGACTTAATAGTTGCAATATTGCTTTCTGGCTTGTTAACTTCAAGTTCTTCAATATTATCCGGACGATAATCGAAAATTGTAATGTATAAAATAAAACCGAAGAAGATTAAAATTAAGATCCCAATTGCTTTTAACAATAGTATTAATACCTTTTTTATATACATTTTTTATGGATTTATTGAGGGAGCAATTTAATAAAATATTTCCTAATTCTTTTTTTATATTTTTGAAGAATAAATAAGTTTTGCGTATGCCAATTTTAGGAAGTATAATTAAGAAGGCTTATACATTGAGAAATGTTCCTTTCGAGATGAAATCAAATACTGCTTCACACAAACAAAATCAGATAGAAGAATTAGAAAAACTTTTAAAAAAAGCCCAATTTACTGCTTTTGGAGAACATTATGGGTTTTCTAAGATACTTGCTTCCAAAAATATTATTGAAGAGTTTCGAAAAACAATTCCAATACACGATTATAAATCCATGTATAAACGCTGGTGGTATCGTGCTTTAAATGGCGAACCATATGTTTCATGGCCTGCCAAAGTAAAATATTTTGCTTTAAGTTCCGGAACTTCTGAAGCTTCAAGCAAATACATACCGGTAACTGCAGATATGCTAAGAAGCATAAAAAAAACAAGCATCCGCCAATTAGTATCTACGGTTAAATTTGATTTTCCCGAGAGTTTTTATGAAAAAGGTATGCTGATGATTGGAGGAAGTACCCATCTGCAATTTAACGGTACTTATTACGAAGGAGACCTTTCGGGAATAACAGCAGGTAACATTCCATTTTGGTTTCAGCACTTTTATAAACCTGGTAGAAGGATCTCAAAAACTGCCGATTGGTCGACAAAGTTGGAAGAAATGGTAAAGAAAGCACCTAACTGGGATATAGGTGTAATTGTGGGCGTTCCTGCCTGGGTACAAATACTTCTTGAAAAAATAATAGAAAAACATAAACTTAATAATATTCATGATATATGGCCAAACCTCAGAGTTTATGTTCATAGTGGAGTAAGTTTTAAACCCTATGTAAAACGTTTCGAAAAACTCTTTGGAAAAGAAGTAATGTATCAGGAATCATATCTTGCCTCAGAAGGTTATATAGCCTATCAAAATAACCCGACATCTGAAGGTATGGAACTGGTAACAGATAATGGTTTGTTTTATGAGTTCGTTCCTTTTAATGATGAAAATTTTGATTATCTGGGTAATATTAAAAAAAGTCCGCAATCATTTACTATTGGGGAAGTTGAAGAGAACAAAGAGTATGCTTTACTAATTTCTTCAAATTCAGGAGCATGGCGCTATTTATTGGGCGATACGGTAAAGTTTATAAATAAAACCAGATGTGAAATAATAATTACCGGCAGAACAAAATTCTTTCTTAGTGTTTGTGGAGAGCATCTTTCACAGGAAAATATGAATAGAGCCATCGAACTTTTACAAGAAGATTTGGGAATAGAAATTAATGAATTTACAGTACATGCTTTTAAGTACGGAAGTTTGTTTGCTCACAGATGGTATTTGGGAACAAGAGAAAAAATAGATAATGAAAAAGCAGCCGGCTTAATTGACAATCATCTTAAAAATTTAAATGATGATTACAGAGTAGAGCGAATGGAGGCTGTAAAAGATGTAGAGGTTATAGCAATTCCCGAGAATGCATTTCATGAATATATGAAAGAAAAAGGTAAAGAGGGCAGCGCAAATAAATTTCCAAGAGTACTCAAAAACGGAAGAATTGACGAGTGGGAAGACTTTTTGAATTCACATAAATATATTTAATACATACAACAATTAAAGAATAACAATTGTCAATAATACATTATGCCAGTATTCCAATAATTATAAAAATAAGTTTATGAAGGCAAAATATTACATAATTGCATTGCTGATGCTCGTGGCTTTGCAAATGAATTCACAGGACAAAACACCAGATTATAAAAAATGGCATTATCTCTCTGAAGAGGAAATGTTATTACCTCTTAATACTGCAAGAGATTTCATAGAAACCGATCCGCCAACCGGCGATGTTAGAAATGTCGCTGAATTCGATGAAATGCAGGCAGTTATAGTGAGATATCCTTTTGGAATACCAATAAGTCTGGTGAAAGAAATGGCCGATGACATTGAAGTTATCACATTGGTTGCTAGCGCTTCTCAACAGCAAGTTGTTGAAAATCAATATGCATCTGCTGGTGTAAACCTTGATAATACGTCGTATTTAATAACTCCCACCGACTCCTATTGGGTGAGAGATTATGGTCCTTGGTTTGTTTTCGACGGAGACAGAAACCCCGGAATTATGGATTTTCCTTATAACCGTCCGCGTCCAAACGATAATAATGTACCTACTGCAATTGCTAATATGTTAGGAATTACTCTTTATGGAATGAATGTATATCATACAGGGGGAAATTATATGACAACAGGTATGGGACAATCGGCTTCAACGGATTTGGTTTATGATGAAAACCCCCAACTTACTGAGCAACAAATAGCAGATAAATTTAGTAGTTACTTAAATGTTAATCCTTATTATTTAATGGTAGATCCATTGGATGATTATATAAAACATATCGATTGCTGGGCAAAATACCTTTCTCCCGGAAAAGTACTTGTTGCAGAGGTTCCTGAAAGTGACTACCGATACGACGATTATGAAGCAGCAGCAAACTATTTTGCTACTCAAATAAGTTCTTATGGAAAACCTTATGAAGTTCATCGTGTTTTTGCTCCCGGAACTTATCCTAATACTCCATACACCAATTCTTTGATATTAAACAATAAAGTTTTTGTTCCCCTAACGGGAAGCCAATGGGACGATGAAGCAATTGCATCCTACGAAGATGCCATGCCTGGTTATGAAATTGTAGGAATTAATTACGACGGTTGGTTAAATACCGACGCCCTGCATTGCCGTACAAAAGGTATAGCCGATTTGGGAATGCTTTACATAAATCATATGCCACTGCTGGGTAATGTTGCCTATCAGGAAAGTTATGAAATAAATGCAGAAATATATTCGTGTACAGGACAGCCGATATATAACGATTCGGTATTTGTTTACTATAGTATTAATGGAGGCGATTATCAGCAAACAAATATGACCTTTGAGGGAAATGATGAATTTGCCGGAACCATTAGTGGAATTTTACCCGGTGATGAAATAGATTATTATTTATACGCAGCCGATTGGTCGGGCCGCAGAGCAAAGCACCCATATATTGGTGAACCCGATCCACATGAATTTAAACCGTTTGGTGCTGTTAACCAGTTAAATTTGACTCCCGATACTCTTTTATTTTTGAATACTGATGATATGATATTTGGCAAGATGCTTAATATTATTAATGTCAGTAATAGTGACGTTACCATTACCGATATAACAGAATTTGGAGAATTCGGCTGGTATGTTGAGGAAATGCCTCAACTACCATATATTATGGAAATTGATGATACGCTTCAAATAAATGTGATGTGGAATTTACCTGTGGAGATGCTAGGGTCACTTCAGAGCGACACAATGTACATAAGTACCCCAGCTAAAACATATAAACAGTTATTGATGATTGATAGCGACTTGCTCTCTTCTCAAGAAGAAAATTTTGAATCTGACATTACAGTTTATCCAAACCCCTTTAATGAAAATATTAAGTTTAGATTTATGTCGACGGGTAACGAAGACGTGATTCTTGACATTTTTGATATTAACGGCAAACATGTATTTCATTATGATGGAAGGTCGAAGCAGGGATTGAATACTATTAACTGGGGATAAAATTCCCATAGTATTAATACCCTTCCTAAGGGAATGTATTTATACAAATTAAGTACAGGAAATAAAGTTAAAACAGGGAAACTCCTGAAAAACGATTAAACCAGAATAGTAGTCAGATATATAGCAAGTGCCAGAGTTATAAGTATTATTATCCATGTAATATTTCGTGGAGTATTATCTCTTTTGGGATCGTAATCAAATTCTGTTCTTTCCATTTTCTAAAAATATTTATGGTAGTTTGCTAAGGCGATTACCATTTTGAAATGCTACAACAAAAGCATCGCCGATACCATTTTGCATTCTAAGTTGATTTCGTTTTTGCTGTGCTTCCAAATAAGTGGAATATGAACCTACAGTATAAATATAATATCCGTTGTGAGTATCCTGTTTAATCATAGATGCAGGGATATTATACATTTCACTAATTTTATTCAGACTAATAGTTTTGCCATATTTTGCAAGTATCTGAACCCTGTATTCCAACGGTTTATTATGATTATTTTCTTTAGCAACAACCTCTTTTTCAACAACAACAGGCGTTTCAACAACTATAATTTCAGGTTCAGAAATTATCTCTTCAGTTTTTTTTACCGGAACAGTTCTTTTGTAGTCTGGTTCCTGTACGGGTTCGGTTCTAAAATCATATTCAACGGTTTGAACATCGCTGATTTTTTTGTTTTTAGAGATTCTTGGATCGGGTGCAGGGCTTTTCATTTCAGGTCCTTTATGTTTTTTCGAAAATGCAAATTTATATGAAAGACCCACAGAAGTATAATTATAAACATCATATTTAAAACCACTTATACGTCCGTCGAGCATATCAGAATTTATGATTCTGTTTGCAGATTCCAGATTAACGCTCAGATGATCATTAATTCTTAAATCAAAGCCCAAACCACCATGAAATACTCCCTCTAGTGTTCTTCCTCCAAAACCTTTTCCTGCTCCGCCTCCAACAGTTTGAATCTTTTTATTTGAACCCAGCTGATAAACATATGTATTATAGTTTAGTAGTCCCAATCCAACAATTACATAAGCATTGAAAAATCTGTCCTGGCGATAACTGGCAAAAATGTTATTAATATTAATTGTTGAGTTTATATTAAATTCATAATAGTTGTTATCGAAATACTTTTTCCATGCTCTTCTGGTACCACCAAGTTTTCCATATAATCCCTGACCGCGTATTCCAAATACCGGTGAAATTTGATATTTTAGTTGAAGGCTTAAACCGCCTCTCCACTCATTTTCGTAATTCGAAACAGGCCACCATTGATACTGCTTTACATCACCAAAAAACAAACTCGTTCCTCCATTTAACTGTATCTGCCAATGCGGCATAAAACTACTGTTGGGAGCAAAACTTTGCGATTTTGTATTGCCCGCCAAAAACAGAACAAATAATGTTACAATAAGTACCTTAACAGATGTTTTTGAGTTTATATGCATACTTTATCTTTTAGAGCAAGAAACAATATTATTTATAGCCCTAAATTACGTATTAATAATCGAGAAATATGACAGGAATTAATTAATATTCCCCAACCAATTGTTAATATCCTCTATCTGTAAAGCATCAATATTTAACTTGTTTTTCTTTCGGTAAACATTTAATTTTTGATGAATGCTGGTTGCTTTAGATTCTTTTAATGAAGAGAGGTTGTCAAATCCTGCATCTATAACATGCGGGGCCCATTCTTCGCTTACACCTATCTTTATAAGATCAGAAACAGAGAAAACTTTCTTTTTAACTTCCGGACGCATTTGAGGGAAAAGGAGAACTTCCTGTATTGACGGTTGATTGGTCATAATCATTACTAACCTGTCGATACCAATACCCATTCCAGATGTGGGAGGCATTCCGTATTCAATTGCACGCAAGAAATCCTGGTCGATAAACATTGCTTCATCATCACCTTTTTCTGCAAGTTTTGCTTGCTCTTCAAACCTGAGTCGTTGATCAATAGGATCGTTAAGTTCGGTATAAGCATTGGCAAGTTCCTTACCATTTACCATTAACTCAAATCTTTCTGTAAGTTCATCATTATCGCGATGACGTTTACAAAGAGGAGACATTTCCACAGGATAATCGGTAATGAATGTTGGTTGAATAAAATTAGGTTCACATTTTTCACCAAATATTTCATCGATAAGTTTACCTTTTCCCATCGACTCATCAGTTTCAATACCCAATTTTTTACAAGTTTCCTGAAGTTGTTTTTCATTCATTTCACTCACGTCGATACCTGTATATTCTTCTATTGCACCAATAATTGACAGTCTGCGGAAAGGAGCCTTAAAATCGATAACATTATCTCCTACTTGTATTTTTGTTGTTCCATGAAGGTCGAGGGCAATTTTTTCCACCATTTTTTCGGTGGTTTCCATCATCCAGAAATAATCTTTATATGCAACATACATTTCCATCTGAGTAAACTCAGGATTATGAAACCTGTCCATACCTTCATTTCTAAAGTCTTTTGCAAACTCATAAACACCTTCAAAACCTCCAACTATTAATCTTTTTAAATACAATTCGTTGGCAATTCTCAGGTATAAAGGCATATCCAATGCATTATGATGCGTTATAAACGGACGTGCTGCTGCTCCTCCTGGTATGGCCTGTAAAATTGGTGTTTCTACTTCAAGATAATTTTTATCATTTAGAAAATCACGCATGGATTTTATTACCTGAGCACGTTTTATAAATGTACTTTTAACACCTTCGTTAACTATTAAATCCACGTAGCGTTGACGGAATCTTTGGTCAGGATCGGAAAATGCATCATAAGTAACACCATCCTTTTCCTTAACTACAGGAAGCGGGCGCAAAGACTTCGACAAGATAGAATATTCGGTAACATGAATTGTCAACTCACCCATTTTAGTAACAAAAGCAAAGCCTTTTACTCCAATAAAGTCACCAATATCCAACAGGCGTTTAAAAACGGTATTATACATTGTTTTATCCTCACCAGGACAAATTTCATCGCGTTTGAAATAAAGTTGCATCCTGCCTGTGGAGTCCATTATTTCGGTGAAGGAGGCTGCTCCCATTATCCTACGGCTCATAATTCTACCGGCCATACTAACCTGCTGGAAGAGTGTATTATCTTCAGGAAACTTTTCATGAACCTCCTTTGCAGTTGCATTTACTTTATATTCTGCCTGTGGATAAGGATTTATTCCTAGTTTCTTGATTTCTTCAAGAGCATTACGTCTTACTATTTCTTGTTCGCTAAGATGCATATCTAAATAATTTTTTGCAAAAATATGAAATGAATCGGATAAAAAATATTAATATTGAATCCCTTCCGAGTTTTTGATTTTCATATACTTGCTTTTACCCTCCTTGTTCCCCTGTAACTTTGTCCCCATATCCCTTCATCATAGAATTATTGTCGGCAAATAATCACAAAAAAAACCCGTCCTGCATTTGCAAAACGGGCTTTTATTATTTTATTCAATTGTTTACAATACTACAATTTTCTTATAAACCACTTGATTATCTTCTAATCGGATATTTACAAAATAAACACCACGACTTAGTTTACTAATGTCGAGTCGGCCTCCATTATATGAAACTTTCTGCACTACAACCTGACCCGATGATGAAACAACGGTAAGGTCAGCATTTTTAAATCCTTTGAGGATAAGTTCATCTTTTGCAGGATTTGGAAATACTTTAACAAGAGAAGCGTCAATTTCCTCTTTACCAACATACTCTATATAGTAATTAAACTTATAAGTTTTCTTGTTGTAAAGATTTTCAGCATAAACATCGATACTTGCCTGTCCAGGAATGCTAAAGGCCATATTAGTAATTCTTGTGGCATTATCATCCATCGACACACTACCTAGTATAGGCTCTTCAGTTGTTCCTTCTGGAAGTTTAACATCATATTCATAAATATCAGGATCGAAATCTTCCAATGGCTCTCCGTCGAAAGTAACAGAGGACAGACGAGCTTCATTTGAATAACCAGCATCTTCAGGTCCGTAAGCAGCTTGATAAACCTGTTTTGTTGAAGGATCCTGGATAAATGTAACAATCAATAAATCGTCTAATTCTTCAACATTAGTTGTTGACATATCATAAGAATAGGTAAACTGAACAGGAACACCGCTGGTAAATGACTGACTAGTACCATTTCCATTAGGGAACATCTTCATCATTACATGTTCAAAAGAGGTTTCTCCATTTGAAGCAACATTACCAGTAGTTTCTTTTTCTACAACAACATTATGCACCTTCATTGAAGATGTGTTAGCAAATGAAATAATATTTGTTGTTACATTAATGGTAGACCCACTCATTGTGAATGTAGAAGCAATATCGAATGTTGTTGTCAATCCTTGGGCCTCATTAAGTACTGAGTTACAAGCATTAATCGAGGTTGCAATATTAGTTCCCATACCAATCAAATCAGGAACTGCATTTATACCATAATAAGAACGACGTGTTCCGCCTTCTGCAGTATAGTAAGGGTCGCCGGCTCCCGGCCAGTTCATCTGGTATTTTAGCAATATAATTTCATCAGCATGATCATTACACCATGGTACAAACTGTGAATTAAAACTTGCACATGGAGCACATGTAGAACTTGTAAACTCCTCGAATAATGGCATTACCGGGAAGGATACTGATTGATACTCAATTGATTTAACTAAAGTATCATTCGTTTGATCCATATCTGCAGATCCATTAACGCTGTTGATAAACATTTTTAAATCATGACTTCCCAATGGAGACGCCCATGATCCACCAAAATCTAAAGTTGCAATATCTGCAAATCCTAAGTTAAGATTAGTAAAAGTAGAATCCTTTTCAATACCTGAATAGTTTATCCAGCTTACATTTACCTCATCTACCACAGTATTACCAATATTCATAACTTTACCAATAACAGGAGCAGGATTATAAATAACCGATGGTATTGAAACAGATGATAATTTTGCATCAAAGGATAATGGTGCAAAGAACTGTATATCATCCAAATACCATGCTCCAACTCCGCTTAAATTTCCTGATAAAAAGAAAGATAGTTGAAAATAAGATCCATTTACCTGATCTCCTGTAAGAAGTATACTTACTTCACCAGCTTCAATATCTTCACCTGGAGTTAATTCCCATACTGTATTCCAGTCACCTCCGCTTCTGGTGGCAACACCAATAGTAATACCGCTATTATTTTTAATATATTTATGTTTAAAAATAATGGCTGCTGTATCAGTAGAATTCATGTTTACTGAGGGTGAAATTAATCTTGCAGTACCTGTATAATTAAACCCTTCAAATACTGCTTCAGGAACATTTCCTCCTGCATCTGAAGTAGGACTATTGCTCCAACCCGAAGTTAGTGGTAGTTGACTCCAGCCTGCTGGAGGCATAGTGCCGCCGCTAAAGTCCTCATTGATAAATGTTTGAGCATTAGCAAACCCCACTAACGATAGAACGATTAATAATGATAATAGTTTCTTCATTTGTGTATCTATTTAATTAGTAATTTATTTTAAGATTAATTTTTTATTTATCATTCCTTTATCATTTCTGATGAGTAATTGGTAAGCACCTTTTGCGAAGGTACTAAGATCAATATTTATGTTTGACTCTCCATTTAAATTAACATCAGATTTTTTGTAAACCACACGGCCATTTGTACTGACAACCATTATCTCAACAAGGCTGCTTTTATCAGCATTAATTTTTAAATTAAATATTCCGTTTGAAGGATTAGGATAAACTTTAACATCAACAGTGTTTTCAAGTTCATTAATTCCTGTACAATCAACAAATTCAAGTGTTATTTCATCAGATGAAACACAACCGTTTTGGCTGGTAACTTCAACACTGTATTCCTGTACACCATATCCATAACCTGCTGTATCAACAGTAATGCTTTGTGTTTCTTCTCCATTCGACCATAAATATGATGATCCAGAGTTTCCGGCATTTAATGTCCAAACAACATCTGGGCAGAAAGTAGTATCAGCACCAATATTAACAACCGGGAGGTCATAAACCATTATGTAAACAGAATCCATTGAGTTTGCTCCGGAAGTATCGGTAACACTAACAAAATACCATGTATCAACGTCAGGCATAACCGCTACATCGGCATCAGCAGAAGTAAATCCTGCAGGATTCGACGACCATTCGTAGGTAAAACTACCTTCTATACCATAAACATCTGATGTAATTATAGTTTCTTCTCCACTACATAAAATTTCACTTTCTGCATTTGCATCAACAAGCATATTTGTAATTGTCAAACTCAATTCAACCTGAACTTCATTAGCAAGAGGGTCGTTAGAGGTAAACATTGCTGTGGCAGCATATTCTCCCGGATCCATATCATGCGAGTCAAATAATACATCTATAACAGTAGTATCTCCTGGTTGAACTACTCCAATTGTTGGAGAAATATCAAGCCATCCCTTAACATTTATTTAATAATCTTCAACTTCACCGTACTGTGTATTACCACATGGGAATAAATCTCCTGTATATCTAATGCGCACTCTCATTCTTGTATCACCTGTTGCGGCTCCAACAGGAGGTTCTATAGTAGCAGTGTATGGGCCATTACCAGGACTTCCATTAAAATAAATAGTTCCATCATCAAACTCACCATTCTGATCCCAGTCGATCCAAGCGGCGCACTGATCCTGATTATAACCATTACCGTTGGCAACCGTTAATATGTATGATCCACCAATTTCAACAGAAGTTGATTGATCAGTATAATCACCATAATATGTGCTCGTGGATTCATTGTCGATATCTCCAAGCGAAACACGGCTAATATACTCATCTCCACCGCCTAAGGCATCACAATAATCCAAAACATCACGATCTTCCTGTATGAATGTTGAGATATTATATACCAATTCTAACTGACCGGTATTGATAATAGTAATCTGTTTAGTTGAGATAGAGTCAACGGCTAAAGTTTCATGAATTTCAAAAGGACTAACCGCAATATGAGCATCTCCCCATTGAACACTGGTTCCAGTTGCACTCGATTCCATTTCTTCAGTATAGGTTGCTGTAACCTGATAATCATAAACTCCGTAATCAGGAAGCATGTCCACAAAAGTAGTGTCGGTTAATTCTGAGGCTATTAATTCATTATCTCTGTATAGGTTAAATCCAAGGAAGTTTTCACCTTCTATATAAGTCCAGATTAAATTGCATTCACCTGTTTCGAAAGTTACAGTTCCAAGCATATCAGTTGGTCTGTTAAGAGGATTTGTTTGATAAGGAGAACAATATGTCATTGCACTACCAGTACGGTTGTCAGTCCAAACAGGATAAACCCATCCGTCCTGAGCATAAATGCCAAGGTAATCACCAAAATAACCTCCGGCAAGTCCGGGAATTGCTGATGGAGTAAAACTAACATCACTCACTTTAAAATCTTCCCATGTAAGACCACCGTCTTCTGAATTTGCACAATAAACTTCTGCCTGATTGCTACTTACATTTCTATCGTCATAAAATACGGCAGAAATAACACCATTTGAAGGATCAACAGTTATCCACGGGAAATAATGCTCTTTGCCTAGTCCTGATTCGTCCTGATTCATTTTAATGGCAGTAGACCATGTTTCACCATTGTCGGATGATTTGCTAATATATGCATCTATATCATTACCAGTATTAACCCCTGGAATTCCAACATTTGACCACGCTACATAAAGAGCTCCTCTGTTAGGTCCGTTGCTATTATCTACAGCACAAACAGGGAAAGCGTTAACACGCATATTTTTACTTGTTTCGGTACTTCTTATACCTCTAATATTATTTATAACTCTTTCTGCAGGTTCAAAAGTAAGACCACCATCATAGGATACCGCCATGCCTATTGCTGTTTCATCGGATGGCCAACTATCATAAATAGCCCAAACAACATAAACTTCACCATCAGGTCCTGTAGAAATATTTACTCCTTGATTATGATTTCCGGCATTAACGGCACCACTAATATTATTTATGGTTGTCCATGTTAAACCCTCATCACTTGATGTACTTATTGCAATTTCGGTATCGCTGGCACCACCAAAGTTTGTCCATGCTATATAAAGATTTCCTTCATAAGGACTTGAGGAACTGTTGTCGATCCACATATGGTTTTTATCCGCTAAACTTCCTGGGTTTGGAGCCACAGGAACTGCTGTCCATGATGAACCCTGGTCGTCGCTATAAGATATTCCCATACCTCCGGGACTACTGATAAAGTTCACATACCATCTTCCATTAAGTCCTATTGCTGTTGTTGGGTCACCGGAATTACCTCCACCGACACCTTGTACCTGACCTTCCCAGGTTTCTGAAGCATCAAAAGAATGGAAATCGTTGGCTCCATAAAGACTCCCTACCGGGTTCTGTGTTGAGTTATTTGAATTTAGGACTACATCAGGATTATTAGGATCCACAAAAACAGAGTTTTCACTTTGTGTTGAGTTTACCTCTGTTACAGGAACATCTGGGGAGTCCTCAGTTAAAACACTATATGCTTCAATTTGACTTCCAGTATAAACTCCAAGAGGAACTTTAATATCAGGGTTAAAATCAATATAGCCCTTCTCGGCCATATCAACCCAATAATTTAAATTGTCGATACGGGTATCAACCTTATTTCTGGTTTCCCGCTCCGAAGGATTACTACTACTAATGGCCCAGTTAATGCTGAACCCTAAAATGCCTATTAAAAAGGCGATGATAAAGAGTCGATTTCTTTTCATTTCATTGTAATTAGTTTCTAATAATTATTGGTTTGCAAGATAATAACAAAAAACGAAATTGTAAACTTTTTGATAAATGCTTGCTTAATTAACATCAAATATATAAAAAATTGAATATAAACCGTAATAAACCTGACAATCTGCCTATTATAATGGTTGCGTTTTTTTTTGTGATATAGTTTATAAAGTGCCTAAAGTTAAGAGTTCATAGAGTTCATAAAGTTATAAGTGCACTAAAGTTTAAAGTTATACTTTAGCCTTTCCCACTTTGGCCTTAACAAAAAAAGGGCCACATAAAATGCAGCCCTCCCTAAGTAAAATTATTAATGATATATTATTTTATAACCACCTTTTTGTCAAGCACATAGCCATCTCCCTCAACGAATATTGAGTAAACACCTTTTGCTGAATTTCTCAGGTTTATTTGCTTTTTCAGATTGCTGTTTACCAAAATATCTTTCTCTGAATAAACAACTTTTCCGCTTAGGTCGATAATACGGATGTTAATTTTGTCGCTGGAAATGCTATTGAAATTAATGTTTATCAAGCCATCACCTGGATTAGGATAAACACTGAATTCAACTTTTGCTGCATTTTCATTTATCCCGGTACAATCTAGAAAGTCGACTGCAATTTCATCTTCAGCATCACATCCATAAGGAGAAGTAACAACAACGCTGATGTTTTGTACACCATAACCAAAGCCTGCAGTATCCACAACAATTGTTTGTGTTTCATCACCTGTTGACCATAGATAAGAGGAACCTTCATTAGCTGCATTTAATGTAATATTACTTTTTCCGCAAAGAGTAGTATCTGCACCTATGTCAACAACAGGATAATCAGCAAAAGTTAAAACTATCTCATCTCTGCTTGTACATCCTCCCGCATTGGTAACATCAACCCAAAATTCAACTTCTCCACTGCCTGTGGCAACAATTGTTTGAGTTTCATCACCTGTCGACCATAAATAAGAAGCTCCTTCATTACCTGCGTCTAAGGTATATTCAATTTCTCCGCATAGTATCTGATCGTCGCCTAAATTTACAACAGGGACTTCATTTACAGTAATGTCAACAGTATCTGTCATTATTATAATTCCGTCGTTAACAGAAACAATGTATGATGTATTAACTTCTGGTGAAGCAAGCGGGTTTTGCTCGTCGGAAGTAAATCCATCTGGTATGGATATCCATGAATATGTATAAGTTCCACTTCCTCCAACGGGATTAGCCATTAGTGAAGTGCTTTCGCCCACGCAAATTGTTTCAGGATCTGCCGATGCAGTTATCTGAAGGTCAGTAACATTCATTGTTACAGGAATATTAAAGAAAGGATTATTCAAATCGTTGGTTCTCAGTTTAACCTGATCGTTATAAACACCTTGTTCCAGGTCAGTAGCATCAAAGTTAAGAGCTACCATTAATGAATCTCCCGGTTCTATAATTGCTTCTTCAGGATCAATGCTTAACCAGTCAGCTATCAACAAAGTATAATCTTCTGTTTCACCATATTCTGTGTCTTCTAAAGCATTCATTTTTCTATCTGCCGAAAGGCGAACTCTCATATTTGTAATTCCCTGAGCACTGCCTTTTTCGATATTAATAATACCATAGAATAGCGAATTATCATCATTAGATTCAAGTTTTACAGGACTTTCGTCGAATTTACTGTTTGCATTTAAGTCTATCCAAACATAACAAACATCTTCTGCATAAGCATTGGCAGTATGAACTTTTATTTCATATGCATTTTTGCTTTTAAGGATGCCCGGACTATCTTTATAATGTGTGTAAGGATTATATGCCGAACGATTATCGATATTGGCAAATTCCACTCTGTTAATATATTCATCACCTCCACCTTTGGCAGGATTTAAAGCAACAGAATTATTTGGGAAGAATGGTGATAAAGAATACTCAAGGTCGAGAACCCCGGTATTTTTTATTTTCATCTGTTGTGTTTGAGTGCCATCGATATATACATTAGCCACATATTCTCCGGGAATAACTTCAATGGTAGAACTACCATACTGAATTTCCTCCAGAGGGCCCGTCGACTCATTATCTCCTCCATAATATGCTGTTACCTGATAGTTATAATAACCATAATTTAAAAGAGTTTCGGTAAACGACAATTCGTTTGTTTCTTCAATAAGGTTTTCGTCTCTATAAACTCTAAAATTTTGAAATCCTGTACCTTCAGTATATTCCCATGTAAGACTTACTTCACCTGTTTCCTGATCAACTGAAGCTTGAAGATCAAAAGGAGAGGTTATTTGTAGTGTTTCGAACACTGAAACATAAGTCATGGCATGACCTGATCTATTGTCGGTCCAGACAGGATAAACCTTACCATTAACAGCATGAATGCCCAAATAATCACCAAAATATCCGTTTGCCATTCCGGGAATTGGGACAGGAGTAAAAGCAACATCACTTACTCTAAAATCTTCCCAACTATTACCGCCGTCGCTCGAATTAGCAACCCATGCTTCAGCCTGATTATTATTTACATTACGGTTATCATAAAAAATAACACTTGCAGTACCGCTGGTGGCATCAACAGCTACCCATGGCATATAATGTGTTTTTCCCTTTCCGGTTTCATCCTGATTTACACGTATTGGATCCGACCATGTATCTCCATCGTCGGTTGATTTTATCATATAAATATCGGTATCGTTCCCTGTATTTATACCAGGCTCTCCAACATTTGACCAAACTACATATATAGCACCACTATTTGAGCCATCACTACAATCTACGGCCATAGATGGAAAAGCATTAACTCTCATATTTTGAGGAACTCCTGTGTTTCTTATACCTCTAATATTATTAATAATCCTATACGAATCTTCCCAGGTTTCTCCACCATCGAAAGATCTTGCAAATCCGAGAGCATCTTCATCTGAAGGCCAGTTATCATAAATTGTCCAAACGGCATAAACTTCGCCATTAGGCCCTGTGCTAATATTAACTCCCTGGTTATGGTTACCGGCATTAACAGCCTGACTAAGAACTACTTTAGGCCCCCATGATTCGCCATTATCTGTCGAACGTTTTAGCACAACCTGATTGTTATATGTGCCGCCGAAGTCTGTCCATGAATTATAAAGATAATTCTCGTAAGGACTACCTTCTTTTGTGTCGATCCACATATGGTTCTTATCAGCCAGAGAGCCAGGGTTTGGTGCTACCTGTACCTTTGTCCATGATTCTCCCTGGTCGTCGGAATAAGCAACAGCCTGGCCACTATTGGAAATCATTCCAACATACCATCTTCCATCGGTACCAATACATGCTGCTGGGTCACCGCTATTGCTTCCGCCTGCTCCGTTATAAGACCCGCCCCATGTTTCTCCTATATCAAAAGTATATAAGTAATCGGCGCCATAAAGTGGTGGTCCGCCAACAGAAGTTGAGTTATTAGAGTTAAGTGCTATTTCGTTTGAATTTGGATCCACAAAAATAGAATTCTCACTTTGTGTGGATGAGTTCTCGTCAACCACCGGCACATCAGGTGAATCTTCTGTAATAACAGATGCCGCTTTTATTTTCGATCCTTTATAAATTGCTGAAGGAACTTTCACCTCAGGATTAAGAACAGTTAGTCCTTCCTTGGCTTTTTCTATCCAGTATCCATTATTATCAACGTAGGTTTTTAATTGTGCCCGTTTTTCTCTCTCGCTGGTTTTAATATCTCCTATAACCCAATTGACGCTAAAAGCCAATAATATAAAAGATAATAAAAACAATAGTAATTTACTTTTTCTCATAATTCTTCCTTAATAATTAAATTTTAATTTTTTTTTATTTGACAAAGATAATATCAAAATGGTTCCTGCCGAAAATATAAAAGTTTTAAGGTGAATGGATATTGGTGATTAGTCATTGGTCATTCTTTGCCCTCTAATATGAAATGTAGGAGGGAGTCATTTTTATCCTCCGTAACTTTAGTGAAGGTGGTCATTGCCTGCTCAAGTTTTAATGTAGGCATGGTTTTCCTGCAAGTCATTAAATCATAATTCATTCTGAGGTTTCAGGACATAACTCATAACATTAAAGCGCTTTCATTTATATGGGAACGGGCCTGCCGCTGATTGAGCGGATTACCGCGGATTCGTTTTGGGAACTAACATTTAACTCTATGAACTCTAGCGCACTTTAGCCCTTAACCTTTAGCCTTATCAAGCCCTCCGCCATAAACATTCAGCGCCCTCTCTCTCGCAAACCTATGTTCCACTATTGGTTTAATATTATAATTATCATGAAAATCGGGTATCCACTTTTTCACATATTTATATTCCGGATCGAACTTTTTTAACTGGGTTATGGGATTAAAAATTCTGAAATAAGGAGCAGCGTCGCAGCCTGTTCCTGCTGCCCATTGCCAATTGCCATTGTTCGACGATAGTTCATAATCCAGTAGTTTCTTTGCAAAATACGCCTCCCCCCATTTCCAGTCGATAAGCAAATGCTTACAAAGAAACCCTGCTACTATCATTCGCAGCCGGTTATGCATATATCCACTTTCGTTAAGTTGTCGCATTCCCGCATCCACAAGAGGAAAACCGGTCTCTCCTCTACACCAAACTTCAAACTCTTCCTCATTATTACGCCATGTAATAGCATCATATTTCTTTTTAAAATTCTCCTTTTCAACCCTGGGAAAATTATAAAGTATCTGCATAAAAAATTCTCTCCAAATCAGTTCCGAGAGAAATACTTCATCCGCAGGTTTGAGATTACTTATAACCCTTCTAATACTTATGGTTCCGAACCGTAAATGCGTACTTAAATGTGAAGTGCCATCCATATGCGGAATATCTCTTATAGCGGCATAATCTTTTAAATCATTTATATTATAGGGGTTTACCCCGATGCGTGACTGTTGGAAACCTAAACTTTCCAAGTCCGGAAAATCATTTTTAAAATTTGTAAAACCAACATTTTTCTCGGGGTGGAAATCAGCCGGAATAAAACGGCTTCCTTCATCCGATGTATCGGAATTAAAATTAAATAACCAGCGATTTTTATAGGGAGTGAAAACTGTATAAGCTTCGTTGTTTTCTTTAACTATCTCATCCTTCTCATAAATAACACTATCCTTAAATGTCTGAAGTCCTTTTTTAACCCCTTTATTTCTCAATAAACCATCAATTGTTGCGTCTCTTTTAAGGGCATATGGCTCATAATCGGCATTGGCATAAGCCTCTTCTATATCATAATTCTCTAATATGGATTTCCATACTTCCAATGGCTTTCCTTTATATATTTTTATTCCGCTGCCATAGGTTTTTAACTCTTTATTGATATCACTTAAGTTGTTATAAATAAAACTAATCCGTGCATCATCTTTTGGTAATTCATCAATTATATTTTCATCGAAAATAAATATTGGTAATACGGCATGCTTCCCTTCAAGGGCTTTATTGAGAGCGGTATTATCATCCAGCCTGAGATCGCGACGAAACCAAAAAATGTTAATTGTTTTTCTTATCCCTGTGAGAGATGCTTGCTTGTCATTATTACTCATTAGTTTTTAAATAAAATATATGCATTTAGAGAGGTGGCAATGATAAGCCATATTAAATAGGGAAGCAATAAAAACGACCAGTATTTCACGTCTCCGAAAAATAAAAACAATATAAGGGCAACCAATACTGTTAAGGCAACAATTACTATCAGGGCAAGCATTACCTCATGATATTTGAAAAACAATGGATTCCATGAAACATTAAGTACCCATTGTATGGCAAATAATACAATCAGCAAATTACGTTTAGGAATATTTTCCCAGGCATAAGCCATATAAAATGCTAAAGCAATCATTATGAATGTCCAGGCGGCACCGAAGGACCAGCCGGGTGGTGTCCAGGGTGCTTTGTTTAAATTTTGATACCATTGCGAGGGAACCCCTTTACCTGTAAAAAGTCCGCCAATTCCCAGAGCGGCGAAATTAATTATCAGAAATATTATTGTTCGTATTAGCATTATATGATTTTTTTGGGAACGAAGTTAGTTAAAAAGTTTTTGAGTTGTATAATACTCTGTTTACTGAATGAATATTAATTTGAGTTATAAATACTTAATTTTTAAATTTAGCATCGCAGGCGCCGGTATTAATTACCAACAATTATTTAAATTTGCCTCATGAAAAAAATAGTTTTCTTTTTGACATTAGTGCTTATCCTGGGTTCCTGCGGACAAAAAACCGTTTTCAAGGAGTATAATCGTTTTGATAATATAAGCTGGGACAGGTTTGATATACTCACTTTTGATGTGGATGTTCAAAAAGATCAAAAGTTGGATTTCGATTTGCTATTAAGGCATCATACCCAATATCCTTATGATTATTTAGATGCGAATATTACTTTTTATACACCTTCGGGAGCAAGCATGTCGAGGGATTATCATTTTAAACTTAAAACCAAAGAAGGTTCATGGAAATCAGAAGGGGCAGGTGATTTTTGGGACATAGAACTACCCATTCGCAATGAAATGCTTTTTAGCGAAAGCGGAATTTGTAAAGTACGTATAGAAAACAAAATGACGAAAATAAAAACTCCCGGGATAATTGAAGTAGGACTGAAAGTTCAGATTTCGGATTAATCTTTTTAATTTTGTTTAAAATATCTCTTATGTTTCCTCAATAAAAAATTACCCAATTAAAAATCTAGTAAAGGCCTTAATAAGTTTTTCTGAACCAGAATTATTAAGTGTTTGATAACAAATATGATGCGTCTTTTGGGTTCAAAAAAATACTCAAATGTCCAATTTATTGTTTGATGCATCCTATTAATAATTATCTTTACAAATTAAACTCTCTCCCGATGGATAAGCGATGGATATTAAATAATAAGACAGATATTGAGAGTGTTGAGCGCTTGTCGAAAGAACTTAATATTAACCAAAAATTAGTCAGTTTATTATTCTCGAGAGGAGTAACTACTTTTGATGAAGCTAAGCAATTCTTTCGACCTAAACTTGAACACCTTCATGATCCTTTTTTGATGAAAGACATGGACAAAGCCGTCGACAGGGTTTTGTTGGCCGTTGAAAAAGGTGAAAAAATAATGGTTTACGGCGACTATGATGTTGATGGTACAACCGCGGTTTCTTTATTATATACTTTCCTCAAATTCTTTTACAAAAATGTTGAATTTTATATTCCCGACAGATATAATGAGGGCTATGGAATTTCATTCAAAGGAATTGACTATGCAGAGAGCGTAGGAGCCGGTTTGATGATTGCCCTCGATTGTGGTATTAAAGCAGTAGATAAAGTTTTATATGCAAAAGAAAAGGGTATTGAGTTTATAATATGCGACCATCACCGACCGGGAGACAGTATTCCGGAAGCCGTTGCCGTTCTGGATGCAAAACAGGACGATTGCAATTATCCGTTTAAAGAATTATCGGGTTGTGGTGTTGGGTTTAAGCTTGCTCAGGCAATTGCCAGCAAAAAAAATATTTCTGAGAAAAAAGTTTTTAGCCTCATCGATTTAGTGGTTGTTAGCATTGCAGCCGATATAGTTCCCATGGTTGGCGAAAACAGGGTTTTGGCTTATTATGGACTTAAAAAAATTAATACAGAGCCCAGTAATGGAATATGTTCTATTTTAAAATCGGCGGGCGTACTTCCTACGGAGGATAAAGCCTCGAAATTTTATTTCAGCAAGGAAATCACTATCAGCGATTTGGTGTTCTCTTTGGGACCAAGAATAAATGCCGCAGGACGTATTGAGAATGCCACAAACTCTGTACGACTTCTGATAAGTACCAATACAGAATACGCAGAAAAACTCGGCGCCCAAATTAATGAACTAAATTCCACACGCAGAGATCTCGACACCAATATTACCAGGGAGGCTATTGAGCAAATTGAGCAAAACATACAAAATACCAATAAAAAAGCCACTATTGTTTTCAATCCCGAATGGCATAAAGGAGTTATTGGTATTGTTGCCTCCCGTCTAATAGAAAAATTTTATAAGCCTACCATCGTTTTCACAAGGTCGGGCGATTTCATAACAGGTTCTGCCCGATCGATAAAAGGTTTCGACATTTACGATGCCATAGATAATTCGAGTTATATGCTGGAGCATTTTGGCGGACATACTTATGCTGCAGGACTGGCTTTAAAGCCGGAAAAACTGGACCTTTTTAAAGCAGAATTTCAAAAATATGCAGATGAAAATCTGAGTGAAGAACTTATGACTCCGGAAATTGCCATTGACGAAGAATTGGATGTTTCCGATGTTAATGTAAAGTTCTTTAAAATATTGAAACAGTTTGCCCCTTTCGGCCCGGGCAATATGTCGCCGGTATTTGTTTCCAATAATGTAATTGATACAGGATACGCAAAAATTGTTGGAAAAAACGGGCAGAAACATCTTAAATTTTCTGTTGTACAAACAACAAAAAGAGGCGCCCCAATACCATCAATAGGTTTTAATTTAGGACATCATTACGATAAAATAAAACAGGCAGTGCCTTTCAGCATATGCTATCATATTGAAGAAAATACCTGGCAGGGAAGAACAAGTCTTCAGTTACGTATTTTGGATATTAAATTTCAGAATCCGGATCAGGAGGAATCAGATTTTTTAACTTTATAGAAACCGAAATTAATATTATACCTAAAATAAAAGCAAGTATTCCGCTTATTATTACTAAATATCGTGCCGACTCAAAGGGATTAAAGAAAAGAATGGTTCCAAAAGCAAGAGTTATTATACCATTCACGAGTAATACATTACTGGTTCCTTTGCCAAAATTACCTTTTATCAAAATAAATAACTGTAGCACACCCAGCAAAATAGCCCAACTTCCAATTACAATTACAAATATTTGTAATGAGCGTTGAGTATAAAATGTTAATAATGCTCCTATTATAATTGTAATTATTGAAATAGTCATATCGCCGGCATAAGGCAGATTATTTTTCATATTATTTACAACACCAAAAAGCATTGCCAAACCTATTATAAGAATTACTATTCCAAAGTACATTACTATGCTTAATAGAGTAATTTCAGAAACAAACATAGCCATTAGGCCATATAAAATTGCAATTATCCCGTTAAAGGTTAATACCATCCAGTTGTTTAATGATCGTGATGCCATGATATTTGATTTTATTTTATGTAAAGATAATTCAATAAATTAATTTTGTTTTAATTATCATTATTTTTGTTCGTAGATTTCACACCAAATTATTTATAATGGAAGAGTTTTTTAACAAAGAATTTTACGGAAATACTGTTTTAGATTGGGTAATTGCCTTTGCAATTATTATTGGTTCTATTTTGTTGGCGAAGGTTATTTTTTTCTTAATCGGCCGCTTTGTAAAACAGATTACTAAAAGGACTAAAAACAAATTTGACGATATACTGGTAGATAAATTTGAAGAGCCTGCAGTTTTCGCAATTATTATTTTAGGCATTTGGTATGGATTAACTACCTTAACACTTGATGAGGAAAATTTAAAGTTAATAAAACATGCATATTATTTACTTATAACATTTAATGCAGCATGGTTTGTTACAAGATTTATGGATTCAATGATAGAGGAGTATCTTGTTCCTCTGGTTGAAAAAACCGAAACCGACCTCGATGATCAGTTAATGCCCATAGCCCGCAAATCCATAAAAACTGGAATTTGGGTACTTGCTATTGTGGTAGGTTTAAACAATGCCGGATATGATGTTGCTGCACTTATAGCAGGACTGGGACTAGGAGGTTTGGCATTTGCTCTGGCTGCTAAAGATTCTGTTTCTCATCTCTTTGGAGGGTTTGTATTGTTTACTGATAAGCCCTTTAAAATAAAAGACAGAATAATTACAAATGGCCTTGAAGGCTTCGTTACAGAAATTGGTATTAGAAGTTCCAGGATAAGGACATTGGATGGACGACTGGTTACTATACCAAATGCGGATATAGCTAATAATACCATAGTTAATGTTAGTTCGGAACCCAGCAGAAAAATTACACTAAACCTGGGCTTAACTTATGATACTCCTGTGGAGAAAATGGAAGAAGCCATGAAAGTTCTAAAGCAAATAACCGCTGATAATGTGGATGTTATAGAAGACATAACATCAACTTCTTTCACTGCTTTTAACGATTTTTCTTTAAATATAAGATTTGTATATTATATAAGAAAAGGTTCTGGTATATATGAAACCATGAACAATATCAATATGGAAATATTAAAACGATTTAATGCAAATAAACTGGAGTTTGCTTTCCCTACACAAACTATTTATAGCAAGAGTGAATAGTCGAATGGTCGAATAGTCGAATGGCCTATGGGTCCAATGGTTGAAATTCGGTTGTGGTTGGAATAATCGGGTTTTTAGAAAATTGATTCGCTAAATTGATATCTATTACCCCGACTTTTAGACAGTTTGACTTTTCGACCATTTGACTATTATCCTTCTAAACCTTTTCAAGTTTAACAGTAAAATGTCTTAAGATTGGTGCTTCTTTAACAATTTTGTATCCATTTTTTATCTTGTCTCTACGGTCGAATACATTAATTATGGAAGCCGCCACATAATCCATATGGTTATTGGTATAAACCCGTCTTGGAATTGCAAGGCGTAATAATTCAAGGTCGGGATAACGGTTTTCTCCGGTATCAGGATCTCTGTCGGCCAAAAGTGTTCCTATTTCAACTCCTCTGACACCACCTTCTATATATAATTCAATTCCAAGTGTTTGAGCAATATATTCTTCCTTTGCAACATTTGGTAAAAACTTTTTGGCATCCACAAAAATGGCATGACCTCCATATGGATACTGAATTGGAATGCCATAGTCTTTTAGTTTCTTTCCCAAATAAGCCACTTGGCCTATTCGTGTTTCCAGATAGTCGAATTCTGTTCCTTCATAAAGACCTTGTGCCAGAGCATTCATATCTCTTCCCGACATGCCACCATATGATAAGTAACCTTCAAACAAAATATTGAAAACACTAGCCGCATCATAATCTTCTTCATGCCTGAAGCCAATAAAGCCTCCCATATTAACAATGGCATCTTTCTTCGAACTCATTGTCATACCGTCGGCATAGGAAAACATTTCTCTAACTATTTCTCTAACAGTTTTATCTTCATAACCTTTTTCCCTTAGCTTAATAAAATATGCATTTTCAGCAAAGCGTGCCGAATCGTAAAATACAGGGATTCCGTATTTATCGGCCACTTTTTTTACATCACGCATATTTTCCATTGAAACCGGCTGTCCGCCAGAAGAATTACAGGTTACCGTAACAATAATTAAAGGAATTTTTTCTTTTGGATAAGTTTTTAAAACTTCCTCCAGTTTATTAAGATCAACATTTCCTTTAAAAGGATGATCGAGGGTTGTATTAAAAGCCTCATCTATGGTACAATCCACAGCATGAGCTTTACGAAATTCTATGTGACCCTTTGTGGTATCGAAATGTGAGTTGCCTGGGATAATATCTCCTTCTTTAATTTTAGAAGAAAAAAGTACATTTTCTGCTGCTCTGCCCTGATGAGTGGGTAGGAAATATTCGAAACCTGTTATTTCTTTTATCGCTGCTTTAAGTTTAAAAAATGAAGATGCGCCTGCATAACTCTCATCGCCCAACATCATTTCCGACCACTGTTTGTCGCTCATGGCTCCGGTACCTGAGTCGGTAAGCAAATCGATAAATACTTTGTCGCTACTTAAATTGAATAAATTGAACCCGGCTTCCTTTATCCATTTCGTTCTTTCCTGTCGAGTACTTCTTTTTAACGACTCGACCATTTTTATTTTATATGATTCTGCAAATGGTAATTCCATTGTAATAAAATTAAATAATAAATAATTTATTAAGGTATGTCCTTCAGGAAATGAAGGAAGAGGAATTACGCAAAACTATCGCGTTTTTTTATTGAGCGATAGGTCATTTTTCTGGTTATTCTAAAAATGTTGCTCATAATAATTAAAAATTAGCAGGCATCAAATATAATAATTTTTTCAATAATTGTAACCGTATAAATTATGATGCGTCAAAAAGGCAAACATAAAATTAGAAATTAAAAATTAATATCATGAACGAGTTCGCACCAGTTTTAATAACAGCAATAATATTTGGATTTGTATATTCAACTATTCAGTTATTTGTAAGAAAGAAAGAAAGACTAGCCCTTTTAGATAAAGGAGCTGACGCATCATTTTTTATTAGTCCGCAAAAACGTCAATCGTTTATTGCACTAAAAGTAGGATTACTATGTATTGGAGTTGCTGTAGGAGTAATTTTAGGTAGTATTTTATTCAATACGGGAGTAATGGAAGAAGAATCCGCATATTTTTCAATGATTTTTCTTTTCGGTGGTATAGGTTTAGTAGTAGACCATTTTATGGAAAAGGCGGAGAGAAAAGAAATGAAGGATTGATAAATAATTGCAATTTAGCAAAAGCCGCCTTGCCTGAGGCAAGGCGGCTTTAATTATGCAACTTTAAGGGTTTTAATACTCTTGGTAACATCATTAGGACTGGTATATTTTGTCAGTTTTATCTTTTTATGCTGTTCGGCACAAATCGGACAATGCGACATCTTAACAGGAAAAATATAATCACATTCTTCGCAATAATAATAACTTATGCGTGATGACCTTCTCCTTTGTCGTAACATTAATAATAAACCTACCAATGGTGTTAACAATAAACTAGTAATAAATATTTTTAGACCCTCACTGTATTTTTCTATACCAATAGCGGTAAGTAAAAAAGTAATAACTAGATAAATAGCAATAATATAGATTAACATAATTTTGATTTTAACGGCTATGTGACTGAGCAACTTTTAGACCAAAGCCAGTAAATCCCTGTTATTATGCACATTAACAGTTTTAACTAAAAATTAATTATGATATAACTTATAAAATCGGAGAGTATTTTTTACTAATTCGTAGAGTAAATGAAGTTTAATTAATTAAATGGTAGGTTTTTATGAAATTCCAATTTCCTGTGATTTGCCTTATCTTTTACTTCTAACTTTTCTTCATCGGTATATTTATACCACGAACGTATTTCTTCCATTGTTCTAAAACACCCCATGCAGATATCTACTTCGTTTTTAACACAAACATGAATACAGGGGCTTTTTATATTGCTATTTAAGCTCATTTATTGAGTTGCATTTTTATTCTTGAAACAACCATTTCTATTGCTACCTTATTATTTCCCCCCTGGGGAATTATTACGTCGGCAAATTTTTTGGTGGGTTCAATAAACTGCTCATGCATTAATTTCACAAACTTGCTATAATGAGTTAGTACATCATCAATTGAACGTCCTCTGGAAATAGTATCTCTGCTTATAATTCGCATTAATCGGTCATCGCCATCAGTTAAAACGAAAAGTTTTATATCCATTAAGTCTCTCAACAATTTATTGGTAAGAACCAAAATACCTTCTACAATTATTATTCTGTTTGGCTTGATAATGTCTACAGTATCTAGTCTGGCACAACTTACATAATCGTAATTGGGCATCTCAATACTTTCACCTTTTCTCAGCATTTGAAGATGCTTAATAAGTAAACTCCATTCGATGGAATTAGGGTGATCGAAATTAATTTTTAGTTTTTCTTCTTTTGAAAGATGGCCATTATCAAAATAATATGCATCCTGAGGAATTACAGTAACAACATCAGGAGGTAAAGCCTCAACAATTTTATTTACAACGGTAGTTTTTCCAGACCCACTTCCTCCGGCAATTCCAATTATAAGCATAATGTGTATTTGGAATACAAAAATATGAAATGTAAGTTAATATCAACCTAATAAAATTACAAAAAGAGTGTTTGATTGATATTAATTTAAAAGAAATCTATCCTACATTAAAAAACTCATCATAATACCTGCAGCAACTGCCGAACCAATAACACCGGAAACATTAGGTGCCATGGCATGCATTAACAGGTGATTTGAAGAATCGTATTTTAAACCTTCGGTTTGAACAACTCTTGCACTATCGGGAACTGCGGAAACTCCTGCTGCTCCTACCAATGGATTGATTCTCTTTCCTTCTGTAAGGAAAAGGTTCATAAATTTGGCAAACATAACTCCTCCTGCAGTAGCAACAATAAACGATAACGCTCCCAACACAAAAATCAATATACTTTGAGAAGTGAGGAATACATCGGCCTGTGTTGATGCCCCAACTGTTAACCCCAGAAGTATTGTAACTATATCAATCAGCGAATTTCTGGCTGTATCGGCAAGACGCTTTGTAACTCCGCTCTCTTTCAAGATATTTCCAAAAAACAACATTCCTAACAATGGCAGTGCTCCCGGAGAAATAAAAGTTGTAAGTATTAATGCAACTATTGGGAAAATTATTTTCTCGAGTTTACTTACTGCTCTTGGAGGTTTCATGCGTATAACTCTTTCTCTGTTACTTGTTAGAAGGCGCATGATAGGAGGCTGAATAACAGGCACTAAGGCCATATAAGAGTATGCAGCAATTGCAATTGGGCCAATTAAATTTTGAGTTTGAAGTCCGTTTATAATTCCTCCATTTGCAAGTTTTGACGATAAAAATATGGCTGTTGGGCCATCAGCACCACCAATAATTCCAATGGCACCGGCTTCAGGCATATTAAATCCCAAAAATAAAGCACCCAGAAATGTTAAGAAAATTCCCACCTGTGCCGCTGCTCCCAATAGCATTAATTTAGGATTGGAAATAAGAGAAGAAAAGTCGGTCATGGCTCCAATTCCTAAAAATATCAATGGCGGATAAATACCTTTTAAAACACCGTAATAAAGATAGTTTAATACACTTCCTTCCTGATATATTCCAAGTTGCAGGTTTATTCCACCATCTTGAAAAAAGGGAATATTTCCAATAATTATTCCGGTACCTATGGGTATTAATAATAGAGGTTCGTAATCATATTTTATTGCCAGAAAGATAAAGAAAAGGCCAACGGCTATCATAATTAGATTGCCTACCCGGGCATTTCTAAAGCCTGTATAACTGAAAAATTTATACAAACCTTCCATAGGGCTTTCACTATCTACTGTTTTTGATTGCGTTTCGGTAATGCTTATTCCATCCGGTGATTTAGAATATCCATTTTGAACAAATGCAAAATTCATTAAAGCCAATACTGCAATAATTCCGAATACGGTTAATGCTTTTTTTAAACCAAACATTTTGTTATTATTTTAATTCCAATATCATCAATTCATCATCCTGTAAAACAGAATCGCCCACTGCAACCTTAATTTTGGATATAATACCATCTTTTTCCGACAGCATATCATTTTCCATTTTCATTGCTTCATATTGCAAAAGTTTGTCGCCTTTTTTTACCTCATCACCCTCTTTTGCAAAAATTTGTAAAATATTACCAGGAAGAGGTGCTTTGACTTTAAATTGACCTTCGGCTACCCTTTTAATTTTGTCGGAACCTTCTGGATGTTTTACTGAAGATCTTTTTAAAATTGGGGTTTTTGAGGCTGTGGCTTCCTTTTGTAACTCTACCTCATAACATGATCCGTTAACTTCGATTTTGGCTATATTGCCCTCCATCTTTTTAACATCAACATCGTAATTATTACCTCTTATTTTGAATTTAAATTTGTACATCTCTATCGATTAAAATTTCTCATACCATAGATTTTTGAACTCCATGGAGTATAATTTTTTGATATTTTCTTTATTGTAAGTTTTCCGCTTTCCTCGTCATGAAGAAGGGTGTGCAGGTATAAAGCCATAGCAATTGCTGCAGATACTTCGCCGCTTATTTCAATTTCATCTTCCTTAATTTGATGAAGCCTTCCCTCCCGGGCTAAATGTCGTTTTGTTCTTGAAAGCAAGATTTTAGATACTGCTGTAAAAACGTAAAATAGGATAACAAGAGCTGCAAAAACAATTACATATCCTGTTATTGCAATGGTTATTCCTTGTGCAAGAAATTCCGGAGTTTCGAATAATAATGTCATAATATTAATTTTTTACAATGGTATATTCGAATGCTTCTTTGGAGGATTAGTATCCTTTTTGGTTGCCAGCACTTTTAGGGCACGAATAATTCTGAATCTGGTATTTCTTGGTTCTATAACATCATCGATAAAACCATAACTGGCTGCTTCAAAAGGGTTGGCAAATTTATCGCGATAAGCGGCTTCCTTTTCAAGAATATATTTTTCTTTTTCTTCTGGATTTTCAATGGAACGTACATGTTTACCTTCCAGAATTTCCACTGCACCTTCGGGACCCATAACAGCAATTTCGGCAGAAGGCCAAGCATAGTTGATGTCTCCTCTAAGTTGTTTGGAACCCATTACATCATGTGCTCCTCCGTATGATTTTCGAATTGTAATTGTAATTTTTGGAACCGTTGCTTCGCCATAGGCAAACAATAGTTTTGCTCCATGGAGAATAATACCTCCATATTCCTGAGCGCTTCCCGGAAGGAATCCGGGAACATCAACAAGAGTAATAATCGGAATGTTGAAAGCGTCGCAAAAACGAACGAAACGTGCTGCTTTTCTGGAAGCATTAATATCGAGAACTCCGGCCAGATAATTGGGCTGGTTTGCAACTATACCCACAGGCATACCATTAAATTTGGCATATCCTGTAACTATGTTGGCAGCATAGTTTCTTTGAACTTCAAGAAACTCTGCATCATCAACAATAGCATGTATAACATCTTTAATATTATAGGGCTTTGATGGTGAATCAGGGATTATCTGATTCAGTAAATCTTCCTTTCTGTCGATTGGGTCATCACATTCGGTGGTAATGGGATCTTCCAGATTATTTTGAGGAATATAGGAAAGCAATTTTCTTAATATCAAAAAACCTTCCTCCTCATCTTCACTTATAAAATGAGCCACTCCCGATTTTTTGCCATGAACATCAGGGCCACCCAGGTCTTCAATAGAAATATCTTCGCCGGTAACAGTTTTTGCAACCTTTGGTCCGGTTACAAACATATATGAGTTTTCCTTACTCATTAAAATAAAATCGGTGAGGGCCGGAGAATACACAGCGCCACCGGCACAAGGTCCGAATATTGCCGAAAGTTGAGGTATAACTCCTGAAGCCATGATATTGCGTTGGAAAATCTCGGCATAACCGGCCAAACTTTTAACACCTTCCTGTATACGTGCTCCACCGCTGTCGTTTATACCAATTACCGGAGCACCAACCTTTAGGGCCTGATCCATTATCTTGCAAATTTTCTTTGCGTAACTTTCTGATAATGAACCGCCTAAAATTGTAAAATCCTGTGAATAAACATAAATGATTCTTCCATCTATGGTGCCGTGACCGGTAATTACACCGTCGGTAAGAAACTGCTGTTTGTCGAGCCCAAACTCGTTGGAATGGTGAGTGGCAAACATATCGTATTCTTCAAAACTCCCCTCATCTAAAAGAAGGTGAATTCTTTCGCGAGCAGTATATTTTCCTTTTGCTCTTTGTGATTCAAGTCGCTTTTCACCACCTGCTGAATAAGCTTCTTCCCTTTTACTGAGAAGCTTTTGTATGTTATCTTCAATGGTCATTATTATAAATTTTTTGCTTTTTTTCTGAAAAGAAATGAAATTATTAACCTTTATGTTTTTCAAAAGGTTTAAATGATAGAACAGAATTTATTTTTTATTAGGATCTTCACAAAGTTCCGTAAGAACACCAAATGTAGATTTAGGATGAAGAAAAGCGATATTTAAGCCTTCAGCACCTTTGCGGGGCTCCTTATCGATTAATCTAAGTCCTTTTTCTTCAGCATCTTTAAGAGCATTTTTAACTCCGGTTGAAGTTGCAAATGCAATATGATGAACTCCTTCGCCACGCTTTTCGATGAACTTTCCTACTGCTCCTTCAGGATCGGTACTCTCCAATAACTCAAGTTTTGTTTGTCCTATTTTGAAAAATGCAGTTTTCACTTTTTGGTCTTTTACCTCTTCAATGGCATAACATTTTAGTCCTAGAATATTTTCATAGTAAGGAATTGCGTCATCAAGACTTTTAACAGCAATGCCAATATGTTCAATATGAGATAGTTCCATTGTTTAAATGTTTTTGTTAAATTTTTCACAAAAGTATATATTTTTTATACATGCAAATAAATAAAACAATAATATTTTATAATTTATAAAGATTCTTTTTTGGAGGGTGAAAAGCTCCTGCCTACGTTACACTTCGGCAGGCAAAGAAAGGCTAAAGTGGAAAAGGCTAAAGGCTAAAGTGGAAAGTATGAAGGTCAACATTTGCGGGTTGCAGGTTGCGAGAGATTGTTGCATGTGCAAGTTCCATGTATCAGGCTTGCCTGCCGACTTGACTGCCGTAAAAATTAGTTTGAAGGTAGTAATGAAATGAAGGCAGGTTCGTTTTGTGTCCATCCTGTTCATCCCTAAATACGGTTGAAAAGATTAATACTTTATTTTTCATTTTTAACTATTAGTTTTTAGTTATTAACTTTTAACTCGATGAACTTGATGAACTTTTAACTTTAGGCACTTAAAAGTGTTGCATGTATCAAGTTGCAGGGTACAGGTTTGATTATTGTTAACCAATAAATCTTAATTTCTACAAACTTTAACTCACTCGATGAACTTTATAATGGAAAATGAATTTGCCAACTGAGGACTGGTGACTGGTGACTAGTCATTGGACATTGGTCATTGGCGATTGGCGGTATAATTTTTAGTTTTTAACTCATAATTCAACACTCATAACTTTTAACTCAGGGCACTTGTAACTCTATGAACTCCAGGCACTCATAACTCATAATTCATAATTCTTCATTCCAATGTAATTCCCATTTTTTTCATAAGGAAAGTGGCATTCAGGTTTTGGGATATTCCGTCTTTTATTTTGTAATCGAAGACTAATTCATTATTTGTTATTTCTACTTCGAAACGTTTGTTATTTATATTCTCGGGAAACGTATTAATAAGTTTACCCAATTCCAGATCGTGGGTAGCAATAATGCCGGAAGCGTTTAACCTAAGAAGTTGTTTTATCAGTCCAAGGCTGCCTTTTTGCTTATCGGCAGAATTTGTTCCCCTGAGGATTTCATCCAGTATCACAAACAATTTCTCGCCATTTTCGAGACGTACAATAATTTGCTTCAACCTTTTAAGTTCAGCAAAAAAGTATGATTCTCCGTCTTGTAACGAATCTGTTGTTTTTATTCCTGAAATAATATCAACCGGTTTAAAAACAAACTTATCTGCTACCACTGCAGAACCCGTCATGGCAAGTAAAAGGTTTACTCCTACTGTTCTTAAATATGTACTTTTTCCAGCCATATTAGCTCCTGTTACAACATAAAATTGCTTCCAGGACGGTATATTTATAGGGTTACCAACATTTTTTGATCCCAATAAAAAAGGGTGTTTTGCTTTGCTGGCTTCCAGTTTAAACTCCTTTGAAAATTCGGGCATAGTTTCAAGTTGAAAAGCATAGTTAAAGCCGGCAAAAGAATTTAATTCATCAATTAGCGACAATTGCTCGAACCAGTTTTCTAATTGTTCACTATTTTGTTTTTTCCAATTATCCAGACGAATTAACTGCCTGATATCCCATAGAAAAAACACATTCATAATAATTCCCATCAGCATATTCAGCCGATAATCGAAAGAGGCCATTATTTTTGAAAGAGCCTTTATTTCTTTGTTGGCAGAATGCTTTTTTCCACAGAATTCGTTTTTTATTTCACATAAAAGCAGGGCTTTAAATTCTTCCTCCTCAACCATATTAAAGAGTCCGGAATATTTTTCCAGCAGACTGGTTTTTTTACTCATCAGATTGTAATGCTTGTTTATCAATCCCAGTTTTGTTCCAACCAAACCAATAGGCAACAATAAAAAGAAAACCAGCCAGGAGGAACTCAAAACTCCAATTATTGATAAAACCACTAAACTCAATCCGATTATAGGGTTTATAAAAAGCATACTTTTATAAAAGGAAGTGCTAAAGCCTGAATATTCCTGATTGGCCCAGTTTAG
>PKTA01000011.1 GCA_002869365.1 Marinilabiliales bacterium | reverse complement strand
TTTGGCACGAAAAAGCAAAAAATATTTTAATATTGTAGACTTGTTTATTATTCATTAAATATAACGAACTTATATGCCCGCTTAAGCGAATACGTTTCGATTAAAGATAAATTATTAGTATATGAAAACATCAAAAAATGTAATGATTGCCTTTTTGGGAATAATCATTTTAATAATAGGAATTAACTCTAAATCAGCAAGTTTATACGCTCAACAAACCAAAACCTATACTCTTGAAGAAGTTATTAAACTGGCACAGGAGCAATCACCCGATGCACTTATTGCAAAACATACTTTTAGAAGAAGTTATTGGAATTTCAGAAGTTTTAAAGCAATGTACTTGCCGGGAGTAAACCTTAGAGCTACACTTCCGGAAATAGAAAATACTTATATAGACTTTCAGGGGAATGTTATACTAAATAATTACATAAATAACTCCGTTGGTATGTCTATTGACCAAAGAATAGGACTTACTGGTGGACGAATTTCATTATATTCCGGCCTTAGCAGAACTGACAACATTCTTGATGACACTTCTTCATACAGAACTAATATTATTAATGTTGGTATTACACAGCCAATTTTCAAATACAATAGTTATAAATGGGACAAATTGATCGAACCTATTAAATATAATGAAGATAAAAGGTCATATATAGAAACAAACGAGAGCGTAGCAATTAAAGCATTAAATCATTTTTTTTCACTATTGCTTGCCCAGGTTGAATTAGATATAGCAAAGAAAAATGAATCCAATTATGATACCTTGTATCGAATTGCCAAAGGAAGATATACTTTGGGAAAAATTGCTGAAAATGATTTACTTCAACTTGAATTAAACTTGCTTAAAGCACAGGCTTCTGTTGAACTTTCTCAACTCGATTATGAAAATAAACTATTCACTTTTAAATCATTTTTAAGGTTGAAAACCAATGACGAAATAGTTTTAGTCCCACCTACAAATATTAAACATTTCGATGTGCCGGCACAAAAGGCAATCGACCAGGCAAAATCTAATACATCAGCAGGATTACAATTTCAAAGAAGAATTCTTGAGGCAGAAAGTCAACTTAACAAAGCAAAACTTGATGGGAGGTTCGATGCGGATTTAAACCTTGTTTTGGGCTTGGATAATAATGCACATTTATTAAAGGATCTTTATAAAAATCCAAGGAATGGTCAAACAGTTTCTTTTTCTTTGAATGTACCAATACTTGATTGGGGAGAAGCCAGAGGCAGAATCAAAATGGCCGAATCCAGTCTGGAACTGGTTCAAACTGCTGTAGAACAGGATAAGATAGACTTTGAACAAAACATTTTTATCGAAGTAATGCAGTTTAATATGCAGAAAAAACAACTTTATATAGCGGCCAAATCTGATACTGTTGCCCAAAAACGTTTCGATGTAACCCAAAAACGTTATATGATTGGTAAAGTTAATGATGTGTTGGAACTAAATAATGCTCAAATTGATAACGATAATTCCAAGAAAGGATACTATAGCTCATTGATGAATTACTGGATGAGTTATTATAAACTTCGCCAACTTACTCTTTATAATTTCCAAAAAGATATGCCCATTACTTTTGATGTGGATGAATTGTTGAAGTAGAATAACACTAAATTATTATTCCCCCCAACCCTTAGTGAGACTTTGAGTCTTAGAGTATTGTGGCCATAAAATCAATATTCGTTGAATTAAAGTTTTTCTATCGCCACCAAGCCACCAAGACACTAAGCAACACCAAAGGGTTAAGTGTAAAAAATATAAAAGATTAAAGAAATGACATTGTGAATTTATGAGTGCCTTAAGTTCATAGAGTTTGCTATAGTTAAACTTATAACCAAAACGTTGATATGGATGAGTTTTTGAAGTAAATAATCACTTTTATATCCTGTTAAAAAACTATTATCGGATTATTTTTTTTGAAATGGGTTGCTTTAAGTTACAATAATTATTAAATTTACAACATCATCAATCAAACCTACACCATAATTAATTAAACTTACTAATATTAACATAAAAACTATTATCATGAAAACACAATTAAACCTAAGTAGAACTCTTGCTAACTTACTAATTATCACTATAATTATTGTTGCATATTCCGGGCTTGTGGCTCAAACAACTACCGAAACCGACTTGAAGGATTTCGAAATTATTATAGAGAAAACAACCGACGGGTTAAAACTAGAATGTAAAAAAGGAAGTGCATGGATTAACTTAAGTTTTAGTCTTAGTGACAAAAAGGAAATGGCTATAGATGAGTATGGTATGTCTGATTTAAATAGGGTTTCAGCCAATAAAAATTCCAAACTTGCAGATTATCTCATTACCATAATGAAAACGGATGAAGGTATAAAACTAAAAGGTGTTGAAGGAACAGCATGGACGAAACTAAGTTTTACTCTTAAAAATGGTGAACGACAAGCAATTAATCAATTTGGTATGATTGCCTTATAGCAAAAATTAGTATAATAGAATAAATGTTATAGATTTGTAAAATAATTTATTTTATTAATAAAATCCAAAATTATTATTCTCAATAATGAAAAACCTTTTACTGCTTTTATTGTTTACTGGTATTGAATTAGTTTCTCAATCTCAAAATACCGAATATTTATACTTTAATAATGAATGGAAAAATTCTAATGCCGAAGATGCCCATTACATTCGAAAACTTGTTTACTTACAAACAGAAAAAGGCAAAATCATTAATTTTACTGATTCCATAAATAATTCTTATATAATTGCTAAAGGCAACTACATTAACAATTTAAAGCAAGGCGAATTTACTTTCTATTTTCCAAATGGGAATATTAGCAAGAAAATGAATTTTGATAAAAATATCCTTGTCGGAGATATTATTACTTACTATGAAAATGGTAGTTCAAAAAGCCGTATTCAGTTTAAGGATGGTGATTTTAAAATTAAAAATTATAATGACGAATTAGGCAATAGTCTGCTAGATAAAGATTCAACTTATTGGGAACATACTTTGATGTTTTCACCTGATGATGTAAATTACACTATTTCAGGATATTTAGTAAAGCGAAAAAAGTCTGGAGAATGGACCTGCAAAATAAATGATACTATTATTTATTCTGATTTCTTTAAAAAAGACAAATACCTATATTCAAAAAGCTATACAAACAATCAAAAAGTTTATTACCGATATATTTCCCCTGACTTATTTCTTCCCTTGTATATAGACTATATAGAATATAACTATATGTCATTTCTTTCTGATATTTCTAATGAACTATATTATGGTGAAGTTAAATCAACTGGAATAAATGAAGATGGAGAGGTAGTAATGGTTGATACAAATGCGTCCTATTTAGGTGGCACAAAAGGTATCTATTCAACACTTGCAATGTCACTCAGGGCCCCTAATTCTATATTTAAATTAAAGAAGAAACTTACTGTTTATGTTGAAATTTATGTTGATCAAAACGGTAACCCATTTAAATACAATATATTAAGAGGTAGCGAATATGATGATATAAACGAGGAGGCTTCAAGAGTTGCAAAATTACTATTAGCCTGGCGGCCTGCATATTCTAAAGGGGAACCTATTGTTTCTAAGTTTATTTTCCCTATTAGTTTTCAAAATTCTTCTAAAAATTAATTACTACTATTGTCAATCTCACCAGCATTTATTGTCCCGAAACCCTTAGTGAGACTTTGAGACTTAGAGCCTTTGTGGCTATAAAATCATATTCATTGAAAGAAAAGATTTTTGTATTGCCACCAAGACGCAAAGCCACGAAGCAGCACCAAGGGGTTAGGTGTAAAAAATATAAAAGATTAAAGAAATGACATTGTGAATTTATGAGTGCCTTAAGTTCATAGAATTTGCTATAGTTAAACTAATACCAAAACAAACTTGCACCCTGTAACTTGTAACTTGTGACCTTCGATTATCAATCTGATACTTTACTGTCCGGTATTAATTAATAAACTATTTTTGCCGCTAATTACATAAAGAATGAACGATTTCGAGAATATTAAACTATCAAAACAACTATTTAACGCTATTGAGGACCTGGGCTTCCAAAAGATGACCCCAATACAAAAGGAATCCTATTCGGTTATACGATCGGGAAAAGATCTTGTTGGAATTGCCCAAACCGGAACAGGAAAAACTTTAGCTTTTATGCTTCCTGTTTTACAGGATTTAAAATTCTCCAACCAAATAAATCCGAGAGTTTTAATTGTTGCGCCTACCAGAGAACTTGTAATTCAGTTGACAGAGCAGATAAAAACCTATACTACATATTTAAGTCACAGAATATTAGGTGTTTATGGTGGAGTTAACATAAATACACAAAAGCAATATGTTGCTCAGGGATGTGACGTACTTGTCGCCACTCCGGGAAGACTTTATGATCTTGCAGCAAGTGGCGTTCTCCAGTTAAAATCCATAAATAAACTAATCATCGATGAGGTGGATGTAATGCTTGACCTGGGTTTCAGAACACAAATCACAAATATTTTTCATTTACTTCCTGAGAAAAGACAAAACCTCATGTTTTCGGCAACTATGACCGAAGATGTTGATGAACTTATAAATGAGTATTTTACAATTCCTGAGAAAATTTCTATCGCACTTAGCGGAACTCCTCTCGACAATATTTTGCAACAGAGTTATCAGGTTGAAAATTTCTTCACTAAAGTTAATCTTTTAAAATATTTACTGAAGGACAAAGAGGAATTTGCCAAAACACTGGTTTTTGTTTCTGGTAAGAAAAATGCCGATTTGGTTTTCGAAAATATTGCGGAAGACTTTGGAAATGAATCATGCATAATACATTCCAACAAAGCACAAAATTATAGAAACAGATCGATAAAACAGTTTGAAGAAGGTAAGAACAGAATTATTATTGCAACTGATGTTATTGCCCGTGGCCTCGACTTGCAGGATATAACTCATGTGATAAGTTTTGATGTGCCTGCCTTTCCTGAGAATTATATGCACCGCATAGGAAGAACCGGAAGAGCAGAGAAACTTGGAAAGTCATTACTGTTTTTCACTGAAAAAGAAGTTCAAAACAAAGAAGCCATAGAAACTTTAATGGATCAGCAAATAGAACTATTGGAGTTTCCGGAAGAAGTTGAAATTTCATATGAATTAAGCCCTGATGAAAAGCCTCGACTTAAAGAAATAAGTTTCCCGGGTAAGAATGTTAGAAGGAAAAGGTCTGCCGGAGGTGCTTATCATGAAAAATTAGAGAAAAACACTAAGACAAACCAGGGAGGATCGTATTTGAGGAAAAAGAAAAAATATAAAAAACCTCAATCATTGGGTGATAAAATTGCCAACCAAAAAAGTAAGAAAAGAAAATAGGTGTTTTTCTAATTTAAATGGATAGATGAAATCTAATAAGGAAGATAAAAACCAACCCAATAACCCCTTGCATGGGGTCAGGCTAGTTGATATTGTTGAATTTCTTCAAGCCTTTTATGGCTGGGAAGAACTTGGTTCTCAAATAAATATAAGATGCTTTACCCATGATCCATCTGTTAATTCAAGCCTTAAATTTCTTAGAAAAACCGACTGGGCAAGAAAGAAAGTTGAAGATTTATATCTTGAAACCTTAAGTAAGTAGAAACCTTTCATCTCCTTTCGTCAAATAATCATCAATATTTTAGTGATAAATTTTTATTGTTGTTCGGTATAATAGTATCTCGTTCCTACGGAACTTTGATTCTTTTATTAATATGCTTTCTACCCATATATTGTCCCTCTGGGACTGTTCCGCTAGGAACAAAATGTGGGTAGAAATTAAATCAACCCCTATAAACCCGGTTTATGCAATAGGAAGTAAGGAACGAGCTGAACTATTGCATTAGCAAGGGTAATCCCGTACCGATAGCAATCGGTATAGAGTTTCACCATTTTGGTTTTTACAAAATGAATGAAAGTCTTAGTCGATATGCAATAGAACACTTTTTTTGGTTCTATTGCATATTTAGGGATAAATAAAAAGTTTCGTAGGAAAGTAATATTATCAAACGTTTTAATAGAAGATATCATTTTTAACAGGACAACAGTGATATATTGTATAAAAAAACCAAAAGATTTTGAGTTTCATATTAGGTCAATAACTTAGTTTTGCCGATTAATTTTTAAACGACATAAATGAAACATCTATATATATTTTTATTTTCATTGCTATTCATCTTTTCAGTTGACGCTCAAACATTGGATGATACCATAGTTCTTCAGCAGCACGAAATTATTTCCCCTTCCAATCCTGTGGAATTCAGGCAAATATCAAGAACCGTTCAGGTAATTTCAAGAAATGAAATACAAAAATCAACAGTAAATTCTATCGACGAACTATTGAAAATTTATGGAGGAGTCGACATTAGAAGTCGTGGTGCTATGGGAGTACAAAGCGACATAAGTATGCGTGCTGGCGGTTTCGACCAGGGATTGATTATGGTAAATGGCATTTCGTTAAACGATCCGCAAACAGGACATCATAATTTAAACCAGGCCATCGATCTGGATGATATTGAGAAGATTGAAATTTTTGATGGCCCCGGCACCAGATGGTTTGGAGCAAATGCTTTTTCGGGTGGTTTGAATATTATTACCAATCAATACTCAAACAAAGGCTTGAGTGTTTCCATATCAGGAGGTCAATATGCGTATATGGCAGCCCGTTTAGCATATTCCTATAAGGTGGGCCATGTTTCAAACAAAACATCAGCATTTGTAAAAAGGTCGGATGGATATATGAGAAATACCGATTTTAATATTGTTAATTTCAACCATAATTCTTCCTTTAAAAAGAGGACAAACCTGGTTAATCTCAACGTTGGAATACTCGATAAGGGCTTCGGGGCAAATTCATTTTATACTTCAAAATATCCGGATCAATATGAACATATCAGAACATATTTTAGTTCTTTAAGTTATGAAACAGGAAGTAAAATAAAATTCAAATCAAATGTTTATTGGCGTCGTAACTACGACCGATTTGAACTCTTTAGAGAAGATAAAAACTGGTATGTAAAACAGGGTGATGTATATATAAATGGTTCTGATACAGCAGGTTTTCCTACTCCTTCGGGAATTTATCCCTATGCAGGTCACAATTATCACCGAACAGATATTGCAGGTGTTGATGCAGGAATTAACTTCGAATCCATCCTGGGTAAAACCGCCCTTGGGGTGAATTATAAAACCGAAAGAATAGTAAGTAATGTTCTCGGAGAAAGTATGAACGACACCATTTTTATTGAAGGTTCTGATGGATTCTATACTAAAAGTAAAAACCGGAATAACATAAGTTTTTCGGCTAATCAACTATACATTAAAAATAATTTCAGCATATCGGCAGGATTTTCAGTATTTCACAATAACGACTTCGGCACTCATTTTTCACCCGGCATCGATATGGGTTATTTTATTAATGAGCATCTTAAAGTTTTCGCATCTGCCAATAAGGCAATTCGAATTCCAACATTTACCGACCTTTATTATCAGGGGCCTACAAACACACCTAATCCGGATTTGAAACCCGAAACTTCCATAAGTACCGAGGCTGGGTTTAAATTCTTTTACAGGAATATTAAT
>PKTA01000151.1 GCA_002869365.1 Marinilabiliales bacterium | reverse complement strand
GAGATCAGGATATAAAAGAAAAATAGGTTTTGAAGGTGGCCAGATGCCACTTTACAGAAGGGTTCCTAAATTTGGATTTAAAAATATTAACCGTAAAGATTATCACGGTATTAATATTGAAGTAATTCAGAAACTTGCTGATGAAAAGAAAATCACCACTTTCACTCCGGAAGTATTCGTGGAAAACGGATTAGCTTCTAAAAAAGATCTTATTAAGATCTTGGGAATGGGTGAACTTTCAGCAACCGTGGAGGTTAGTGCACACGCATTTTCCAAAACAGCATCTGAAGCTATTGAATCTAAAGGAGGTAAAGCCACAAAAATTTAAAACTTAATGAAGAAGTTAATAGAAACCATAAGGAATATAAATAAAATTGAGGAGTTACGTAACCGTATCCTTTATACTTTAGGTATTATACTTATCTATAGATTAGGATCTTACGTAGTTATTCCTGGAGTTGACCCGGGAATGCTTGCCAATTTGCAGAACCAAACAAGTAGCGGTCTTCTAGGCCTGCTAAATATGTTCTCAGGTGGTGCATTTTCTAACGCTTCAATTTTTGCATTGGGTATTATGCCCTATATCTCAGCATCTATTGTTATACAGTTGCTCGGAATGGCTATACCTTATTTTCAGCGTCTGCAACGTGAAGGCGAAAGTGGAAGAAGAAAAATCAATCAGATTACTCGTTATTTAACAGTAATTATTGTTGGTTTACAAGCTCCTAGTTATATTGCTAACCTTGTTTCTCAACTTCCTGCCGAAGCTATTACACCATTTAACCCAGCTATAACAAGTCCGAGTTTATTCTTTTGGATATCATCAACAATAATACTTATTGCTGGTACTCTGTTTGTTATGTGGCTTGGTGAAAAAATTACCGATAAAGGAATTGGTAACGGTATATCACTAATTATCATGATTGGTATTATTGCCCGTTTGCCATTCGCATTATTCGGAGAATTTATTGCACGAGTTGAAGAGCAAGGAGGTGGTTTGGTTTACTTCCTCTTGGAGATAGTTGTTTTAATATTTGTAATTTTGTTTACCATTGCCCTAGTACAAGGAACACGAAAAGTACCCGTACAATATGCAAAAAGAATTGTTGGTAACAAACAATACGGAGGAGTTAGACAATATCTACCACTAAAAGTAAACTCAGCTGGTGTAATGCCAATCATCTTTGCTCAGGCAATAATGTTTTTACCTATTACACTTGTTGGATTCTCTGATTCTGAAACTATGTCGAGCATAGCATCAGCATTCACCAACTTTACAGGTTTTTGGTATAATTTTACTTTCTTTATAATGATTATACTATTTACCTACTTCTATACAGCAATCACCATTAATCCAAATCAAATGGCTGATGACCTGAAGAAAAACGGTGGGTTTATCCCAGGTGTTAAACCGGGAAAGAGAACTGCAGAGTACTTAGATAATATACTATCTCGAATCACACTTCCTGGATCAATATTCCTTGGAGTAGTAGCAATTATGCCTGCATTTGCAATGCTGGCGGGAGTAAACAGTCAGTTTGCTCAGTTTTATGGTGGTACTTCACTACTAATTCTTGTCGGAGTTGTACTTGATACACTTCAACAAATAGAGAGTTATTTATTAATGCGTCATTATGACGGTCTTACAAAGTCAGGACGTATTAAAGGAAGATCATCAACATTTGGAATGTAAACTGTTCGTCGTAGAATGATATATTTAAAAACGGACGAAGAAATAGAAATACAAAGACAAAGTTCTTTACTTGTTGGAAAAACTCTGGCAGAAATAGCCAAAGTAATTAAGCCTGGTATTAAGACCATAGAGTTGGATGCCATTGCCGAAGAATTTATAAGGGACCACGGAGCTGTTCCCGGATTTAAAGGATACGGTGGATTTCCAGGGTCTTTATGCATATCGGTAAACGATGAAGTTGTGCACGGAATTCCGGGGGATCGCATTATTAATGATGGAGATATAGTTTCCATTGATTGCGGAACCTTTATGAATGGTTTTTACGGTGATTCAGCATATACTTTTGCTGTTGGTAATGTGAAAGAAGAGTATTTATTACTTTTGCAAAGAACAAAAGAGTCGCTTTACCTAGCAATTGACCAGGCAGTAGCCGGAAAAAGAATAGGAGATATTGGACATGCCGTTCAATCCTATGTTGAAGGTTTTGGTTATGGTGTTGTCAGAGATCTAGTTGGACACGGGGTTGGAAGAAATTTACACGAAAAACCAGAGGTGCCTAACTACGGAAGAAGAGGAACAGGGACGAAACTTAAACCTGGTATGACTTTGGCAATTGAGCCAATGGTTAACCTGGGAGTAAAGGAAGTTGTTCAGGAAAATGACGGTTGGACAATAAAAACTGCAGACGCTAAACCTTCGGCACATTTTGAACACGATGTGGCAGTTAGAAATGGTAAAGCAGATATATTGTCAACATTTGATTATATTGAAGAAGTTTTAAATAAAAAATAACTTAATATGGCTAAACAACAGTCGATAGAACAAGATGGAACAGTAATTGAATCTCTGGGAAACGCGATGTTTCGAGTTGAACTTGAAAACGGGCATGTGATAATTGCCCACATCTCAGGGAAAATGAGAATGCATTATATTAAAATATTACCGGGTGATAAAGTTAAATTAGAAATGTCACCTTACGATTTAACAAAAGGAAGAATAACATTCAGATATAAATAAAATAAATCTGCATAAGATGAAAATAAGAGCATCTATTAAGAAAAGAACTCCTGAAGACAAAATAGTACGTCGAAAAGGAAGATTGTATGTCATTAACAAGAAAAATCCTAAGTTTAAACAACGTCAGGGTTAATTAAAGGGAATTAATAAATAAATTAAGATATTATTATGGCTAGGATTGCTGGAGTAGATATCCCAAACGATAAGCGCGGTGAAATAGGTTTAACCTATATTTTCGGAATAGGCCGAAGTACTGCACAAAAAATTCTTACAGAAGCGGGGATTGATGTCAACAAAAAAGTTCAGGAATGGACTGACGAAGAGCAAAATGCTGTTCGTACAATTATTGGTGATTCTTTTACTGTTGAAGGAGAATTACGTTCAGAAACCCAAATGAATATCAAGCGATTGATGGATATTGGAACGTATAGAGGGATAAGGCATCGTATTGGTTTACCTTTAAGAGGACAAACCACAAAAAATAATGCTCGTACACGTAAAGGACGTAAGAAAACTGTTGCCAACAAAAAGAAAGCGACTAAATAGTAAATAATATTACATAGTATAGAAAATAACAACTATGGCAAAAAGGACCAGAAGTACAAAGAAAAGAGTTGTAAAAGTTTCCCATCAGGGAAAAGCTTTTATTAAAGCTTCATTTAACAACATTATTGTTTCGCTTACAAATGAAGAAGGCCAGGTCATATCATGGTCATCATCTGGAAAAATGGGATTCAGGGGATCTAAAAAGAATACTCCTTATGCAGCTCAATTAGCTGCTGAAGACTGTTCAAAGGTAGCCTATGATCTTGGTTTACGAAAAGTAAAGGTTTATGTTAAAGGACCAGGAGCAGGACGTGAGTCAGCTATGAGAACAATCCATTCATCAGGTATAGAAGTTACTGAAATTATTGACGTAACTCCAATGCCACACAACGGATGTCGTCCTCCTAAAAGAAGAAGAGTCTAATAAGCGATCAAAAAAAATTGATAAAATAAATTAGTTATGGCAAGATATATTGGCCCCAAGTCTAAGATAGCAAGAAAATTCAGAGACCCCATTTTTGGACCTGATAAATACCTTGATAAAAAGAATTACCCTCCAGGACAACATGGTAATTCAAGAAGAAGAAAGACTTCAGAATACGGTACTCAGTTACAAGCTAAGCAAAAAGCTAAATATACTTACGGAATCCTAGAAAAACAATTCCGTAATATATTTAAAGAAGCTTCACGCAGAAAAGGTATTACCGGTGAAAATTTGCTTCAGTTAATTGAATCTCGTCTTGATAATGTTGTTTATCGTTTCGGTATTTCACCAACAAGATCTGGAGCACGTCAATTGGTATTACACCGCCACATTACTGTAAACGGCAAAACCGTTAATGTTGCCTCTTACAATGTTAAGCCTGGTGATATTATTGGTGTACGCGAAAAATCAAAAAGTCTGTTTGTTATTACAGAATCATTGAAATCATACGGTAGAAATTTCTCATGGTTAGAATGGGATTCAGAAAAACTACAAGGAAAATTCCTTAACATGCCTCCTCGTGATGAAATTCCCGAGAACATACAAGAGCAACTAATTGTAGAATTGTACTCGAAGTAGTATATTTGCAAAATTTTTAGAAAACATAAAGTTAAACAATAACTATGGCAATTTTAGCATTTCAAAAACCTGATAAGGTGATAATGAACGAATCCAATGATTTCAAAGGATCATTTGAATTTCGTCCGTTGGAACCTGGTTTTGGTATGACCATTGGTAATGCCTTGAGAAGAATATTACTTTCTTCCCTAGAAGGCTTTGCTATCACTAATGTAAAAATAGATGGTGTAGTACATGAATTCTCTACCATAGAAGGCGTTGTTGAAGACGTAACAGAAATTGTTCTTAATCTTAAGAAAATTCGCTTCAAACAACAAATTCAAAACGAAAGTGTCGAAAAAGTTAATATCGTAATCGGCGACCAAGAAGAATTCAGAGCCGGTGATATCAATAAATTCCTTTCAGTATTTCAGGTTTTAAATCCTGAAGAACTAATATGTAAACTAGAGCCTTCTACTAAACTTAGTATGGAAATTACTGTAGCAAAAGGTAGAGGTTATGTTCCTGCTGAAGAAAATCAGGATCCTAATGCAAGTATTGGTACAATCGCAATCGATTCTATTCATACACCCATTAAAAATGTAAAATTCAATATCGAAAATTACAGGGTAGAACAGAAAACCGACTACGAAAAGTTAATTATTGATGTTGATACTGATGGCTCAGTTCATCCAAAAGATGCATTAAAAGAAGCAGCCAAAATATTGATTCATCACTTTATGCTTTTCTCAGATGAAAAAATAACACTGGAAAAAGAAGAAAAATCAATAACAGAAGAGTTTGACGAGAATACTTTACATATACGTCAATTATTGAAAACCAAACTTGTCGACATGGATCTGTCAGTTAGAGCATTAAATTGCCTTAAAGCAGCCGATGTTGAAACTTTAGGTGAATTAGTTTCATATAATAGAAACGACCTGCTTAAATTCAGAAATTTTGGTAAAAAATCACTTGCCGAACTTGACCAATTGGTCGACACAAAAGGTCTGGAATTCGGCATGAATACAGCGAAATATAAATTAGATAAGGAATAAGTGAGATGAGACACAGAAAGAGTTTTAATCATCTGGGAAGAACCAGTTCGCACAGAAAAGCAATGCTTTCAAATATGGCATCATCCCTGATTCTACACAAAAGAATCACAACCACGGTTGCTAAAGCAAAAGCATTAAGATCATATATTGAACCGCTAATTACTAAAGCAAAAGACGATACTACTCATTCACGTAGGATAGTTTTTAGTTATCTCCGCGATAAGTATGCAGTTACTGAACTATTCAGGAATGTTGCTGCAAAAATCATGGAAAGACCTGGTGGTTATACCAGAGTTATAAAACTGGGAAAACGTCAGGGAGATAGTGCTGAAATGGCAATGATAGAATTAGTTGATTATAACGAATTGCTTCTTACTGATAAGTCACCTAAGAAAGCTAAATCAACCAGACGTCGTCGTGGTGGTAGTAAAAAAACAACTGTAGCAGAAACTGTTGCTAAAACAGAAACTGCTGCTAAAGAAGAAAAAGCTGCCGTTAAAGAAGAGCCAGTAGCGAAAGCTGAAGCAAAATCGGATGATGTTGCTGAAGAAAAAGCACCAGAGGTAAAAGAAACCCCTGAAACTAAAGCAGAAGAGAAAAAAGAAGAGAAAAAGGACTAAGCGTTCTTTGCTTAAAATATATTAAAGGCAATCATTAATTTGGTTGCCTTTTTTTTGTTCACTTATTTCCAAATTATCGTTTATCTATTCTAAATAGTATTTCATATTTCTCTACGCAATCGTTAGAAATATAAAACTCTGTCTAAATGATATAGTAATATGATAGTTATAACCTTATTACTCATCTTTATCTATACATCAACTTGATTTTTTAAGTAAATTTGCATAAAATTTTTAAAATTTAATCAAATGAGTCAAATTGCAAATATACATGCCAGACAAATCCTCGATTCAAGAGGTAACCCAACAATAGAAGTTGATGTTTATACTTCCAACGGAGTGGTAGGACGCGCTGCTGTTCCATCAGGAGCTTCCACAGGAGTTCATGAAGCTGTAGAATTAAGAGATGGTGATAAAAATGTCTATTTAGGTAAAGGAGTATTGAAAGCGGTTCAAAATGTAAATGACGTAATAGCAGAAGAACTAAGAGGTTATTATGTAAGTGATCAACCTGATGTAGATGCCAGATTACTGGAAATCGACGGAACCCCAAATAAAGCGAAACTCGGGGCTAATGCAATTCTGGGAGTTTCTCTAGCTACTGCCCATGCAGCAGCACAAGAAACCGGCCAGTACTTGTTCAGATATATAGGAGGAGTAAATGCAAAAACACTTCCTGTTCCAATGATGAATATCCTTAATGGAGGTTCACACGCTGATAATTCAATTGATTTTCAGGAATTTATGATCATGCCTATTGGTGGCGATACCTTTGCAGACGCATTGAGAATGGGAGCCGAAGTTTTCCATAACTTGAAGTCTGTACTTAAAAAAGCCGGTTATTCTACCAATGTAGGTGATGAAGGTGGTTTTGCTCCTAATCTTAAATCAAATGAAGAAGCAGTTCAGGTAATATTACAAGCAATTGAAAAAGCAGGTTATAAACCCGGAGAAGATATTTATATCGCTCTTGATCCGGCTTCGTCAGAATATTATTTACCTGAAGAGAATGTTTACCATATGAAATGGTCAACCGGTGATAAACTTACACCAGCAGAAATGGTCGACTATTTCGACAATTGGGTGAAAAAGTATCCTATACTTTCTATTGAAGACGGAATGGCAGAAGATGATTGGGATGGTTGGAAACTTATGACAGAAAAAATGGGTAATAAAATCCAATTGGTAGGTGATGATTTATTTGTTACAAATACCGAACGTTTATCAAAAGGAATCACAAATGGTATTGCTAACTCAATTTTAATTAAACTAAATCAAATAGGAACTTTAACTGAAACTATTGATGCAGTTAGTATGGCAACATCTAATGGTTATACATCTGTTATAAGTCATCGATCAGGAGAAACGGAAGATGTTACCATAGCCGACCTGGCCGTTGCATTAAATACAGGTCAAATTAAAACAGGATCTGCTAGCCGTTCCGACAGAATTGCCAAGTATAATCAGTTACTAAGAATAGAAGAAATCTTAGGTGACTCTGCAATTTACCTTGGAAAAGGTTTCCCTTTCTTAAAAAACAAATAAATTTTTCTCAAAATAATTAGATTAAGTCGTTTTCCTTAAAAAGAAAACGACTTTTTTTATCTACACCTTACTGGCTTACAGTCCATTAAAAAATAATTAAAAAATATTCAATTTTTTTATAAAAAAGGCTTGCAGGATAAAAATTAGTGATTACTTTTGCAGCCGCTTT
>PKTA01000140.1 GCA_002869365.1 Marinilabiliales bacterium | reverse complement strand
ATGACACTTTTGACATTGTGTACACATCTTATGGCGCAATAAATTGGTTGGATGATCTCGATAAGTGGCCAAAGGTTATTGGGCGTTATTTGAAACCAAATGGAATATTTTATATGGTGGAATTTCACCCATTCATTTACACACTTAATGACAAGGCTGAAATTTCCGAGAGTTATTTCAAAACACGAGCACTGGAAACTGCTGTTGAAAAATCTTATACCGACAAATCTGAAGTTTCTAATAAGAAACTAAAGCACATTGAATGGCACCACAGTTTAAGTGAAGTTTTAAACAGTTTAATTACAAATGGATTGAAAATAGAGTTTCTTAACGAATTCCCCTACCAGGTTTATAACTGTTTCCCTAATCTAACCAAAAATAAGGAAGGGAATTGGGTTTCTGAAAAATATGGAGATAAGATTCCACATATGTATTCAGTAAAAGCAAAGAAGATTTAAAAATACAATGTGTTGCAAAGAGCACTAAAATGAAAAAAACGGCATGTTTTATTATATTAATAGCATTAAATAGCTTTCAGTTATTTGGACAAAATCCTTTGATGCATAAAGTTGTAAACTTAGTTTCAGGAGATTCTATCTTTAATAATATTGCCTTGCTCGAACAAATGGAACGATGTACGCCAGACAATAATCTTGAATGTGTCAATCATTTAATTTCGAGTCTGGATAACAACGGAATGGACACAATATATTTGCAGAATTATACCCAAGGCTGGTTACCAAATATAATCGCCGTTAAATATGGTACATTGTTCCCCGATTCTGTATATGTATTGGGTGCTCATTACGATAGCTACAAAAGTGGAGCACCTGGTGCCGATGATAATGCTTCTGGCACATCAGGTGTTATTGAAGCTGCTCGCATCTTGTCTAAATATAAGTTTAAAAAAACAATAATGATTGTTCTCTTTTCTGGTGAAGAAATCGGACGCTGTGGAAGTAAAGCTTTTACTGACAGTATTGTAAATAATAATATTAAAATATCAGGCATGATAAATCTTGATATGATATCGTATGTAAATAATGGTAATAATATAAGTGTAAGTATTTGTGTAAATAAACTATCTTTAGATTTAATGAAAATATATACAAATGCTTTAAGTGTTTATGCGACAAATTTGAAATATGCAGTTGATTCAACATCAATGATTGTTTCAGCAGGAGACCATTCGTCATTTTGGGATAAAAATGTTCCTGCTATCATGCTAATTGATGAAATTGATTTATTTAGCAATAATTTCAACAATTATATACATTCAAATAATGATATACTTGGTTTATCTGCTAATAGTAAAATAGAAGCCGAACTAATTACGAAATCAGCTGTAGCAACATTAATTAATATTATAGAGATGGATAAGTAGTAACAGATAAATTCTATCAAAAATGAATGGTTGTAATAATGTAATTTATAAGTGTTGATGATTTGAAAACAGCTGCCTTTAAAATAATACTTATACTTGTCTTTTTAGCAAGTTTCAATAATGTGTTTTCTAACATTGTTCCTGATACAATAACGTCAATACCAGAGCAAGATCTCAGAATTAATCAAGCAGAAAATCCCCAATTCTATTACGATAAAGGGATGTCATTTCATAAAATGCATGATTATCTTAAGGCCGAAGAAGCCTTTTTAAAAGCCAGCGAACTTGCTGAAAAATCAAAAGAAAAAGAAATCCTTTCCTCCTCTTTTCATTATCTGGGAAACATAGAAAGTTGGAAGTCCAATTTCGAACTATCTATCTATTACCACAGTAAAGCTCGTGACTTATTTCGCGTACTTAAGGATTCAGAATATGAGGCCCTCTCAAACAATCAAGTATCTTTTGGCTATGCCTCTTTAGGAGAATATGACAGTGCTTTGGTTTATTATCAAATGAATATTCAAAACCGAGCATTCATTAAGGCCGATTATACGGTGCTTAATAGTTATCGGGGAATTGCAGCAACCTATGCAAGGCTTTATAATTATAAACTGGCTTACCGATATTTGCAGGAAGGAATTGAATATGCTGAAGAAACAGGAAACAAACAATCCTTAGGAGAATTGTATTACACTGCAGGGAATTTATTCCTTAATAATCATGTAAACAAAGATATAGCGCTGGAATATTTACTTGAAGCACAAAAAATTTTTAAAGAAGACTATAATTATAGATATCTAAACATGGTTAGGCTTAGTATTGGTGATGTTCATTTTAAAACAGGAAGTGATTCGATGGCCATGCAGTTATATGAAGAAGTGAATACTAAACTTTATCCGGACGATTACGCCATGCATTCCCTTGTGGATCATAAAATAGCCATGGTATATAAAAGCCGGAAAGACTATGATAAGGCATTGCGATATTTTCAAAGAAGTATTAATGGAATGTGCCTGATTTGCCCTGAGATACAGATACACCAAACACTCATTGAAGCAGCTCGTACATCTTTGATTACCGGTGATTATGAACAAGCATATTATTATCTGAATCGGTCAAGGAATATAGCAGCCGAATCAGAGTCGGGTTTGGAAAAAGCAATCTCCTTGAAAGAATTGGGGGAATATTACCAGTTCCTTAAAAATGCAGATAGCGCTATTTACTATTTAGATTTGGCGCATCATCTGGAGACAAATCTGGGCCTACCCAAAAGGGTAAAACAAACAGCTGAATTACTGAGTAAAATATATTATTCGAAAGGGGAATTTAAAACCGCTTCTGATTATTTGAAAATTGCAAGCCAAATGAATGATAGTTTAGCGAGCATTGAAAAGTATAATGAGGTGGCGAAACTTGAAATGAGATTTGAAATCGAAAAGAACGAAGCAGAAATCTCAAAACAAAAGTTGCTCAGAAATTCTTTTATTGGGGGTGCACTTTTGCTAGTTATTATCGGATTAGTGCTATGGAGAGCTTACCGAAACAAAAAAAAGGACAACCTGCTTCTGGCAGAACAAAAAGCCGAGATTCAGGAGATTTCAAATAAACTTCAACAATCTACTAAACGCAAACTTGATTTTTTTACCAATATCTCTCATGAAATCCGGACACCATTAACACTTATTAAATCACCTTTAGAAAGAATTCTCAAATCAGAAACAAAAGATGAGGAAATTGGGAATCAACTTCAACTGGCAATCAATAATACGAACAAATTAAAAACGCTGGTTAATCAAATACTGGATTTGCAAAAACTTGATGAGGATTTATTGAGTTTAGATTTATCTGAATTTGAGATTATTTCTTTTTGTAAAGAAATCGCATCTTCATTCGAAGGCTATTCCTCTCAAAACAATTGTAAACTTATTTTCGAGTCTAATATTGCTAAAGCACTTATCAAATTCGATCAAGTGCGATTGCAGTCCATCATCACAAACTTATTGTCCAATGCTTTTAAATTTAATAAAGAAAACGGTCAGGTTATCTTCAATCTTAATTTAAACACACAGCAACTTGATTTAGAAATTATTGATACCGGAAAGGGGATGAATAGCGATCATCTTAAAAAATTAGGCGAAAGATATTATCAAATTGAAGATTCCAATGCAAGCGTTGAAGGTAGCGGAATAGGCTTGGCTTATGTTAAAGAAATTGTTGCATTGGCAAAAGGAAAGCTGAGCGTTGCCAGCGAACTGGAGAAAGGTACAACTATTAGCATCTCCATCCCTCTTGAGAGGATAGAAGTTCTGGATAATACAGCTGTTAAGTTTGAAATTAGTAAGCGAGATCAATTTGTAACTCAATTTGATGATCTGATTTCTGAGATCAATGATAATGGACTGCCGCGTATCCTCATTGTGGAAGATAATTATGAGTTGCGCATTTTTTTACGTGATTTGTTTGCCTCTTCTTATCAGGTTATTAGTGCAAAGGATGGACAAGAAGGAAAAGACCTTGCTTTAAAATACCTCCCTGACTTAATTATCAGTGATGTGATGATGCCCAAGATCCGGGGCAATGAATTATGCAAAATGCTTAAAAACAATATCAATACCTGTCATATCACAATTATCTTGTTTACCGCTAAAGGTGCTCCGGATAGTATTATTGATGGTTACGATTGTGGTGCTGATGATTATATCGTTAAGCCCTTTGATACGGACTTATTGCTTAAAAAAGTGAAAAATATTATTTCAACCGGAGAAAATGCCAGAAAGAAATTCAGCTTTGCTGATATTGAGAACTCAAAAAGTATTTACTCTGATTTCGATAAAAAATTTCTTGAAAATTGCATATCCATTATTCAGGACAATATTCAAAATGGTAATTTCACAGTAGAAGTGCTTGCCGAAAACATCCATCTTCACCGAAGAACTTTACTAAGGAAGTTTAATGCCTTGACCGGCAAATCACCCATAGATTTAATACGACACACCAGGATGTCAAAAGCTGCTGAATTAATCAAAGAAAATTACCGTGTAAACGAAGTTGCCTTGATGGTAGGTTACGAAGATACCAACCGCTTTAGTCAGGCTTTTAAACAGTTTCATGGTGTTTCACCTTCTGCATATAATTCAGTGAGACATTAATTTTTTTCAAAATTAATTTGTCGAACTGATCCTGAGCGTAGTCGAAGGATCTCTAAAATTCTATTAGATCCCCCTAATTCCTTCCATTCATCTCTTCTTTGTCCTAATCGGCATCCAATTTTGTCTCCATTTGCATGCATCGATTTGCTTTCTAATGACTTGTTTTGTAATAATTTAATTCATACAAACAATAAATTTAAATCAGCATATCATGTTAAAAAAACTTAGTTTAATTATAATTGGAATTCTTTTCTATCAAGGAGTTCTAAAGTCACAGACCAACCAATTGACAGATACCACTGTATACACACTTGGATTCTCCACCTATCTTTCACAAATCGATAAATACGCATCAGGTGTAGATATTTATACCGATAGGGAAGGGTATATGTATATTTCAGGAAACACCAAAGACAAAAACTTCCCTGCCACTGAAGGAGCCTATCAAACAAAACTAAAAGGCGATGGTTTGGCAGATGTATTTGTAGCAAAATATTCACCCGAAGGTGAATTAGTCTTTGCCACACTGCTTGGTGGCACAAAAAGAGAACATCATTCAGGGATAACAGTTGATGATGCAGGTTATATTTATGTGGACGGAGGAACAGAATCTCCAGATTTCCCTACAACTGAGGGAACTTATGACACCAGTTTTAACGGAGCAAGATCGTGGGGTGGCGATGTTTTCGTAACTAAATTAAACCCTAACGGAACTGAAATTGTTTTTTCTACATTTATTGGTGGCGAGGTTCAGGAAACAGTTGGAGCAGGAGGAATTAAGGTTGATTCTAAAGGCAATGTGATTGTTGTGGGAGTTACCACCTCTCATGACTTTCCTTTAACACAAGGCGTCATTGATGATAATGATAACATGCATGGCTTCCTTTCTAAATTGAGTTCCGATGGTCAGGAATTGCTGTTTTCTACTTTCTTTGGAAATAGCGCAAGAGAAGGGATACCAAGAATTACTTTCGACGACAAGGATAATATCTATATAGTTGGTGCTACGCATACTGCAGGCTTACCTGTAACAGATAATGCTTTCCGAAAAGAGATAATGATACCTGCATCCGGAAATTTAATAGATCATTTTATAGTCAAAATAAATGCAAGTGATAATGAGATTTCCTATTTAAGTTATTTCGCAACCGATGCATATTCGATTTCATCTATTAACTGGGCCATGCCAAACAGACTGATTATTTGTGGCAGCGTTACGGGAGAAGGTTTCCCGGTATCTGATAATGCGATCAGTAAAAAAGGAAATGGTAAGCTGGATTGCTTTGTATCTGTATTTAATTCTGAAACGATGATCTTAGAATACGCTACTCTGTTTGGAGGAAGTGAAGAAGATCGTGTCTTGTCAGCAAATTTTATTAATAAAGATACGATTGTAATTGGAGGCTTAACCAATTCTGCTGATTTACCACTTACTGAAAATGCCTTATATTCAGAGTATCCTGTTTGTGAGAAGGCCTTTAACTCTTCATTTCTTGGTCTTAGAAAATCATTCATATCTGTTATAGATATTAAAAACAGCAAACTCCTTTACTCAAGCTATTTTGGTGCCAGTCATTTATTTAGATTTTACCCTGATAAATATGGAAACATCGGTTTTGTTGCCGAAGCAGGACAGAAATCGGAATCAGGAATAACAGGTTTCCCGGTAACTAAAAATGCCGTTGAACCGCCCTCTTATGCAATGGTAGGACGCTTGTTGTTAAATGCGATACCCGAACCGACGAAGGAGGAATTGTATAAAGACGTGACTGTTGCTGAAACTATTCTGGAAAGTTATTTGGCTAAATATGAATTATCTCCCGGAATGATCCTTACAGTAATTAAAAAGGATAATCAGTTGATACTGAAAATTCCTAACCAAGGAGATATTCCATTACTCCCTAAATCCCAAACAGCATTCTTTATAAAGGGTTCGGTTTATGAATTTTCTTTTAATGTAAATGATGCCGGAGAAGTAGAAAGTATGACTATGCATCCGGATGGAGGAGATGATGTGATTTGTAAAAAAGTAGAAGAATAAATATGAAAAGTAGAAAGATTGGTTTCTGGAGTTTGCTATTTTTTGTATTCATGACAAGTTGTTTGTCTTCAAAAACTACAGATTATACTGCTGAGGATCAGGATTTATATTCGAAAATAAAATCAGATTCTATTCAGCACATCCTTACTAAAGTAGTAAATGATGGAAAAGCACCCGGAATGATTGCCGCTGTCATCTCCAGCGAAGGCGTAATTGCCATTGCTTCTGCAGGAGAACGTAAAGTGGGTTCTGGAATTCCGTTTACAACAAATGATTTAATACATCTGGGTTCTTGTACCAAAGCCATGACATGCACTATGATTGCCACTTTAGTTGCTGAAGGAAAGCTTGATTGGGATTCGAAATTAGTCGATGTAATTCCTGAACTTAGAGAAAATATTCATCCTGATTATTATCAGATTACGCTGTGGCAACTTCTCACCCACCGGGCAGGTATTCCAAAAAATGCAATGGATTGGAATGCGCATAACCAAAAAGAAATCAAAGAAAGGCGCATTGCTATTTTAGAAGATAACTTGAAGTCGCCAGCAATATATGATATTGATCAATTTCATTATTCAAATTTAGGATATATGATTGCCGCTTGTATGGCAGAACAAATAACGGGTTTAAGCTGGGAAGTATTAATGAAAAAACGTTTGTTCGATCCATTGGGTATGAGTTCAGCAGGATTTGGAGCCCCAAATACGACCAATCAAATAGATCAGCCATGGGGCCATGAAAAAGTGTGGGGTTGGAATAAATGGAAACCTGATCAATCGGATAATCCGGAAGCATTGAATCCTGCCGGTAGGGTTCACTGTACAATAGAAGACTGGGCCAAATTTATTTCGCTTCAATTAACGCAAGAAAATGCTATTCTTGATAAAGAATATTTAAATAAATTAATTGAACCTGTTGGCCAGCACTATTACGCCGCAGGTTGGGGTGTTGCAGAACGTGATTGGGCAAAAGGAACCATGCTTTCTCATAGTGGAAGTAACGGAATTTGGTATACCTCAGTTGTGATCACACCTCAAATGGATAGGGCTTTTGTGGTGGCCACAAATTCACGGGACTTTGGTACTACCGAAGATCTTTGTGTTGAGCTAATGAACAAACTGCTTATCATGGAATTGAATGTGGCTAATAAATAAGCATACAAAGAATTACCCAATAATATGAATCATAAAGAAGGGAAAAAATGAAAAAATTAACATTAATATTAATCGCTTTTTTGACATGTTTATCAATTTGCGGACAGGATATTTCAGGTAAATGGAATGGCATATTGAAAGTACAAGGTGTTCAATTGAAATTGTTTTTTAATATAACCCAAACAGAAAAAGGGTATAGTT
>PKTA01000012.1 GCA_002869365.1 Marinilabiliales bacterium | reverse complement strand
TCGATTCTTTTCCCAAGGAAAATACTCTAGCTCATCATGTTGTAAAAACAAAAAAACCACTATTACTTTCCGAAAAGGAACAAATAGAACTGGAAAATGCGGAAGACATTACATCTTATGGCACCAGACCTTTAATTTGGCTTGGCGTGCCATTAATAATTAATAATGAAGTAATTGGAGTTATTGTTGTACAAAGTTATAAGAATAAATCAGCCTATACTAATGATGATCAGCAGGTATTGGAATTTATTTCCGGACAGATTAGCATGGCTATTCATAGGAAAAATGCAGAGGAAAACCTAAAAGAAGCATTATTAAAAGCAGAAGAATCCGACAGATTAAAATCAGCATTTCTTGCTAATATGAGCCATGAAATAAGAACCCCAATGAATGGAATTCTGGGTTTTTCTCAACTTATTAAAGATACAAATATTAGCAGGGAAGAGCACACAAAGTATGTTGAAATTATTGAAAAAAGTGGAGAAAGATTACTAAATATCATTAACGACCTGGTTGATATTTCAAAAATTGAAGCAGGTCAAATGGATGTTTCTGTCTCCATGTGCAATATAGATGAACAACTAAACTTTATATATACATTTTTCAAACCTGAGGCGGAAGTAAAAGGACTAAACTTAAAACTAGTCTCAAACATTACAAATGGTAAATTACATCTATTTACTGACAGAGAAAAATTGTATGCCATTTTTACTAACCTTATCAAAAATGCCATAAAATATTCCCGCAAGGGAGAAATTGATTTTGGCTATAATATTGTTAATTCCCGCATTGATGATTTAAGTATACCATCAAAAGTTAATCCCGATAATAAAATTCCATCGAAGATGATCGAATTTTATGTGGCAGATACTGGTATTGGTATTCCAAAAGACAGAATTAAAGCCATTTTCGATAGATTTGTTCAGGCCGATATTGAAGATTCCAATGTGTTTGAAGGAGCAGGATTAGGATTGTCGATAACACAGGCCTATGTCGAGATGCTTGGGGGTAAAATTTGGGTTGAATCGGAAGAAAATATAGGTTCAAAATTCTTCTTTACTCTGCCTTTCTTTAAGGATGCCGAAAAAGAGGAAGTAAAAGAAAGTGTATCTAATCATGAAAAACAAACTTCAAAAGAAAAAACATTAAAAATTCTGATAGCCGAAGATGAAAAAATTTCAGATGCATATCTTACTGCAATTTTAAAAAAAATAAATCCTAAACTTTATCATGTAACTAATGGAAAGCAAGCAGTAGATATCATGAAAGAAAATCCGGATATAGATTTAATATTAATGGATATAAAAATGCCTATACTTGGAGGTTATGAGGCAACACAAGAAATTAGAAAGTTTAATAAAAAAGTAATAATAATTGCTCAAACTGCCTATGCTCTTGCCGGCGATAACGAAAAAGCCATAAAAGCAGGTTGTAATGATTATATTTCGAAACCTGTTAATAGTAGCGAGTTGATGAATTTAGTTGAGAAGTATTTCTCTTAAAAACCAAATTGTCGTTGGCTAATACGTAAATATTTACTCTAAAAATACTAATGTCTGTTAACGTTCTATTAAATTGAATTAATCCAGGATAATTTTATATTAATATTTAAAGATTTCGGGTATTTTTGAATTATGAAATTTATTACCAGTCTCAAGGTATTCGTCTTTTTGGTATTATTCGTTTTGATTAGTTCCGGAGTTTCTGCTCAGTATTATATTACCGGGCAGGATCCTGCTTCAATAAAATGGAAGCAAATAAATACCTCTTCATTTAAAATTATATTCCCCGAATCATATTCTACAAGAGCCTTAGAGTATGCCAACCAACTTGAATTATCGAAAAATGCTGTTAATAGTGAGTATAATTCAAAACTCAGGAAGTTTAAAATAGTACTCCATAATCAAACTACTACTTCCAACGCAATGGTTTCGCCAACACCTTTTCATGGCGATTTTTTCGAAATGCCCGATCAATCAACATACGCACAAGTCTGGAGTAAGCAACTAAGTTTGCATGAGTACCGTCATGCCGTCCAAATGCAAAAAATGCGTCAGGGCTTTACAAAAGGCCTCTACTTCGCAATCGGAGATCAGGCTACAGCAATTGTATTTGGTGCGTTTCTGCCCTTTTGGTTTATAGAAGGAGATGCCGTTGTTTCCGAAAGCCTCTATAGCAATAGCGGAAGAGGAAGAAGTCCGGATTTTAGTATGGATTTAAAAGCACAATTGATTGATAAAAAAACATATTCATACGACAAGGCTCTATTCGGATCATTTAAAAACTACACACCCGACCACTATACCCTGGGTTATCATATGGTGCTGTACGGAATGAATAAGCATGGCTCAGAAATGTGGAATACCAGCCTCAACAGAGTTTCTAAAACTCCGTTTATGCTTGTTCCTTTTACATCTGCCATAAAAAAATATCACGGCAAAGGAAAAGTAGGCTTTTATAAGGATGTAATGGATGAGATCAAAACCAACTGGCTGAAAACAGATAATAAAGAAATAAATTATTTTGTAACTCAACCTTACAACAAATGGTTTACAAACTATAGATTCCCTAACATTACATCCAATGGAAATTATATAGTTTTAAAAAATGGAATTGACGACATCGATCGCTTTGTTATGATAAACAAAGAGGGAAATGAAGAAACATTATTTACTCCCGGTTATATTTATGGAAATTCATTGTCGGCCAACGATAGTTTAATTTGTTGGAATGAAAAATCATATCATTTAAGGTGGAGTTTAAAAGATTACTCTATAATTAAAGTACATAATTACAAAAGTGGTAAAACCGAAATAATTACAAAAAAAAGCCGCTTGTTTAGTCCTCAACTTTCTCATAATTCGAAGTTTATAAGCGCAAGCGAAGTGAGTGAAAATGGAGAATACAGCCTCGTTATTATTGATTTGAAAAGTAAAAAGATTGTTGGCAAAAGCAGAAATACAGATGATATATTTATTATTACACCTCAATGGAGCTCAGATGATAAGTCGATTATTTACATAGGTTTAGGAAATAAAGGCAAGGCAATATTTGAATATAATTTTGAAAATGAAGAGCATCTTCAACTTACGGAATTCACTTACGATGATATTAAATTTGCTTCCAAATCAGGAAATAAACTATTGTTTTCAGCACCCTATGGAAACACAAACAATATTTACATTAAAACAGTTAACAACAACAAATTATACAAATTAACTGATACCCGTTTTAATGTTTCAGATTTAAAATTTTCCCCTTTAAAAGGAGAAGAAGATATTTTGTTTGCTGAATACACTGCTGACGGTTATCGTATTTCGTCGGTAAAAGCAACAATTGATTCTTCAAAAGAAGTAAATAAATCTTATCAAAAAACAAGTTTCTCTATCGACAAACTTACCTCAAACAGTACATTTAATCTGGATGAAGTAAATAAGGAATACGTTGATTATGAAATTAAAAACTATAATAAACTAACTCATTTATTCAATTTTCATTCATGGGGCCCAACGGTTATAGATGCAGATAATTACAGTTTTGCACCTGGAGTTAACTTATTATCGCAAAACCTTTTAGGCACATCTGTTGCCGGAATAGGATATTATTATGATACTGATGAAGAAAGTGGAAGATTAAAATTTACCTACGATTATTACGGATGGTGGCCAGTAATCAGGTTTAGTGCAGAGAATGCGGGAAGAAGACAATTTAAACTTAATGATAGTACTCAAAAATATGATGAAATAAAATACAATGAAACTAATTTTAGTCTTGGGCTTTATGTTCCTTTGAATTTTACAAGAAGCAAATGGGTTTGGGGAATACAGCCCTACATCGGTACCGAAAGAAAAATATTAACCATTAAGGATACTATTAATAATTTTCATGAAAATAATTTTACCGGGTTAACATATAGGGTTTATTTATATAACCGACTAAAAAGATCTAAAAGAGATATATTCCCACGATGGGGCCAAAGTCTTGACATAATTTACCGACATACTTTAAATTCATTAAATATCAACGAACAATTTGCTGCTGAAACATATTTTTATTTCCCATCCTTCATCAAGCATCATGGTCTGCGGTTTTATTCGGCATATCAGGAAAGGAATCTTAACGGATATAATTACAATAGTTTTGTTTCATCAGCAAGGGGGTATTCTTCCCTTTCATTTAGTAAGTTTTTAAGTTTCAAAGCAGATTACGCTTTTCCTATTATATATCCCGATTTGGATATTCCTTCCGTGGCATATTTAAGTCGTATTTATGCTCAGGTTTTTGGAGATAATATGTATAATATCGACAATCAGAACAATTATAGTTCTGCAGGTGTTGAATTATATACTCAATGGAATTTCCTGGGCCACTTTGCTATTTTTACAATTGGAACAAGATATACATACCGTTTAAATTATTCTGATTCGCAAATGGAGTTGTTATTTGGAATTAGCTATTAACCAACTTCATAAGTTGTAATACCAAATATTTTATTAAGTGGCAAATCAGGAATTTCACCTTTATACATCCTTACTGTTTCAAAAAAATATTCCATCTCGAAATCCTTAGCCATTTTCAATGATGCATTGTTTGTTTCCGGAATGTCAATTGTAAATGAAGTTCCTTCAGGTAATTTATTTTGCAACTCCAAGAAAATACTCTTTGCCTTTATGCTATCTTCGGCAAACAAAGGACCTATTTTGTATCCTTCATTACACTTTCTGATTTTACCGAAGGCTTTCAAATAATCATTCTCAACTATTCCAACTTTCCAACTGTCGTTATGCGACAACCAACACCTTAAAAACTCATCCCGGCTATCCGGCATAAATTGCAAATCATAAGCCCTTATCATCTGAAAATCATTGGAAGTCAACTTTACAACCTTATTATCTAAGATGTCAATTTTCTTTGAGTTGCCTTTGTAGGTTACATTTCTGTGAGCATATTCAAATCCCGATTTCTTATAATTTTCAACCTGCTCAGGAACTCCATCCAAACCAATAATGTATCCTTCAAGATATTCCATTGCTTTTTTCCAGATCGCTATTCCGTATCCCCTACCTCTGTATTCCGGCTCTACTATATAAAATCCTATAAAGCCATATTTATTATCATATTTTACTGCAGAAATTATTGAAACAATTTTATCTCCAAGTAATCCTGCAAAAAATCCATTTTGATCAGCATTATAAAAACACTCTTCATCGTGAATACCCGGATTCCACCCCTCACGGTCGGCCCACGAAATGGCAAGTTTCATCTCCTTTCTGGTAAACTTCCTTATTGAAAAATTCTCCATTTACATTGTTTTAATATTTGATAAAAGTAGTATTTTTACTTTTTATGTATCAGCAAATAAAATAAATATCATTAATAATTGATAACAAAAATAGTTTGAAAAAAAGAATACTGCTTACTGGTGCAGCCGGAGCAATTGGACACGAAATATTAAAAAAACTTGTATCGCTTACAGAAGAGCATCAAATCACTGTCTTGGTAAAAAACTCTTACAAACACCGTAAACTTTTAAGAAAGTTCGAGGATAGTATTGAAGTAATTTATGGTGATATTAGGAAAAAAGAAACAACTGATATAATAGCAAAAGACAAAGATGTTGTTCTTCATTTAGCAGCTGTAATACCTCCGGAGGCAGATTTTAAAAAGCAACTGACAGAGGAGGTGAATTATGGAGGAACAGTAAATATTGTTAATTCATTGGAAAAATTTTCGCCGGATGCCTTTTTTATATATTCCTCCTCAATTTCAGTTTATGGCGACAGGCTTGAAAATCCATGGATAAAAGTTGGTGATAAATTACAAGCATCACCACACGATGAATATGCCAGAACAAAAATAAAAGCAGAAAGTTTCATTCAGAATTCAAAATTAAACTGGACTATTTTCCGGCTAACCGCCATTATGCATCCCAGTCAAAAATTTGACCCTTTAATGTTTCATATGCCTTTGGACACTAAAATGGAAATATGTACTACTTCTGATACTGCCACTGCTTTTATAAATGCAATAGAAAAAACATCTCAACTGAACAAAAGAACTTTCAACCTCAGCGGCGGAAAAAATTGCCGCGTTCAGTATGCAGAATTCTTAGAAAAATGTTTTAAAATTAGTGGCTTAGGCAATCAACCCTTTCCCTCTGAGGCTTATGCAACTTCAGACTTCCATTGTGGGTATTATGAAGACTCGGAAGAATTAAACCAAATACTTGATTTTCAAAAAGATACCATAAACGATTATTATGAACAATTTGGCAATGAAATGGGGCAGGTAAAAATAAATCTGGCAAAATTTTTCAGATACTTTATTATCAAATACTTTTTAAGTAAGTCAGACCCTTATAAAATATACAAATCATAAAAACAAAAAGCCATGGCTTATTGACCATGGCTTTATGCGTAATTAGAACTTTTTAACAAATAATTCAATAATATCTTAACAGCCGCAGCCTCCTCCACAGCAACCTTCTGATGAAGAATCAGCAGTTTCTTTTTCTGTTGAACAACCACATCCTGAACCTTCAGAATTTCCTTCGGTTGAACAACCGCAACTTCCTGAACCACAACCACCTTTTGGTTCTAAATCTTCAGGAGTAATATCTCTTACATTTAACACCTTACCATAAACATATAAACCTTCGCCTGCTAACGGATGGTTGAAATCCATACGTACTTTATCATCAGTAATGTCTATAACTTTTCCTTTCAAAGGACGGCCATTATTATCCATCATACTGATAGTGTTGCCAAGAAAAATTAGGTCTTCACGTAATTCACCATTAACCATAAAGGCGGCCTTTGGAACATTAACTACCATTTCTTCTCTTACTTCACCGAAAGCATCACCGGCAGCAATATTAAATTTGAATTCACTTCCCGCCTCTTTGCCTATTAAGTTACTCTCGAAACCACTTATCATTCTATCAAATCCAAATAATAAGTCTTTAGGTTCATTTTGAGAATTTTCGATCACCTCTCCTTCAGCATTATTTATATGAATACTGTAAACTAAAGTTGCTACAGTGTTTTTATTTATAACCATAATTATCTATATTTTTTCGTTAGCAAAAATATTAATTTTTTCTAATTTAGAATAATTTCAAATAATTTTTTTACTTTTATCAAAAATTTAACATTGTTCATTAAAAAAACTGCATAAAAAAATGACAATAGGAATTCTGAAAGAACCTGATTTTGAAAACCGTACAAGCCTACTTCCCGAAGGCATGAAAGCAATTGAGAACTTAAAATCATCTGTATTAATTGAGAAAGGAGCGGGTGAAAAAGCTTATGCGCACGATGATGAGTATAAGGAAAAAGGTGCGGAATTAGCAGATATTGAAACTATTCTCAAAAAGAGTGACATTTTATTATCAATAAATGCACCTGAAAAAGAGGTTTTAAATAAACTAAGAGAATCCTCAATTATCATAAGTGTTTTTAACCCATTGGGCGATAAAGAAATTGTTGATTTCCTGCTTGAGAAGAAAATTACTGCCTTTAGCATGGATATGATTCCCAGAACAACTCGTGGGCAAGCCATGGATGTATTATCTTCAATGGCAACCATTGCAGGCTACAAAGCTGTTTTAGATTCAGCAATGAATTTACCAAATTTTATGCCCATGTTTATGACTGCTGCCGGAACAATTCGCCCTGCCAAAGTATTAATTTTAGGTGCAGGAGTAGCAGGTTTACAGGCAATAGCGATTTCTCGCAAACTAGGAGCAGTAGTTGAAGTATTCGACGTTAGGTCGGAAGTGAAAGAACAGGTTGAAAGCCTTGGCGGGAAGTTTGTTGAAGTAGAAGGTGCAAGGGAAGATGCTGAGGCAGGAGGTTATGCCGTTGAACAAACTGAAGAGTTCAAAGAAAAGCAAAGGCAACTTATTCATGATCATGCCTCCAAATCAAATATTATTATCTGTACTGCCCAAATTCCGGGACGAAAGGCGCCTTTATTAATAGAAAAGCGTTCGGTAGAAGCTATGAAACCAGGTTCGGTTATAGTAGATTTGGCAGCCTCTACCGGTGGAAATTGTGAACTTACCGAAAATGGCAAAACAGTTATAAAAGAAGGTGTTAAAATTATCGGCAAATCTGATTACCCATCGGATATGCCAAATGATGCTAGCAGAATGTATGGTAATAATTTAATTAACTTCCTTAAAATACTAATTGATGATGAGGGAAAGGTTAATTTAAACCTTGAAGACGAAATTTTAAAAGGCACATGTATAACTCATGGGGGTGAAATTATCAGCCCAAGGCTAAAATCAGTTTATACTAATAAGTAATAATTCAAAAATTATAAATAAAATGGAAGATTTTCTTGTTTATTTCTATCAAAATAAGGAGGTGATTTTCATCATAGCCCTTTCAATTTTTCTGGGTGTTGAAGTTATCTCAAATGTACCTTCCGTATTGCATACCCCATTAATGTCGGGTGCTAATGCAATATCCGGAGTAATTATTATAGGAGGCATTATTCTGCTGGGGCATACCCATTTGAATGGAATTAGTCTGAATTTAATACTCGGAATTTTAGCGGTAATATTTGGTACGCTTAACGTTGTTGGAGGATTTGTGGTTACCGACCGCATGCTTGAAATGTTTAAAAAGAAAAAGAAGAAATAGCTATGAATACAAGTTTACAAGATTTAGGAGTTACAAGTGGTGACGTATGGTTGGAAATAAGTTATTTAGTAGCAGCCATCTTATTTGTAATTGGATTGAAATTAATGAGTCATCCCGAATCAGCCAGAAAAGGAAACCTGTGGGCTGCAGGAGGAATGGGCTTAGCAATGATAACTACCCTCTTTCTCCATCGTGGTGAGGACGGCAGCACAATAGGACTTAACAATATAATAATAATTGTTTTTGCAATAGTTTTTGGTTCTATTATGGGCACACTGATAGCAAAAAAAATCAAAATGACAGCCATGCCTCAGTTGGTATCATTTTTCAATGCTACCGGGGGTGCAGCCTCTGCTTTAGTGGCTCTCATGGAGTACTCAAACCCCAGCAACGACAGTGCTTTAGTTACATTATTGGGATTAGTAATTGGTGCCATCGCCTTCTCAGGGTCGATGATTGCTTATGGAAAACTGGATGGAAAAGTTGGCGACATTTTTGCCGGTTGGGTGAAATATTTCAATATGGCATTAATGCTGATTACAATTGCCTTGATGGTATATTTGTTAGCTTTCGATATTGATCAATCAACCCAAACTTTACTGGCATATGCACTATTGGCAATTGCCATAATCTATGGTGTTATGTTTGTTATGCCAATTGGAGGTGCAGATATGCCTGTAGTAATATCATTACTAAACTCTCTAACCGGAATTGCTGCCGCCATGGCAGGATTCATTTACCACAACCAGGCAATGATATTGGGTGGAATATTTGTTGGTTCTGCCGGCTCTATTTTAACTATCCTGATGACAAAAGCCATGAACCGCTCGTTACTGAATGTGATAATCGGATCTTTCGGTGGTGGAGGCGCTGCAATAGGACAAGAACATGGAAATATTAAAGAAATTACTCTTAGCGATGCATCGGTACTACTCAGTTATTCTCAGTCTGTGGTAATTGTTCCAGGATACGGACTTGCTGTAGCACAGGCACAATACGCTTGCAACGATTTGGTTAAACTTTTGGAAGCCAAAGGTGTGGATGTAAAATTTGCAATTCACCCCGTTGCTGGAAGAATGCCGGGACATATGAATGTTCTTCTTGCAGAGGCAGATGTTCCATATACAAAACTAGTTGAAATGGATAGCATAAATCCAAATATGCCAAATACAGATGTAACAGTTGTAATAGGAGCTAATGATGTTGTAAATCCTGCTGCCAATGATGATCCTTCAAGTCCTATTTATGGGATGCCTATTATTAAAGCACATGAATCGAAAAATATTATTGTCATGAAGCGTGGCATGGGTAAAGGTTATGCAGGAATAGAGAATTTCTTGTTTTTCAACGATAAAACACGAATGCTTTTTGGTAATGCAAAGGATAGTATACAGGCTTTGGTAAATGAAATAAAGGAACTGTAGAAAATACTTTGTCTTGTTTATTGGCACGAAAATAATTTCACTATTTTCGTGGCTCGAAACCAAATATATGAAAAAGTTTTGCATCTTTATAGTCTTTGTATTATTTGTATTTTCTGCATATTCACAAATCGATGCTGGTCCCGATACAACTATTTGTATTGGACAATCGGTTGTATTGGAGGGCAGTGGCCCCGGAATGTATTCTTATACCTGGACCTCCGTTCCCAATGATCCATCAATTAGTAACCCCAATATTTTAACACCTACAGTAACTCCAACCGATACAACAGTTTACACTCTTGAAGCCAGATCTGTAAGTTTGACTAATCAGGTTATAAACGGAGATTTTGAAGATGGGAACACGGGATTTACTAGCGAATATACCTACAGCCCCGGGGCTAATGGACTATGGGGTGAAGGCACTTATGCAATTACCCCCGATGCCAGTTTTAACCATAACAACTTCTCTCCTTGTAACGACCATACAACTACTACTGGTAATTATATGGCCGTCAACGGTGCTGGTCAACCAAACGTGGTTGTTTGGAGTGAAACAATTACAGGAATAACCCCTAATACAGAATATGAATTTTCAACTTGGGTAACTAGTTTGGTAGCCTCAAGCCCAGCTATATTACAATTTAGAATTAATGGTAATTTATTGGGTGCACCCTTTACTGCGAGTAACTTTACCTGCGCCTGGACAAGATTTTTTGAAACCTGGGATTCAGGAAGTTCAACAACTGCTACAATTAGTATTATAAACCAGAATACTGCAAACTCTGGAAATGATTTTGCTCTGGATGATATAAATTTTAATGCAGTAAGTTATTTTTACGACGATTGTGTGGTAAATGTCAGAGATATACCAACTTCAACATTTGAATTACCTGCTGAAATTTGTTCAGTTGACACTGCAATTTTAACATATACTGGCACTGCATCCCTAACAGCAATCTATAATTGGGGTTTTGGAAGTGCTAATGTACTTAATGGTAGTGGCCAGGGGCCTTATGAATTGACTTGGAATACTGCAGGCTTAAAAACGATAAGCCTTATGGTTGAGGAAGGTTGCGAATCGGCATTAACTTCCCAATCAATAAATGTTAAGCAAAGTCCTGTTTCACAACTTACAGCCGATGCTACATCAATACCTTATGGTACAACTACAGTTTTACATGGATATATGGATGGAAATCCGGGACCATTAAATTTTGAATGGACACCCAATAATATGCTTCAAGACCCCAATATTACAGATCCTGAAACTGTTATCCTGGAAAACACCACCCTATTTACTTTTACTGTTACCGATGGGAGTTCTCTTTGTAGCAGTTACGACACTTTAACTATTAATATTGCAGGAGGCCCATTAACAATTTTATCATTGGAGGCATTGCCCGACACAATTTGTTTGGGTGAATCGAGCGATATTGAGATACAGATTGACGGAGGTTCTGGTAACTATACATCTACCTGGACCTCAGACCCCCCAGGCTTTAATCATAGTGGAAGTGAATCTGTGGTTAACGTGCAACCAGCAGAAAATACAACTTATTTTGTGGAAGTTACTGATGGGTTTTCAACCCTGCCTCCTCAGAGTATAAAAATTGTTGTTTTGCATTTGGTAGAAATAACATTAAATCCATCCTACACATTAATTGAAGCAGGAGAAACTGCTGTTTATAAAGTTGACGGACTTAATAATCTCTCATTTCAATGGCAACTAAGTACGGATAATGGAATTAATTGGATTGATATTACTGATAATTCAACTTATAGTGGCACAACAACCAACACTCTAACCATTAACGACGCAAGCGTTGATATGGATTCATATTTATACAGATGTTTTTTAGATGGAGAATGTTCGCCAATTTACAGTGATAATGCTTTGCTCAATGTAGTTATGGCACCCGATGTTATTGGTGGAATAAATGACAACACAGTTTGTGAACAACAAACTATTTCGTTAGCATTTGATATTAATAACTTTATCGACATTGATAGTTTGCACTTTATAGCAACTTATAATAAAAGTAAACTTGAATTTATTGATATCACTAATATTAACAATGAAATATCAGATTTAGAGTTTACAAATTCTAACGACACTATATATTTTAATTGGAGCAGCGATATGGGCGTAAGTATTCCTGATGGAAACATTTTTAATATTAATTTTTTAGCTCTAGCAGACGGGCAGACTGATGTAAGTTTTTCTAACTCGTCTATAATAAGAAACGATTTAGGATTTTACCCGTCTTTGAGTTTAACTTCGTCTGTAATTACAATTAACCCTCTCCCCCTTATGCCTGATCAGGTAATTGCAACACCCGACTCACTTAATGTTTTAGATGAAGTAGACATAAGTTTAGAAGCGTTTGGGGGTAGTGGAACAGAAATAATCTGGAGTAGCGATTCATGTGGCGGTGATTATATTGGGAACTCTAACCCTTTGGAAATTTTCCGCCCTAAGAAAACAACAAATTATTATGTAAAATATCAAAATCAATGTGGAGAAACCGAATGTTCCAGTGTTTCAGTAAAGATTACAGAGGACTTCATATTTGCGGTTCCCAATGCTTTTTCACCAAATGGTGATGGGAAAAATGATGAATTTGGTGTTGTTGCTAATGGGGAAATTGATTTTTTTGAGATTAACATATTCAACAGATGGGGTCAGTTAATATTTAATTCCAACAATCAATATGAAAAATGGGATGGAAAAATAAATGGCAATGATGCTCCAATGGGAGTTTATGTTTGGAAAGTATTTTATCAATTCCGGGCCGAAGGACCTTATAGTGAATCTCATAAAGATACGGGTACCCTTACTTTAGTAAAGTAAGGTTTGTTAAATATTTTTTAGAAATTAGCTGTCAACTTTAAATTTAAAAGCCTGGGCGTTAAATAATTAGGGACAGCATACTGCGTATTATTTATATCCTTTATCCATACATAAGATATTGTATTATAAATTTGTAGTAGGTTAAACACCTCCAAACTGACCGTCATACCTTTAACATTGCGTAATGGATTTTTGGGGCCCATGGTAGTTCTCTGATTAATAAATTCATATGAAAACCCGATGTCAACCCGACGGTAATCAGGCATGCGTAATGTTTGCTGATATCTTTCTGATTTGGGAGGGCCAAATGAAAGTCCGGTACCATAAACTAAACGTAAATGCATTTTCACATATGGCTGACCGGGAATATAATCCTGGAAAAAAACCGAAAAGTTAATTCTCTGATCGCTTGGCCTGTCAAGATATCCCGGCTCAACCCTGGTACTATCACTTGCAGAACCTCCAATATTAATTCCCGAACCTATTAAATCACCATCTTCATTGAAATAATTGAAATAATAATCGTCATAAATATCTTCCTGAGTTTTCATTAAGGATAAACTAATCCAACTATCCACTCCCTTAACAAATTCTCCATAAACTTTTAAGTCGATACCAGCAGCATATCCTTTGGCTAACTGATCGGCATAATATCTTATTCTCACATTATCAACAACATATGGGATTAAATTATCTAAATATTTATAATATAGTTCCGTTGTAAAAATAAAGGGTCTGTTCCAGGCCTGAAAACGGTAATCACTTCCAAGTATAAAGTGAATCGACTTTTGTGATTTTATATTTGGATTTAAACTACCATCCAAATTACGCATCTCCCTGTAAAATGGTGGTTGATAATACAATCCAGTGGAAAATCGAAATACCACATTTTGCTTTTTATAGGGCTTATACGCTAAATTTAATCTGGGCATAAACAAAAGTTCATCGTTGTAATCCCAAAAATATGAGCGAACTCCTGCTGTTAAAGTAATATTGTCTTTGTTCTTTAAATCGAATACCCATTGATCAGATATAAAAGCCGACATTCTGTTTATGGATAAATTATTACTACCCTTTACAAAATAATTGATATTAAAATCTGGACGATAAGGATTTTGACTGCCTGGATCATCAGTGGAATGTGGCAAAGAATAACCTGCAGAGTCTATCATTTCCCATTCTCTAATTCTATCTTCAATAATTTGATGATCAAATTTTATTCCCCACTTAAGAAATGATTTTTCTCCTGCCCTGCTACCTTTATGCTGAAAGGAAAATACTGTAGCTTTAAACCTGTTCCTGGCATGTTCGAGAAAAGTTCCAACTCCCTGTTGTTCAACAACATCTCCAAATTCATCACTACCTAAACTATTTTCAAGTTGACCTATCCAATACTGTCCTTGTATATCATATGTTTCCGACTCATTGGTTGTAAATGCCGAAGCAATCAATTTTAAATTTGTTATGGCATTTGGTTTAAAAGAAAGAGTTAAGGCTCCCTGACCCATTTCATAATCATCAATTTCATTTCCATCGAAATAAACTTTAAAACGAAAGGCCTGTTGAAATGTTCCAAAATCTGTTTCTCTGCTTGTTGGAACAACTTTATATTTATTCTCAGAATAATAAGCTAAAAACGAAAGATCCCATTTATCACTTATTTTGTGATTTAAAAGTGCTTGCACATCAATAAAACGAGGTTTATAATTACCTTCCGTTTCAAGATTATTTAAAATATATTGGTTAGTTTTATATCGGGCACCAACTAAATAAGTAAAATTTTTCTTTTTGTTTATGCCTTCCAAAGAAACTTCTGCTCCAAGCAAACTTAATGCTATCGAACCTCCAAACTCTGTAGGGGTTTTATATTTTACGTCGAGAACCGACGACATTTTATCGCCATATTCTGCTCCAAAGCCTCCAGCCGAAAAAAGTACAGACGATACTAAAGCTGGATTAATAAAACTCAAACCTTCCTGCTCTCCAGAACTAACCAAAAAGGGTCGGTAGATTTCAATATCATTAACATAAATTAGGTTCTCGTCGAAATTACCCCCACGTACGGAATACTGAGAACTCATTTCATTATTTGAGGAAACTCCGGGCAAAGTTTTAATAACCGCTTCTAAACCTCCCGAAATTGAAGGCGCCAGAGAAGCATCTTTAGGATTTAGCCTCACCAGACTCTCAGTGCGAAGCCGCTCATCTCTTACCTCAAAACCAGGTAAATTGGTAGTCATGGGTTGAAGCACAAAACTTAACTTCTTTAATTCTCCATCTTTTAAGTTTAACTTGATTTGTTTATCATGAAAGCCAATAAAACTTACTGCTAAAATAATTTCCTTTCCGGCAGGAACTTTCAAAGAGAAAAAACCATTGGGGTCGGAAGTAGTCCCTCCCCTTTCTCCCAAAATTGCGATATTAGCCAAATCAATCGACTTATTTGTCGAACTATCTGAAACATAACCTTCCACCCTTGCTGTTTGAGCATAAAGAAGCACAGGGAGAAAAAAAATGGATAATATTATAAATCTTAAAAAAATACTGAACTTCATATTTTGGTCTCTGTTCAATCAAAAACTTAAAAACGGCAAATTTATTATAAAATCCATAGCATAATTGTTTGATTTTTTCAAGGTTTCAATAAAAGCATTAAAGCAAAATTAAAAATTCTCCTTCTTTGTTAATGATTTTAATACTTTTGTCGCAGAAATAAATTATTGATTATGTATTCATCAAGAGAATTGCCAAAGATTACGACTCACGTTTTGCAAGAGATGAAGTTGAAAGGCGAAAAAATTTCAATGCTTACGGGTTACGATTATTCGATGGCTAAATTATTGGACAAAGCAGGTATTGATGTTATATTGGTAGGTGATTCTGCCTCAAACGTTATGGCTGGTTATAACACAACTCTTCCAATTACTCTGGATCAAATGATTTATCACGCATCTTCTGTAATGAGAGGTGTTAGCAGAGCACTTGTGGTTGTTGATTTGCCCTTTGGTTCTTATCAGGGAAATTCGAGAGAAGCTTTAAATTCAGCAATCAGAATTATGAAAGAAAGTGGAGCCAATGCAATAAAAATGGAAGGAGGATCTGAGATTATCGAATCTGTTGACAGAATTCTCTCAGCAGGTATTCCAATTATTGGTCATTTGGGTTTAACACCACAATCAATTAACAAATTCGGAACCTATGTTGTTAGGGCAACTGAGGAAGAAGAAGCCAACAAATTGCGTCAGGACGCATTGCTTCTTGAAAAGGCTGGATGCTTTGGAATAGTATTGGAAAAAATTCCTGCAACTCTTGCCAAGGAAGTTACTGATAGCGTTAAAATCCCAACAATTGGAATAGGAGCAGGAAATGGCGTTGATGGGCAGGTATTGGTTTTACATGATATGCTTGGCATAAATGTAGATTTTTCCCCACGCTTTTTACGTCGCTATGAAAATCTTCACGACACCATTATTACAGCCTTTCATAAATATATTGCTGACGTAAAATCAATTGATTTTCCAAACAGCAAAGAGGAATATTAAGTATTTGTTTAATTATTATGTTTACTCCTGTTTCACAAAGAATACTCTACGAAGACAATCACATAATAGTGATTAATAAGTTGCCTTCAGAAATTGTACAGGGCGACAAAACCGGTGACATACCTTTAGTAGAAGATGTGAGATCTTATATTAAAGAGAAATACGATAAACCCGGAAATGTTTTCAGCGGTGTTATCCATCGTCTCGACAGGCCTGTTAGCGGAGCAGTTATGTTTGCTAAAACCAGCAAAGCCCTTAGCAGGCTTACTCTTATGATAAGAGAACGGGAGGTGAAAAAAACATATTGGGCAATAGTAAAAAATTCGCCTAAATATCCTTCCGGGACTTTAACTCATTATATGGTTAGGAATACCAAGAAAAATAAATCATTTGCAGGTTTTTCTCCGGTTGCCGGGGCAAAACAAGCAATATTAAATTACCAACTCATTGCAAAAAGCGATGATTACTATTTGCTTGAAATAGATTTAAAAACAGGACGTCACCATCAAATCAGGTCACAATTGTCTGCAATTAATTGCCCCATAAAAGGTGATTTAAAATATGGTTTTCCAAGAAGTAATCCAGGTGCCTCCATTAGCCTTCATGCAAGGTATTTGAATTTTATTCACCCTGTTAGTAAAGAAGAAATTTCAATAACAGCTAACCCACCAAAAGATGTTCTGTGGGACTACTTTTTAAAACAACTTGTGTAAATTATTCCTTATTCTTTGTATCAATTATTATTGTTACAGGACCGGAATTTGTCAATGTCAATTCCATTTCTGCCCCAAATTCACCAGTCCCAACTTTTTTACCTAATATTTCTTCAAATTTCTTTACAAATTTTTCATAAAGAGGAACTGCTATATCCGGTTTTGCAGCCTTTATATATGAGGGCCTGTTGCCTTTTTTTGTTTTTGCATGTAGAGTAAACTGACTTACAATTATTGCATCACCATTAACATCCTTGAGTGATAAATTCATTACTCCTTCGGAATCATCGAATATCCTTAAATTAATAATTTTGTTACATAGCCATTCAATATCGGCATCATTATCGGCATCCTCAATTCCTAATAAAATCAACTGCCCTTGACCGATTTCTGATTTAACATCATTATCAATTGACACGTTCGCCTTTGAAACTCTTTGAATAACTACTTTCATTTTAATGCTTTTTGATGATCAAATTATTAATTTTGTACAAAATTAAGATAATGATACGATTAAGCGTAAACATAAATAAAATAGCCACCATAAGGAATGCAAGAGGAGGAAATATACCAAACCTTATTATGACAGCCCAGGATTTACAACGATATGGTGCCCAGGGTATTACAGTTCATCCACGACCCGATGAGAGACATATACGGTATCAGGATGTGGCAGATTTGAAGCCAATTATTACAACTGAGTTTAATATAGAAGGTAATCCCATACCTGCCTTTATTGATCTTGTTTTAAAGTACAAGCCGAATCAGGTAACTTTAGTCCCCGACGATCCCAATCAACTTACTTCCGACCATGGGTGGGATACTATAAAGCATAAAGAATTCCTGAAAAAGACAATTAATAAATTTAAGGAAGCCGGTATTAGGACTTCAATTTTTGTAGATCCGGTTATCGAAATGATTGAAGGCGCGAAAAAAACTGGTACCGACAGAATAGAACTTTATACTGAAAGTTATGCAGCAATGTTTTTTGAAAACAAGGAAAAGGCAATTTACCCTTTTATCTTAACTGCTGAAAGGGCAAGGGAAATTGGTCTGGAAATTAATGCTGGTCACGATTTGAATCTTGACAATTTAAAGTATTTTGCTCAAAATATTCCATGGACTGCTGAGGTTTCAATTGGTCATGCGTTAATTGCAGATGCTTTGTATTATGGGCTCGATAATACTGTAAATATGTATTTGAGAGAACTTAAATAACATAAGTATTGTTAAACTGCAAATTGTCGTCAGTGGTAATTGCTTTTACTATTTTTTTAAATTTGTGTTAAACATATTACAGTATGATGAATTTTACTGAACTTAAGAATAGCAACACTCCGCTCCTAGTCGACTTTTGGGCCGACTGGTGCCAGCCGTGTAAAATGATGCCGCCGATATTGAAAGATGTTAAAAAACATTTTGGTGATAAAGTAAATATTGTAAAAGTAAATGTTGATACAAATCAGGTTGCCGCAGGAAGATTCATGATACAAAACATTCCCACTATAATGATATTTAAAAACGGAAATATCGTTTTTAAACAATCAGGCGTAATGCAGGCTGAAAGTTTAATAAACGAACTTAACAAACATCTATAGTTTGTTGTAGCGTTTTTCTAAATTTAACTTATCATCATGACTAAAAAAAAGAAGCAACAGGCTGAAATGCTGTATCTTATACTTGCAAGTTTATTTATCACCTCGCTGGTAACCAGTAATTTAATCTTTCAAAAATTCTTCACCTGGTCGCCTTTTGGGATTTATACTTTTGAATTATCAGTTGGCATAATTGCTTATCCCATTACTTTTTTAGTAACTGATATAGTTTCGGAAGTTTATGGAAAAAAACGAGCAAACAATTTGGTAAAAGCCGGGATATTCGCCAGTGCTTTTGCTCTCTTAATTGTAATAGTTTCTACCTCAGCAACTGCTACCACCTGGTCGCCGATTAACGATGCTGAATTCAAAAAAGTTTTTGGTTTTACTTTTATAGCAGTTGGCGCTTCATTAGCAGCATATTTATTAGCCCAGTTTCTTGATGTTCAGGTATTTCATTTCTGGAAACGCCTTACAAAAGGAAAACACTTATGGTTAAGAAATAATTTCTCAACCTTTAGTTCACAACTCATCGATACAATTACAATATTGCTTTTACTATGCTCCTTTGGAGTTATTAAATGGGAACTATTTGGTATTTTATTACTTAACGGTTATATATTTAAAGTACTCTTTGCAATGTTCGACACACCAATTGTTTATGCTCTTGTATATTTTTTAAGAAAGCATTTTAATTTAAAAGGTGTTGGTGCTGAAATTGACTTTTGAAAATATGAATTAAATTATTTCCAGAATTTCATCCATACTTTTTCTTATTTTATTACCTCTTTTCTTAAAACCCGGGTTTTGATAACCTAAAGGTGTAATGCAATACAATTCCTCATTTTCATTTAACTGAATTGCCTGAGCCAGAATATTTTTATTATAAGCAATTATCCAACAAGCGCCAACTCCTTCATTTTCTGCAGCCAGAATAATATGGTCCATAGCAATTGCCAAATCGGTTTCTATGGAATCGAAACTATCATAAGAACGCTTCCACGATTTGGATTTGTCACCCACCAAAATCAATACGTGAGGAGAATTTTTAAACCATTCCCGGTGGTAACACTCATGAACTTCTTTAAGTTTTTGAGGTGAGGAAACGAGTATAAATCTCCATGGTTGTTTATTGGAAGCTGAAGGTGCTATCCTGCCTGCGTTTAAAATACGCAGAAGTACCTCTTCATGGACTTTTTCATTTGGATTATAATCTCTTATGCTCTCTCTGTTTTCTATTAATCTGTAAAATTCCATTATATTTTTTTATCCAAATTTAAGAAAGATACTGAATACTGCAGTGAAGCTGAACAGTAAAAATCTTGTAACTTTGCAGCATGCAATTATTTTTCAGAAGATATGGTAATGAAGGCGACCAGCCTGTAATAATTTTACACGGATTATTTGGTATTTCCGATAATTGGGTAAGTTACGCAAGAAGACTATCGCAGGAAGGATTCGAAGTTTTTGTGCCCGATCAACGCAATCATGGACAATCACCCAAGAGTGATAATTTTAATTATCTGGCTCTGACGGATGATTTATTTGATTTTATCGATGATAATGAAATTGAAGATCCCATAATTATTGGGCATTCTATGGGTGGTAAAGTAGCAATGAGATTTGCTTTAGAGAACCCATTATTGGTAAAAAAACTAGTTGTTGTCGACATCACTTTAAAAGCTTACGGCCCCAGAAAGCAGCATCTGAAAATAATTGAGGCCATGAAAACCATTAACCTCAAAGAAATATCTCAAAGAAGTGAAGCCGAAGAACAATTGGCCAAATTTATTCCTGAAAAGAAAATACAATTATTCATATTAAAAAATTTGCATCGTCTTGACAAAGATGAATTTGAATGGAGACTTAACTTCGAGGGAATAGAAAAGAGTTTAAAAACCATGTTCGATGCAATTAACACTTCAGTAAAATTTAATAAGCCTACATTATTTATCAAGGGTGGTGCTTCCGACTATATTTTACTTGAGGATTTTGAACAGATAAAATATAATTTTCCAAATGCGGAAATTGTTACCATAGAAAATGCTTCTCATTGGGTACATGTTGAGGCAGCGGAAAAGTTCTATCAACTAACTTCCGGCTTTGCCACAGGAAGCCCGTCGTGGTATGAAAAAATGTTAAGGGAAGAGGAAGACGGCATTAGTGTTGCTTAAAAAAACCATAAAAAAAACCGCTCTGAATATCAAAGCGGCATCTCCTAAAATTTAATTCCTTTTTAATATTCGTCTTCATTAAAGAAAAAGTCTTCCTTAGTGGGATAATCAGGCCAAAGATCTTCAATTCTGTCGTATGTTTCGCCTTCATCTTCAATCTCTTTAAGATTTTCAATTACCTCGGCAGGAACACCTGTACGGATTCCCCACTCAATCAACTCATCTTTGGTGGCTGGCCAAGGGGCGTCTTCTAGTTTTGATGCTAACTCTAATGTCCAATACATGTTTTTTTTTACTCCTTAATTGTTTTTGCAAAAATAATTTTTTTTTAACGCAAAACAAGTAAAAATAATTATTTCTCAAAAACCTAGTGTTTATCAGGTATCCAGGGGGTTTCGGGGGCATTAAAATATTGAGCAAGACTACGTGATAGAACAAAAAAGTAGTCAGAAAGGCGATTCAAATATTTTACGTATGTTAAATCAACTTCAGTATTTTCCATTAGTCCTACCAATAATCTCTCAGCCCTACGGCAAACTACTCTGCAAATATGGCATTGAGAAACAGCAGGATGTCCTCCAGGAAGGATGAAATTCCTCAGTTGTGGTAATTCCTTATCCATAATGTCAATCTGTTCTTCAAGAAAATCTATATTTTTTGTTGAAAGATCAGGCAACTTTACTTGTTTGGAACCATCATAAGCTAATAACGAGCCCAATACAAAAAGGTCGTTTTGAATTTTTATAAGCACATCGATAAAATTATGGTTATCAAGCTTATCGCGAAGAGCACCAACATTAACATTTATCTCGTCAACAGTACCATATACCATTATACGTTCATGATTTTTTGGCACCCTCTTCCCTCCTACCAAAGAAGTTTGTCCGGCATCACCAGTCTTTGTATATACTTTTATACCAGCCATTAAGAAACGCTCTCTTTTTGATAACTACTAACGGTTACAATATTGTTATTAAGTTTATCCGATTCTATCTGACCATCTTTTAATCGGATTATCCTGTGTGCATGTAATGCGATGTCTTCCTCGTGGGTAACAACAATAATTGTATTTCCTTGTTTATGAATAGCTTCCAATAAACCCATAATTTCAACTGAAGTTTTGGAGTCGAGGTTACCTGTTGGCTCATCCGCAAGTACAATGGAAGGATTGTTAACCAAAGCCCTTGCAATGGCCACTCTTTGCCTTTGTCCACCCGACAACTCATTGGGACGGTGTGTCATCCTGTCGGCCAACTGCACTCTCTTAAGAGTTTCAGTAGCAGTTTTTTGTCTTTCAACTTTATTAACCCCGGCATATATTAAGGGAAGCATAACATTCTCCAGTGCCGAAGAACGAGGAAGCAGATTAAAAGTTTGAAATATAAATCCAATTTCTCTGTTTCTTACATCTGCCAGTTCATTGTCTGTCATTTTACTTACATCAGTACCATTCAAATGGTAAGTACCGGCAGTTGCGGTATCGAGGCATCCGAGAATATTCATCATGGTAGATTTTCCGGATCCGGAAGCCCCCATAAGTGCTACAAACTCATTTTTGTTAATACTCATACTTACTGAGTTCAGCGCTTTAACAGTTTCAGTTCCCACTTTATAGAAACGGGATATATTTTCTAACTTTAGTATTTCCTCTTTAGCCATCGGTTATCTTTTAAAAGTTCAAAGTTAATAATTAATATTTTGCCAAATTTAATATCTTATCACAAAATTTTGTTTCGAAATACCTTTATTAAAAAATACCATCCCCATCCAGTATATATCAATGGTAAATGAAACAGAAGGATGATTTTTTATTTCATTCCATGCGCTTGTCATATCTTTCGACCAGTAAATATCATCGAAGAGAAAGACAGTATTTTCATTGGCAAGTTTTAAACACTGGTTAAAGTAGTTTAAGGTAGGCTCCTTTTTATGATTACCATCAAAAAAAACCATATCCAATGCATCTAATTTTTTAAGTAATTCAGGCAGTGTATTGTCAAAATTACCGGTTACAATTTCAATATCATCGGCATGATTAATTGTAAACCCTTTTTGTGCAACATGTGCCAAACCTGCACAACCTTCCATCGTTATTAGTCTGCCATCAGGATTACCTTTTTTAAAATATAATGAACTTAATCCTACCGCCGTTCCCATTTCAATAGTTACTGCAGGCTTAAAGTAATTACTAATCTTAAAAAGATCTTCAAGTTGTTTTTTACTATGAGTTCTTCTTTTTGCAAGTTTCCCGACCTCAGTAGTATACGTACGATATGCTTTATTACCTGCTCCACTACCAAAGTCAACCGTCTCAACCTGGGTTCTACTGTTAAATGTTTTCTTCTTGTAACTGTTTAACTTATCAAACTCTTTACGAGGAGTTTTGTCTCTCAGTGCAGTTTCAACAAACTCATAAACAAAAGGTGAATGAGTTGAATATCTCGACCTTGAGTTATATAGGTATTTAAAATAAGTGAAAATGTGCCATAGTTTTTTCATTTGTACTTTTTTTGCTTTGTTTTTCTATTCTTGTATTTATTTGTATGCTACTTTATTCAAGTAGAATATTACTCTTTCATCCTTTTTTGATAAGGATCTGTTTTTTATTTTTTGGTACCCATAAATAATAAAATAATCATCATACCACTTTTCGATATGATTATTTTCATCCTTAACTACCCTGTCTTTTTCATTTGAACTTGCTATATCTGATTCATCACTACCAACATCTATATCACCGTCGAAGGTACTTGCAAATATTTTACCATTGTTCACATAGGTAGCCGTTACATCGTTTCCATCCTCAAAAACAAGTGAGTGTCGCTTTAGCGAGAAGGATTTTAGGTCACGTAAAATAAAGTCGTTGTTCCAAAGTAAATTTCCATTCTTATCAAGTGAAACGATAATTACATCATAAAAGAGATAGCCGGCAAAAACACTATAGGTATAAGGATATGGCCTTCCATAAAAATCGTAATCCATACGCGTTTCAGTAACATAATGTGGTTTATAGGCTTCGGCAGTAAACAGAAAGCCTTCTTTTGAATTAACAACCTCAGGCTTGTTAATATTAAAAAACGCACTTACAACTTGCTCTTTTTCGCCATCTTCATTTTTAACCTTAATTGCTTTTTTGTTGGCAATACTTCCGTTGATATTATCAAGTTTTATAAAATCAATAAACTTTACTTTCAAATCATTCTGTGCTTTTATATTTATGAAAAATAATCCTGCGGTTTTGGGATCATCTTCATCTTCCATCTTGCTAAAATCGTTTAACCTGCCTTTATAATAGTCGTAAATTCCTAATGCAGAAAGTTCACTACCGTTGGCGCAAAATGTAAATTTTCTCAAAATTTTGGAGTTATCATCAGAAATAATTTCCTTTACCTCCAGAATTTTTCCGCTTGATGAAACAATTTGAATTAAGTCTTTAATATACCTATTATCCTGCTTTACTTTAATGGCAACATAAAAGTTATTATCAAATTCATTTGCAAATACTGTTTCAATATAACTAGGATAGGATTCTGCCAAATGAACAGGGTTTATTTCTCCGGAATTTAGATTTACAAATAATAAATCCGTTCCTTCTTTATTTATGTTTATTCCAAGACAGGCGGTATTACCAATAACTTCGAAACCTACAATGTCAGCTTTTGCAGGAAAAGTACCTGATATTTGCTCAAATACTTCTTTCTTCGAATCGAAACTAAGTATTTCATAAAAACCGGCTTCATTTCTTCCTCCGCTATTATTTCTGAATAGTAAATGAAGTTTATTATTAACTTCATAACTATTTACAAACTGCATTTTATCTTCCAGAGGTAAAAATTTTAACCATTTTTGGTTGAGATTAGTATCGAAATAACCAAAATACCATTTCCTTTTTTTCTCTGCCGTAAATTCACTACTTTCATAAAAAACGAGCACTCCTCTTTGGGCCAGTGCTTCAACATGATACGATTCTATATCGATATCGGCAGGCACTTCCAGTCGTAAGGCATTTAACTCCTGGGCATAAGAGTTCATGTAACTGAAAGTTACAAATACAAAAATCAATATTTTAGTAATATGTTTCAAATCTCAATTTAAACTAATAATCATGCTTATTATTGCTTGTTTGATGGTAAAGTTAAGCAAAATTATCAGATGTATATATGACAAAATTTCTATTAAAAGATTGCATCAAAAATAAAATAAAAAAAAACCTGCCGAAAAAAATATCCGACAGGTTTTAATTATTTAAAATTTAATCTATTTAACAATTAACTTCTTGGTAATTGTTTTTCCATTAGATGTTGAAACTTCTACCATATAAATTCCAGATTCAACATCACTTATATTTAAGGTATTGTTACCTTCAGTAATATTATTTTCCAATATTAACTGACCATTCACTGAATACAGTTTTATTTGTCCTGCTTCACTTGAGTTAATATTAACTACATTAACAGCAGGATTTGGGTAAACATCAAAACTCATTTCTAATATTTCATTTACTCCAACACCAATATATCCAAAGACGAAGAAAGAGTCTAATTCCCATGTTGAAGCTTCAGAGGTATTGGAAGTATATTTGAAGGCCAAATAAACATTATTCTGAAGATAATCCATCAAGTTAAGGTTACCCGATTCTGCAAATGCAAAACCTCCTTCTGACCATACAGCCATATCAGTAATTTCTGTCCATGAGAAATCATTAGGATCACCTGTTCCGTCATAATCGGTAGAGATAAATAACTGCATGGCAGGGCCTGAATAATTGTATGCTGATTCAAAACTAAAGAAAACAGAGTCATACTGAGTCAGGTTTAATACAGGAGAAATTAACCAGTCTTCATTATCATAAGGAGCGCCATCATAACCACTCATTTTGGCAAAAGTTTTACCGCTATATTCCGACTGATACCAATCCTGATCACCTATAACATCATAGGGAGTCCATGTTCCTAAACCATCATCAAAACCTTCCTGGTTAATAACTTGAATTGAAGGAGTTTGAGCCATAACAGTGGGTACATCGCCATCAGTTTTATAATCAATATTATCACCTGAATTTGAATAAGGGAAAATATAGAAATTAAAAAACGATCCGGGATGCATATTTGTGAAAGTATAACTTTCAACGCCGTAGGCTACATTTACTGTTACCATACCATCTTCAAAATCAAGATCATCAGTCTCAGGCATTCCGTCAACAGGATAATCAATATTTGGAGATGCTACAACTAACTCTTCACCTTTGATTAAATAACCTGTTGGTAACTGCTCTCCGGTAGCATCAGTCCAGTTAAGTGTTAAGTTAACACCATTAACTGTTGCCGTAAAATCTGTTGGATAGTTTGTTGGTTCAGGATCGTTAGTAACATTGGCCTCTATGGAGAAATCATCATAATAAACATAACCATCGGTAAGACCATCTTGTTTATAAACTCTCACTTCAAAACGGAATTGAGATGCAGATGCTGGTGCAATCAAAGTATAATCATAGTGTTGCCATTCAGCGTTATCCTCACTATAAGTACCAGGGCGAAGTTCATCAACATTGTCGTCAAGATAATTTCCTTCAGAGTCCATCCAGTACGACCATATACGGGTTCTTGCCGATGCTGAATTATCCAAATAATAATATTGAATTCTATATTGTTGTCCTCCCACAATACCTTGAACATCCTGACTAAAGTCCATAGTTGAACTTGCCGACATATGTGCAGCAGAAAAAGTTCCACCATGTATATTCACGGCTTCTTTACTAATGTTTTCAGCCTTTGTCCAGGAAGAAGGAGTTGAGTCATCATCCCAATTTTCCAAACCAGGATTTTGAACCAAATTTTGACTTAACAGAGAAAATGATGTAAAAATCAAAACTGCAAGTCCGAGTAATTTTAAACGTTTCATATTTTATGTTTTTATATTATTAATGAAAAAGAAACCAGATGCCTAATAATATTTAAACATCTGGTTTCTTTTATTTAAGATAATATTTATCTGACAATTAACTTCTTAACAAACACATCTTTTGATGCTTTATCAATTAAACTAATTAAATAAATACCTTTTCTATATTCTGCTAAATTGACTTTAGTTGAATTAGTGATATTATTTTCATAAACAAGTTTACCTCTTATGTCCATAATTTTCACATTGTATTCAACATCTTGTGCAATTTCTATAGTAATCATTCCATCGGAAGGATTAGGATATACAGAAATATTGTCTTCTGTTATTTCGTTTATATCAGTAACTACCACAGAAACAACATTAGAAGGACCTGACTGACCTTCATCATATACAGCAGTAACATAATAATCATGTGAACCAATAGTAGGCTCAGGGTCATTGTATTCAGTTTCTGTAACTGTAGCAGTATTAATTTGAACGTCGTCGCGATAAACATTAAAACCTAATAATGCACGGCTTCCACCCATAAGAGCATTTATCGGCTCTACAGTAGAAACATTAGAATAGTCTACCGGATGTGAAATACTAGCAAAATTAAGTCTATCGATTTGTACATTAGAACTTACATTACCTATTTCTACAATTTTACCATCAGTATATTCCACAACTGCTCTGATAACATAAGCTTCATTCCAACTAGTCCATTCAGAAACATTATCAAAATCCCAACTTCTTCCATTGTCAAGGTTTGCATCGTACCCTAAATAAGTAGTAGCATTTATTGAACCAAATCCCACAACGAAATCACCAGTAAAATTGATATCCTGTGATGACACATCAACTTCTACCCAGTCTTCGCCAACTGCTGTTGCTGCTTCAGTATAAGTTAAATCAGTTGCAGGTTGAGTACCATCCCATGCATAAATATTGGCATTAAATGTATTATCACCATCTTCAATAGTTGTATAATATTTTAGAGATAGAATTTTGCACGGACCTGTTGGTGACATATGAGTTGACATTGTATAGCCTTCATATCTATAAGATCCTGTTACAACATCATTGTCATATATAAGTTCATTTGCTCCAGGAGAATTCCATGTTAACTGAACATCGTCGAAAGGACCAACTTCAGCCATAAGGTTTGTTGGCGGTGCAAGGTTAATTACCTCGATATAATCCTGATAAGTAATCTCTGCCTCACCATTTCCATCTGAAACATAAAGAGTTACATCGAAATTACCTTCAGTATCGTATGTAATTGGTGGTGGAGTTTGACCGTCAAAGGTTTCAGGAGTACCTCCCTCAAATGTCCATAACCAGCTTATTGGATCACCCAAAGTTAAGTCGGTAAAGTTAACGCTTCCACCTAACACTACCTGAGTAATATCAGCTTCAAATCCTGGGAGTAATGATATAGCACATCCAAACCCGGGAGTTGCCCAAATTGAGTCACCTGCAGCATTTTCAGCAATAAAATACACTGAATGAGTCCAGTTTTCAGGAACATTATTATCCACATTAGGATTACAAAGTGTTAATGAAGGACCATAACCATCAGCTAAAGTATCCCATGGGAGATAGTCATCAAAATCAACAAGATCGATAACATTATCTAAAGCATCTTTTAATTCAACACTTTCTCCACCATTGCTCAATGAACCTGAAGTCCATTCCAATGCAGTAGCACCAAAAGTATTTTCAAAAGCATTCGCGTTTTTAGCTACTAAAATGTAAGATTCTGGTAATACTTCAACATCAGGGAAAACAAATTCAACACCTTGTGAGAAATAGAAACCATTCAGATTAATTGCTTCTGCTCCTTTATTATATATCTCCACAAACTCAAGTGAATCGTCACCTGCTTCAGGTGGGTTATACATTATTTCTGTAAAAACCAGTTCTGGCATAATATAAGGCTCAGTGATAGTAAAGTAATCATTACTCCAATCAAGAGGGCCACCATCATCAACGGAACTGATTAACATTTTATAATCTGCACCAGAAACAAGGCTTTCGAAAACATACCACGAGAAAGAACCATCGGTAGCAGGAATTCCGGAAACTAATAATTCAGGAACTTCACCTTCCTTGATAAGTTCAATTTTAATATCACCAGTAAAGTCATGATATTCCCATGTAATATCGAATGTTGATCCTGTTTCAATAACTTCACCACCATTAGGTGTGAGAACCTGAATAGGGAAATTATAAGATCCAGGGCTTCCACCTTCATGAGTACTTGGCATCCAGTTAGCACCTAAGGCATTATCTGTTGCAGGATCGAATAGTGAAAGAGAAGGTCCGTCACCATCAGCTTCGGATGGCCATTCGCCTCCATCATAATAATGTACCCTGTCGATAAGAATTCCATCTCCATTATACATTCTTATATTGTCATCACCATTATTTAAACCAAAGGCACCTGCTCCATTAAAATCTGGAGTAAAAGGAAATGCTCCACCATCAGTAACCTGAATAGTAAAATATCCATAAGGAGGAATAGAATATCCTGATGTTATCACAATTGGAGTATGGTTAGAGTCGCTGTCGAGCAGTTTCCAGTTTTCCAAATCAATTGCTGCATCTGTAGGGTTATAAAGTTCAACCCATTCTTCATCTGTACCTATTGAATTATACATTATTTCGTTAATTACAACTGAAGGCGTTGTAGGCACAGACCATGTTAGGGTTTGTTCTGTTCCATCAATAACCTGGAAAGTCCAGTTACCTGCTGCCCACTGATGTTGTGCATCATTAACACCCCATTCCCATGTATTTGATCCGCCGTCGGAAGTCAAGTCCTGCTGGCAAGTCCAGATATGGTCACCAGCGGTAACATCACCATTAGTTCCATCATCGTAAAAGGCAGAATGTTCGTTACCATTATTCCATGAGGGGTCATAATTACCATTATCATCCCAACTACCTTTTAGGAAGAAACCTTCATAGTTCTGTCCTTCAGAATCATCAACAATAAAGGTTACTGTTGCTGATGGAGGTGGTGGTCCTGTAACTGTAGTAGTATTTGTTGTAAAATCATAAGTAAAAATTGTAGGGGCAACACCATCTGTGGTGAAAGGAACATTTCCTCCGGTACTCTGATCCCAGTTATGGTTAAGAGTTACCTTGCACTCATAACTACCTGCTGGTATTACAAGTTCAAGAGTAAATATATCGTCACCTTCAGGATCACTCATCTCTCCCATTAATTCAGTAGGATCCAAATCATTACCCCCAATGGCACTTAAAAAGTTACCTGCCACAACAGGAAGATCATGAGTCACTATATTAGCATCAAAATTATATTTCCAGGTAACATCTTCTGTTGCCGCCAAAGTAAACGTCTGGTTATTCCCTGGATACCAGTTGCCGTCCTCAACTACTTTATATTCATGTGTACCAGCAGCTAAACTCTTGGTAAGTTCAAAAATACCATTTGAGTTAATCTCCATTTGATAGTCAGGATCACTGGAATTCCATCCATTAAATGAACCAGCAATAGATGCACTGATATTAAATTCTCCATCAACAGTAATATTATCGACTTCCCAAGTGGCTGCGTCTGCAGTAGTACTGGTATATTTAAAAGCTATATATGTAGAACTTCCGGCATTGGCAGTAATGTCAACACTTCCGGCATCAATGAATGTCCAACCTCCCGTAGGAAAGGTAAAACTGCTGGTTAAGTCGGTCCAGGTAAAACTATTTGGATCGCCCGAACCATCATAATCAGTTGAAATCATTACATATAATCCGGTATTATCAGCATAATTTCTTGCATGATCAAATCTCAAAGATATATTTGTATAATTCGAACAATCGATAGCATTGGTAATCAACCAATCTTCATTATCTTGTGCACCGCTATTGTATCCATTCATAACAGAGCATCCTGGAGGAAGACCATAATTAGCCCATTCCCATGCTTCTGCACCAACGGCAGAGAATTGTGTAGTTTCACCTAAGTTACTTTCAAATCCTTCGAGGTAAATAACATCTGATGTTGAAACCTGAGGTGTCATCGTAAAATCATCTACATAAACAATTTCTGCACCATCAAAACCTGCTTGATCGTAAAAACGTAAACCTATTTCAATATCACCAGTAGTACCGGCAGAATAGGTATATGTCATTTCCTGCCATGAGCCTGTTATTGTGTTATCCGAATATTGAAGATATGTTCCAACATACAATCGTGCCTTTACATTTCCTTCAGTATGGTACACCCACACACTAACATCATAAGTGGTGCCAGCTACAACAGAAACATTTTGACGGAAATCAGTATCTCCCTGAGTTCCTGTTAGCACATCAATTGAAGCAGAACTTGCTCCACCATGAATGGTTGCTGTTTCCTGAGTTACGGTAATTCCAGCATCGATTGTTGTCCAACCGTCTGGCAAACCTCCAGTCCAACTTTCAAAGTCTCCATTTGTAACTATCGACTGAGCATTTAACCCAAAGCTAAGTGATAATACAAAAAAGACTTGAAGCATAATTTTTCTAAGTGTAATACTCTTTTTCATATATATAAATTTAATTTTTAATAAAACTCAAATCTGCAAAATGTTTTCGGAAAGATTCCTATCAGTTTATTACTATATCTTTAAGAAAAGGACACAAAAAAGTAATAAAGTGAACTTACGAAGTTAGAAACATATTCTTATATACAAAAAAAAAGTTGCCGGTTTTCACCGACAACTTTTCAACATCTTATAAACTGTTAATTATTTATCATCAACTTCCTCAAAATCAACGTCTGTAACCTCGTCATCGCCACCTTTATTTCCTGTGTCAGCAGGATTAGGGCCTTCATTTGGAGGATTTTGTCCACCAGTTTGAGCATCTTTGTACATGTCTTCACTGGCTTTTTGCCATGCAGCATTAAGTTTTTCCATTGCTGCATCTATAGCTGCAATTTCCTGACTCTTATGTGCAGTTCTCAATTCTTCAAGTCCGCTTTCAATTTCTGATTTTTTATCAGCAGGAAGTTTATCTCCGAATTCTTTCAACTGTTTTTCAGTTTGGAAAATAAGAGCATCAGCAGCATTTAACTTATCAATTTTTTCTTTAGCAGCTTTATCAGCATCTGCATTGGCTTCTGCATCAGCTTTCATTTTCTTGATTTCTTCTTCAGAAAGTCCTGAGGAAGCCTCTATACGAATACTCTGAGATTTTCCTGTTGCTTTATCTTTTGCAGAAACATTTAAAATACCATTTGAGTCGATATCGAATGTTACTTCAATTTGTGGAACTCCACGTGGTGCCGGTGGCAGTCCATCAAGGTGGAAACGTCCGATGCTTTTATTTTGGTTAGCCATTGGTCTTTCACCCTGAAGCACATGAATTTCTACGGATGGCTGATTATCAGCAGCAGTAGAAAATGTTTCAGATTTCTTAGTTGGTATAGTAGTGTTCGACTCTATAAGTTTTGTCATCACTCCACCAAGAGTTTCAATACCTAATGAAAGAGGAGTTACATCAAGAAGAAGTACATCTTTAACCTCTCCAGTTAAAACTCCACCCTGAATAGCAGCACCAATTGCTACAACCTCATCAGGATTAACACCTTTAGAAGGTTCTTTTCCGAAGAAACTTTTAACTATTTCCTGAATTGCAGGAATACGAGTAGACCCACCAACAAGAATAACATCATTTATGTCAGAAGCAGAAAGTCCTGCATCTTTAAGTGCCGCTTTACAAGGTTCAATTGTAGCCTGAATTAAAGAATCACAAAGTTGTTCAAATTTCGATCTTGTTAATTTGCGTACAAGGTGTTTTGGAACTCCGTCAACAGGCATAATATATGGCAGGTTGATTTCTGTTTCATTAGAACTTGAAAGTTCAACTTTTGCTTTTTCTGCAGCTTCTTTTAAACGCTGAAGTGCCATAGGATCTTTTGTCAAATCCAGGCCTTCGTCTTTTTTAAATTCTTCAGCAAGCCAATCGATGATTAATTCATCGAAATCATCACCACCAAGGTGAGTATTACCATTGGTTGATTTAACTTCGAATACTCCATCACCTAACTCTAAGATTGAGATATCAAAGGTACCACCACCAAGGTCAAAAACTGCAACAGTACGATCTTCCATCTTTTTATCAAGACCGTATGCTAATGCGGCAGCGGTAGGCTCATTTATAATTCTTCTTACTTTAAGTCCTGCAATTTCGCCAGCCTCTTTAGTAGCCTGACGCTGTGAATCGTTAAAATATGCTGGTACAGTAATAACAGCTTCAGTAACAGACTGTCCAAGATAATCTTCAGCAGTTTTTTTCATCTTCTGAAGTACTATTGCTGAAATCTCCTGTGGAGTGTACATTCTGTCGTTAATTTTCACCCTTGGAGTATTATTGTCACCTTTAACCACGTTATAAGGCACTCTATTTACTTCCTTAGATACTTCAGCGAATGAGTTACCCATAAATCTCTTTATAGATGAAACAGTATTAACTGGATTTGTAATTGCTTGTCTTTTTGCGGGATCACCTACTTTTCTTTCTCCATTGTCGGTAAAGCCAACTATAGAAGGAGTAGTACGGCGTCCCTCACTGTTTGGAATAACTACAGGTTCGTTACCTTCCATAACGGCAACACATGAATTTGTAGTTCCTAAGTCGATTCCGATTATTTTTCCCATTTTATCTTTTATTTTTTTGTTTAATTAATTTCAAAATATTTGATATGTGCTTTTCAAGTATTATGCCACTACCATATTAATGACAACATGGCAGATTATCTTGTAAATTAACTTAAAACAAAGGTTATAAGGGCTTTAGTTAATATCAATAAAGAAGTTGGGAAAAACTAAAACATATAAAACACAGAGAAAATTATCTTCTGTGTTATATCGTAATAAAATAAGAAAATAAATTTATATTTCTATTTGGTAGAAATAAAGCCCAAATCAGGATAATCGTTTACTAACTTTAGACCTGATGGTACCGATAGTTCAGCTGATTTTACAATTGTCCTTCTTGAACCAAAAATCCCATATCCGCCATCTATATTTGTGTAAGCCGGAACTTCCGATAATAGATTACCAGAACCTTCATTTACTTCCAGATATGTATCAACTTCCTGGGTAGCACTTGCAATAATAACGTCTACTTTTCCGGCCCAGCGTTTGACATTCAGCACAGGGTCCAATTGATTTTCTAATGTTGCAAAAAAAGCATTTCCAGCATAACCAATAAACATATCTTCACCACCATAGAGAGTATTTGACTTTCTTTGACCCAAATACCACGACACAGTATTATATGTGGTATCAGTACTTCCCGGAAGCAACTCTTTGTAGTGAAAAATTAAACTTACTTCATACCTCTTGCCATTAGCAGTACTATTCCATTCAATATCCTTATCCGTCATAAAATTAATATATCTGTTGGGATATGAAATATAGAAATCGCTTACAATATTTGTTGAAGAACTAATACTATTGTCCTTTTTATTTATTGTAAGTGTATATTTATAATCTTCGTTTAATGGTTCTGTGGTATAATAAACAATTTGATTTGGAAAATAGAAAACACTATCTCCCGGCTTTTTATCTTTTATGGTAATAGTATCGAAGGTAATGTTTTGCTTTTCAATACCATTTTGAACACCAGTGAGTTTTACATCTAATTTATAATTATAATTATTTGAATCAGGATTTTGAGCAAATAAAATTGCATTACCCGGACCTGAAAATGCTTTGGTAACCTTTATCCAACTGGTATCATCAGTTTGGTCAAGAAGTCCATAAACTATAGTAACATCCTTATAATCAGCATATATATCCACATCAGTACTACAGGATGAGAATAATCCAACAATAATTGCAATAATAAATAATGGTTTTTTGAAACCCATTGTTTTTAAATTTTAAAATTAACGGACAAAAGTAAGACTTATTTTCTTTAGGAATTTTTTTTGCTAATGAAAATATCTGTTATTATTGAACTTTTGATTTAATGAAATCGTAAAGTAGTCGCACTCCAACACCTGTTCCACCTGCAGGTTTATAATCATCTTTTTTAGAGAGGAAGGCCGGTCCTGCAATGTCGAGATGTATATAAGGATAATCGGTAAAATGCTCAAGGAATTTTCCTGCAGTAATTGCTCCTGCATCTGCACCTCCAATATTTTTAATATCAGCTATATTCGATTTTATCATTTTTTTATATTCATCCCATAAGGGGAACTCTACCATTCTTTCATGTACTCTGTATCCGGCTTTTTGCAATTCCGCAAAACCGGTTTCGCATTTTGCCTGCATTGCAACCATAGCATTGGGTCCGATGGCTCGGGAAGCTGATCCTGTAAGGGTTGCCATATCGATAACCATTTCAGGATTATATTTCTTAGCATAGGAAAGTGCATCGGCTAATATCATTCTGCCTTCTGCATCGGTATTTAATACCTCTACCGTTGTTCCATCGAACATAGTTATAACATCTCCTGGTGTATAAGCATTGCCATCGGGACGGTTGTCGGTTGCAGGAACAATTGATATAACATGAACAGGCAGTTTAGCTTTTGCTATGGCATAAATGGCTCCTGCAACAGCAGCACCTCCAGCCATATCACATTTCATAGTATCCATGAAATTTGAGGGTTTTAAACTTAGCCCCCCTGTATCGTAAACCACTCCTTTTCCTACAAAAACAATAGGTTGCTTATTTACTGCATTATCAGGTTTCCATTCCATTACTGTAAAAGTAGGAGGATCGATACTACCTCTGTTAACCGCTAAAAGGCCTCCCATTTTCAATGATTCTATTTTCTTTTTATTGAAAACATCAACTTTAAAGCCAGCAGCAGTTCCAAGGTTTTTAAATTCCCTGGCAAACTGCTCAGCAGTTAAATATTGCACAGGTTCATTTACCATATCTCTTGTAATGTAAACGGCTTCAGTAATTATTCTCAACTCTTCAATATCCTCCTCTGAAGCATCATTACAATAAATGTCTAACTGACTAAAGCAGTTCTCTGCTCTTTCGGTATCGGTAATATATTTTGAAAACTTATAATTAGCAAGCAACAAGCCTTCGGCAAGACAAAACGCATCTTCTTTAACGCCACCAACCGACTGAATAACAACTCTTTCAATTCTGTTTTTTTTAATAAGCGACTGAGTATCACTACCAAGTTTACGAAGATTTTCAGCTCTTTCAACTTTAGTTCCCTGTGCTTCGCAAAAAGCGATAAAAAGATGATTTTTAAATCTGTTAATTTCAACAACACCCGATTTAGTGCGGTGCATTTTTTTAACCCACTTTATTTCATCATTGGTTAAACCAAGTTTATTTAAATCGCTATTAGTTTTTATTAAAAAAATAGTATCGGCAGCTGTAGGTTTCCTAAGTGCTTTTCTAATTATCATTTCCATTATAAATTATTTTATTGCTTTATAGTTTTATTAATAGTTCATTCTACAAATTATGTCGACCTGATCAGACAGCAATTTAAAAACTGTATCAGTATCCTTTTCGGCTTTTACAGAGACATATTTTTCCTGTTTCTTATAATAGTCTAATACAGGAATAGTTTTATCATTATACTGTTCCAGCCTGTTCACAATAAGTTCTGCACTTTCGTCGTAAGGTCTTTTTCTTTCCGACTTTGCTCTTTCCGAGAGACGTTTTACAGCTTCCAGAGTTGTTACTTTCATATCGATTACCCCTGAAACCTTCATCCCTTCTCTTCTCAGTAAGCCATCCAATATGTATGCCTGAACAATAGTTCGCGGAAAGCCCTTAAAAATAAACCCATTGGCATTCGGATTCCTTTCAATCTGATCCTCAATAAGTTTAATTGGAATCTCATCAGGAACAATCTCCCCTTTATCCATATATGGCGCAGCAATTTTTCCTATATCCGTATTTGCAGCCACTTCGTTTCTCAACAGGTGCCCTGTTGAAATATATACCAGATTATGCTTTTCAGCAAGCATTCTTCCCTGTGTTCCTTTACCAGATCCTGGTCGCCCCAGTAAAACAATATTGTTAAATTCCTTTTTACGGTTCGCTTCTACTACTTCAACTATATTATCAAATATTTCATCAATTTCACCAACACCATTAATTTTGAAATACTTCTTTTTTTTATCGTAGAAATCGGCGACTGCTTTTGTTTTATTATTATATTCTTCCAGACGAACTTTTATTACATCTAATGTATCGTCGGAGCGACCGGAAGTTTTTGCCCGGAGCAGTAATCTTTCTATTAAATCTTCTTCAGGAACATCTAAACTAACCATACAGTCGAGTTTACTTCCTAATTTTAAAAGCAATCCTTCTAAAATATATGCCTGAACTATAGTCCGGGGAAAGCCATCAAAAAGAATACCGCTGGCATTAGTGTCGGTTTTAATTTTCTTTTCAATAATTTTTACTATTAGCTCATCAGAAACCAGGCCTCCTTTTTCTATAATCGTTTTTGCTTCAATTCCCAAATCTGAGCCTTCTGCAATTTCCGAACGAAGCATGTCGCCTGTTGAGATATATGTAAGATTGTATCTTTTTAATAATTTTTCAGACTGAGTCCCTTTACCAGCGCCCGGAGGTCCAAATAATGCAATATTTAACATAATGAAATTATTTTAATTATACAGATTATTTCTAAAGTTCTATTCTTCAATTATATAAATATCTTTTAAGTTCCTCCCCTGCCGGTTATAATCAAGACCATAACCAATTATAAATTCATTTCCAATGTCGAAACCCTTATAGTGTATATCGTAATCTCCTTTAAAAGCATCTGGCTTGAACATCAAAGTTGCAACTTTAATTTCATGAGCACCCATATCTTTTAATTGCTCAAGAACTCTTTCCATAGTTAAGCCCGAATCAACAATATCTTCCACAACAACTACGGTTCTTCCATAAATATCTTCATCAAATCCGATTAATTGTCTCACCAGTTGGGTTGATTCGGTTCCAGAATAAGAAGCAAGTTTAACAAATGAAATTTCGCAATCCAGCGTTATATTTTTCAACAAATCGGCTGCAAACATAAATGATCCATTAAGCACCGAAAGAAAAAGCGGAACTTGTCCTTCGAGATCTTTATTAATTTCCCATGCCATCCTTTTCACTTGTTCTTCAATTTTTTCGAAAGGAATAAAAGGCCTGAAGAGTTTATCGTGAACTTTAATTACATTCATATTTTCCGTTATTTATCAAAAACTTACAAAGATAGAATTTAGGTTGTAAATTCCTTGAAAAGCGTTGAAAATTTTTTAATGCACTTACTCACCAAAAGCAGATATTCCTGTTATGTCAAAGCCTGTAATAAGCAGATGTATATCATGAGTACCTTCGTAGGTAATAACTGACTCCAGGTTCATCATATGACGCATTATTGGGAAATCGCCGGAAATTCCCATTGCACCCAATATTTGACGACTTTCACGTGCTGTTTTCAAGGCCATTTCTACATTATTTCTTTTTGCCATTGATATTTGGGCAGGAGTTGCTCTGTTTTCATTTCTCAAAACACCTAGTCGCCATGCCATTAACTGTGCTTTGGTGATGTCCGTTAATATTTCAGCAAGTTTTTTTTGCTGTAACTGAAAGGAAGCAATTGGTTTTCCGAATTGCTTACGCTCCAAAGCATAATTTACCGCTGTATCATAACAATCCATTGCTGCTCCTATAACACCCCAGGCAATACCATAACGAGCAGAATTTAAACACATTAGAGGACCTTTTAAACCTTTTATATTTGGAAGTAAATTCTCTTTGGGAACTTTCACATTATCGAAAACAAATTCGCCTGTAATACTTGCTCTTAGCGACCATTTATTTTTGGTTTCCGGAGCACTAAGTCCAGCCATTTGCTTTTCTACTATAAGTCCTTTGACAATACCATTTTCATCTTTTGCCCATACGACACCAACATCAGCTATGGGCGAGTTAGTAATCCACATTTTAGAGCCATTTAATAAATAATGATCTCCTTTATCTTTAATGTTGGTTAACATACCTCCCGGATCAGAACCATGATTGGGCTCTGTTAAACCAAAAGCACCAACCCACTCGCCACTTGCAAGTTTTGGAAGATACTTTTGCTTTTGCTCCTCACTACCAAATGCAAATATCGGATACATAACTAATGAGGATTGTACTGAGGCCGCAGAACGAATTGCAGAATCACCTCTCTCCAGTTCTGTCATAATCAAACCGTAGGAAGTTTGATCAAGACCTGCACCACCATATTTCTCGGGGATATAAGGTCCGAAAGCACCTATTTCGCCTAATTCTTTTATTAAATGAATTGGAAATTTATGATTTTGAGCAGCATTATCAATAATAGGTTTTACAGATTTATTCACCCAATTTCTAACTGCATCTCTAATAATAAGATGCTCTTCAGTAAACAGTTCATCTATTTGAAAATAATCCGGAGGATTGTACATAAAATCAAGATTTAAATTAAGTTGTAAAGATAATTAAATTGTAAGTTTTACTACCTTTGAATATTATAATTTAAAACTCTTTTAAGATGAAAAATGTTATTTATACAACCAACGCCCCTTCACCAATAGGCCCTTACAGTCAGGCAATTGAGCAAAACGGAATGTTGTTTATTTCAGGTCAAATACCTGTGGATCCAAAAACAGGAAATATTGTTTCGGGCGGTATAGCCGAACAAACTGAACAAGTTCTGAAAAATATACAGGCAATTATTACTGCCGCTGGATACGGAAACGATCTTGGCAGAGTACTAAAATGCACCATTTACCTTAGCGATATGGGGAATTTTGGGGGTATGAATACAGTATATGCAACTTACTTCCCAAGCGACCCTCCGGCAAGAGCAGCTTTTGCAGTAAAAGAACTACCTCTTTCCGTAATGGTTGAAATTGAAGCAATTGCTATGAAGTAAATTGTGTAACTTAAATTACATATTATTAATTACACGATTCAGTTTGTCTTGAGCAGTTTTTGCCACATCCTTAACCTCTGAATTATCCATAATTCCCATGGTGGGTATTGGATCTATTGCTGACACTTCAACTTCTCCATTTTCATGTTCTTCAACAATAACATTGCATGGAAGCAAAGCTCCTATTTTGTCTTCCGCTTGAAGAGCTTGATGGGCAAGGTGAGGATTACATGCACCCAGAATTTTGTATTTTTTAAAGTCTAAATCTAATTTATTTTTAAGCGTGTCTTTAACATCAATTTCAGTTAATACCCCAAAGCCTTCTTTTTTTAACTCTTCCTTTACTTTTTCTAAGGCTTCATCATAAGATAAATTTGTCAGGGTTTTGCTAATGTAGTAATTCATATTTAGTATGTTTATTTGTTATTAATTAATGTTTGTATACTTCAAAATTCGAGCCAATTACCAATTATCTCCTTCCCAAATTCTGTCATTATTGATTCCGGATGAAACATTAAACCTCTAATCCTGTAAGCCTTATGCTTAAATGCCATTGGTAAATGATTTTCATCCTTCATAGTAATTTCAAGGCATTCAGGCATTTGCTGCTCTTCAATTATCCACGAATGATAATGCCCAATTTTAAATTTATCAGGAAGCCCTACAAAGATTGAATCATTTTTTAATGATGTGCCATAATTCTGAATTCCATGCATGGGTTCAGGCATTTTTGTCAGTTTGGCACCGAAAATTTCACCTATTGCCTCGTAACCAAGACACACTCCCAAAATAGATTTTTTGCGGATTACTAATTTTAGAAAAGGCACAAGTTCACCAGCCTCTTTAGCAATACCAGGGCCAGGAGAAATTATTACTTTATCGAATTCAGCAGTATTTAAACCTAAGAGCTTATCGTTTGTAACTATCATATAATCCTGAACATTACATTGCTCAACCAATTGAACAATATTATATGTGAATGAATCAAAATTATCGATAATCAAAAGTTTCATTTCTTTTAGTTTCCGACAAAAATAATTTAAATTAATGTGACATTGCAAAAATTAAAATCGGTAAGAAATTCCAATCATTGGGGCAAAACTTACACTATTACCAATGTTTAATTGCATACCCATTTCAAAGGAAAATCGTTTTACATTATAAGACGCTCCAATTCCAAGATTAACTTCACCAAAGCGCGATTTCTCTTTGTAAAACTCTTTAAATCCAACAGAAGCACCAATTTGAGCAAATGGCTTTACCTCCCAATTTCCAAAATAACGTCTGTAATGAAATCCTGTTTTAATAACATGGTGATTATGATAGTTTGTTCCAAATGTTGAATAGTCACCACTAACAAAAATCAAATTATTATTGGCAATAAAATAACCATACCTAACACCAACTGAACCTATAATTCGTCCATAACCAAACCCGAAACTCAATCCTTGCAAACCAATCTGGCTTCTCCCCTTTTTGAAATTTTCAGGCACAAAACCTTTTTTTACCTTATTATCAAAACTAACTGCAGTTTGTGCCATTAATATCGAACTAAAAATGAAGATAAATCCGGTAAATAATAAAATTCTTTTCATAGTATTTTGTATTAATTAATAATGTGATAAATGTAGCCATGGCTTTGGTTAACAGATGTTAAGCAAGAATAACAATTGTTAATTATAGGCGAATTTTAAGAATTATTATTAATTCTATATATCATTTAAACATACATCCTGCTTTATACTATCATATCATTAAACGAATTCTTATTTCATTACAAAAAACATAAGTTTGAAAAAAGACAATAAGCGCAGGTTTACAAAAAATGTCAATTCTTCAGTTTTCATACCTATAACACTGCTATTAAGTCAGTTAACTTAATATTTCTTAACATAAAATAAGTCATATTGACAATTTATTTTATTTGGAACAGGCTTTGAAAATGATGAATTTGAAATTAAAATTATGTTTAACACTTAAATTAAAGGAGGGACAAAAAATGACTTTAGTTAGAAGAAATGATGATTTGTTCCAAAACTTTTGGAACGACATTTTTGACTGTGATATTTTCGGGGTATCAAATGCTTCAAGAGTTAAAGCAAGTATTCCTGCTGTAAATATTAAAGAAACAGAAGATAATTACAGCATCGAATTGGCAGCGCCAGGAATGACAAAAGAAGATTTTGAGTTAAATCTCGACAATGGTGTATTACATATTTCATCGGAGCAAAAGATGGAAAATGAAACCAAAGATGAAAAAACCAATTTCACTCGCAGAGAGTTTAACTACTCAAGTTTTAAACGCTCATTTACACTGCCAAATACTGCCGATTTATCTAAAATTAATGCTACTTACAAAAATGGTTTGCTGGAAATCGACATCCCTAAAAAGGAGGAAGCAAAACCAAAACCTATCAAATTGATAGAAATATCATAAAAAATCAGGGCGGGATTTTCCCGCCTTTTTGTTTTAATGCTTATTAACCGAATAAAATATCAACTAATTATTTATCATACTTTTGTTGTGAAAATAATTGGTATAATATGTTGTCGGAAAAAAT
>PKTA01000028.1 GCA_002869365.1 Marinilabiliales bacterium | reverse complement strand
CTTCTTCGGCAAAAGCCGCATTTAAAATTTCTGCCATTATTTTCGAACTGTTTTCCGACAATTCCGAAGGCTTAATAATAACCGTATTTCCGGCAGCAATTGCTGAAACTGCCGGTAATATCGAAAGTTGATAGGGATAATTCCATGCTCCAATTACCAATGTTACTCCCAAAGGCTCGGGAATGATATAACTGCTGCCCGGAAAATTGGCAATTCCTGTGCGAACCTTTTTCCTTTTCGACCATTTAGGGATGTTTTTAATTGCCAGTTTTATTTCATGGTAAATAATTGCCATTTCAGTTTCATAGGTATCGAATTTCGATTTTCTAAAGTCTTTGTAAATAGCATCGTATATCAAACTTTCATTCTCCTTTAGGGAAGTTAATAGGGTTGCTAATTGTAACTTTCTGAATTTAATGTCTTTAGATTTGTTGGAATTAAAAAACAGTTTTTGTTTTTCAACAAGGGGTTTAATTTTAGAAATTGAATTAGTTGGATTATTGTCTGACTTCTTCATGGTAAAAAGTTTGAAATTTCTATTACTATTTAGTTTCTGTAAAAATATCTATTTTTTTCCTTTAAGGGATTTAATTTTTATAAGTTTGCTGACATTTGAAAGAATAATATTATGCATAAGGTAGGAATAAGATACGAAGATAAATATGTGATGGAGAGAAGGGTACCACTTACTCCTGATCACATCAGAGAACTTATAAAAGAAGGGATTGAATTTGAGGTAGTTAAATCGGCCAAAAGAATTTTTAAGGATGCTGAATTTGTTGAAGCAGGTGCCACTTTAGTGGAAGAAGTTTCGGATGCTCAAGTAGTATTGGGAGTAAAAGAAATGCCCATTGGTTATTTCAAAGAAGGAAAGGCATATATCTTTTTTTCGCACACCATAAAAGGTCAGCCTTATAATATGCCATTGTTAAAGGATATGATGGCAAGCAAAATTACCCTTGTGGATTACGAAAAGATAGCTGATGAAAAGGGTAGGAGACTAATATTTTTTGGGAGGTTTGCCGGTTTGGCCGGGATGATAAATTCTCTGTGGTCGTTGGGTCAGCGTTTAAAAGAAAAAGGACTGGAAACTTCATTTACTAAGTTAAATCAAACTCATAATTATAATTCTCTTGATGAGGTTAAAGAAGTAGTTTCTGAAATTAGTAATGATATCAATAAAAATGGTGTTCATCCTGATATTCATCCTCTTGTGGTTGGAATTACAGGCTATGGAAATGTTTCAAAGGGAGCACAGGAAATATTGAATCTACTGCCTGTTGAATATATAAAACCTGAAGAATTATCAAATCTAAAAGAGAGAAATGATCTTTCAAATAAAAAAGTTTATACTGTAGTTTTTGAAGAAAAGCATATATCTAAACCCATTGATAGTGAAAAGGAATTTATTCTCAACGAATATTATAATCATCCTGAACTATTTGAAAATCAATTCGAACAATATGTTCCACACCTTACAATATTGATGAATTGCATGTATTGGGATGATAAATATCCACGAATTGTTACCAAAGACTTTCTTGAGAAATTATACACCAATGGTGAACCAAAACTGAAAGTAATAGGTGATGTAACCTGCGATCCTGATGGTTCAATTGAATGTACACATAAAGGAACTGAAATAGAAGATCCGGTATTCGTTTATAATCCCTTTACACGAAAACCAACTATGGGTTTCGAAGGCGATGGATTATTGGTGATGGCTGTAGATATACTTCCAAGTGAGTTGCCACGCGAATCATCCCAAACTTTTAGTGATGCTTTATTAGGCTTTATGCCTGAAATTTGCTCAGCCGATTATAAAGCCAATTTTGCTGATTTACAACTACCTGCAGAAATTAAACGAGCCACTATTCTCCACAAAGGAGAGTTGACTCCTGATTATAAATATCTGGAAGATTTTTTAAAAGAATAGGAAATTAGTAACCAAAAAATACAAACACGAAAAATAATTTGTAACTGATTATTTATGAAAAAGATTTTAATATTAGGTGCCGGATTATCCACCATTAGCCTGATTGATTATCTTCTTAAAAATGCTGAAGAAAATCAATGGCAAATAACCTTAGGTGATATTGATGTGGAACTGGCAAGAAAAAAAGTAAATGGTAGTCCATTTGGAAAAGCAATAGTTTTTGATATCAATGATGAGCAATTTGCGCGTAATACAATAAATGAGCATGATGTTGTAATTTCTATGCTTCCTGCATTTATGCATATGAAAGTGGTTGAGAAATGCATAGAATATAAAAAGCCTATGCTTACTGCATCGTATGCTACACCTGAAATTAAAGAATTGTACGAAAAGGCACAAGAGGCCGGAATTCCTATTTTAATGGAATTGGGTGTGGATCCGGGTATCGACCATATGTCGGCTATGAATGTAATAAACCGCATCAGAAAAGAAGGTGGAGAATTGCAATCGTTTTACTCATTTACAGGAGGTTTAGTGGCTCCGGAATCTGATAATAATCCATGGAATTATAAATTTACCTGGAACCCTCGCAATGTAGTTTTAGCAGGGAATGGAGTTTCAAAATTTATAAATAAAGGACGATATAAGTATATTCCTTATCATAGATTATTCGATAGGGTTTTAACAAGAAAAATACTGAATTATGGTAATTTTGAAGTTTATGCCAACAGAGATTCACTAGCTTACAGAAGTATTTATAATTTACAGGATATTCCTTCTATGTATAGAGGTACAATTCGCCGACCCGGATTTTCAAAAGCATGGAATGTATTTGTCAGATTAGGCGCTACCGAGGATAATTATGTGATAGAAGATTCAGAAAACATGACTTATCGTCAGTTTATCAATTCATTCCTTAGATACGATCCTGATATGCCGGTTGAAATTAAATTGAAGGATTATTGTGTAAATAGTTGTGACCCAGACGTGTACCGCAAACTCGAATGGTTAGGTATTTTTGACAATAGAAAAATTGGTTTGAAAAAAGCTAGCCCTGCTCAAATTCTGCAAAAACTCCTACTCGAGAAATGGGCTATGGATCCTCATGACCGCGACATGCTAATAATGCAGCATGAGTTTAAATATGAGGTTGACGGTGTAGAGAAGATGGTTGTATCTGCAATGGCTTTTGAGGGTGAAAATCAGGAAAAAACCGCAATGGCAATTACTGTGGGACTTCCTTTGGCAATCACAACGAAACTTTTATTACAAGGAAAAATTAATAAAACAGGTGTAATTCTTCCAATTCATGAAGAGATATATGAACCTGTTCTGGAAGAACTCAAAACTTTTGGTATAAGTTTTGAAGAGAAAGAATACATGATGGGGTAAATTAATACTAAGGTATTTCTTTTCTCACCTTATAGAAATTTTGAAAGAATATCGGTTACTAATCGATATTCTTTTAATTTTAGTTATCAAATAGTAACATATGAAATATCTTTTAGTAATAATTTTGATTGGTATTGCCCTTTATTATGCAATGAAATGGAAGAAACCAGCTGGACAATCGAATATGAACTCTAACAAAGACGACTCTAATCCATATAGTTCACAGAAGAAGCAACAGCAGAATTTTCAAAAAGATAGTGGACCTTATTCCTCAACAGGATCACAAAACAATAAACAATCTAATGCAGGTGGCAGTTCCTACGCCAAATGGATAGGTGGCGGACTTGGTTGGGCATTTGGTGGCCCAATTGGAGGAATTCTCGGCTTCATGGTTGGCTCCATGTTTCAGGGTGGTGGCAATACTACACAATATGGCAGAACACAAACAGGTGATTTTAGTTTATCGCTCTTAATACTTACAGCAGCAGTAATGAAGGCCGATGGAAATGTGAAAAGATCGGAATTGGATTATGTAAAACGTTTCCTGGAAAATAATTTTGGCGCTGCAAAATCACCTGAATATGTGAAAATGCTTGGAGAATTGTTGAAACAGGATTATAATGTTAATGAAGTGGCCGGGCAAATTTCACAATACATGGAGTATGGTTCAAGAATGATGCTTGTGCAATATTTATTTGGTATCGCTCAGGCGGATGGAAATAATCATCCTACTGAAATTGATATGATAAAAAATATCGCATCATTTATGGGAATTAATTCTTCAGATTATGAGTCGATTAAGGCCATGTTTGTAAAATAAACAAGTTCTGCTTATCAAGTATTAGGTATTGATAATAAGGTCACCGACGATGAATTAAAGAAAGCATATCGCGATTTAGCAAAACAACACCATCCTGATAGGGTAGCCCACCTCGGAGAGGATGTAAAGAAAGCAGCTGAAATTAAGTTTACTAAACTTAATGCCGCCTATGAAGCCATAAAGGAAGAAAGAGGAATGAAGTAAAAATAACTTAAAATAATTTGTATTAAAGTAATATTTTGGATTTATTAAGAAAATGAAAAAGCACTTAATAGAGACTTTCATTAACTAAGGTTTTAGTTGTTTGGCTTAATAATTGTATTATTTCAATTTTAATGTTTTAAATATGAAAATAATACACCTCTTAATTTTAAGTTTGATTTTTGGAAATATTTATGCCCAGGATGTATTAGATTTTAGAAAAAGCAAGCATGAGATTGACTCCATAAGGAATGCATACTTTCTGAAAAGAATCGAAGCAAAGTCGGCTGATAGGGATTCTATCAGATTGCTTTTGATTAATAAAAATCCCGATTCGCTTTCATACCTGTATTTGAATAATTATTATTTTGATGAACTGCCCGATTTGTCTAAGTTCAATAGATTAAAAACCATAAAAGCAACCAATAATTTATTTGAAAAGCTTGATAAAAAGAGTTTGAAAAGTGATAGCCTGAAAAAGTTAATCTTAGAGGCAAATAATCTTAGAAGAATTAAATTTCCAAGAAATAGTAATTTACGATCACTTAATTTAAGTTCCAACGAATTTAAAAGAATTCCACGCTCAATTCGTAAATTAAAAAACCTGGAAGTTCTTACAATAACAAATAATAATATTAAAAGAATTCCCCGTTTTATAAAACGGATGGATAAACTTAAAGAACTTGACCTATCGGGAAATAATATAAAGTTATCAAAATCATCGGTCAAGCGCTTATCAAATATTGAAGTTATATTATTGATAGGAAATAATCTTGAATGTTTACCCGAAAATATTGGGGATTTAAAATCTGCGAAAAAAATTAATCTTGCCAAAAATAGTATTTCCGATTTGCCATCATCCTTTTCAAAGCTTAGCGAACTAAACCATATTATTTTTTACAAAAACAATTTTAGCCGTATTCCTCCTGTAATATTTAAACTTACAAAACTCAGGGAACTCGATTTCTATTATAATAATATTGATACAATTCCCGACGATATTGGCAATCTTAAAGAATTACGTCAGTTGTTTCTTTCATATAACAAAATAAAATACCTGCCTTCATCTTTGCAGAATATGGATAGCCTTAAATATATTTATATGCATCATAACCAATTAATAATGATGCCTAAATGGATGTCGAATATGAAAAGTTTACAGCGCATCGATTTTAGTTATAATAATTTGTTTGAGTTGGCAGATTTTTCATCTTTAAATAATTTGGTGGATTTGGATTTACATTCAAATAATATAGAAAGGTTTCCCTGGGAAACATTGGAATTAAAGAATATAAAATTGTTCTTGATTCGGGATAATCCTTTGATATTGACGCAAGAAGAGAAATTATTTCTTGATAATCGTAGAAAGTCAAAGGAGAAAATAGGGGAAAAATTTGACTTTTGAGAAAGTAAACTTATTTATAGAATCTCCATGAAACGCCAAAATAAAATCTTGTATCTCTGGATGGATAATGGGGTGCATTATAATATGTATAATCTCCCAAATAAGCATTTAAATGAGCCGCTTTAAAGAATAAAATTGCACGTTTTACATTTAGGCTTAAATAGAAATCGGCAAACGGATAGTTTCCTATTTGCTTTTCATTCTGCAGGTAAAATGCTCTAAGTTCCGGCATATAAGCATCGGCATAGTACGAGCTGTAATATGATAATTGAAATCCGGTTTGTAGTGTTGCTGCATTTTTGAATATTGCACTTCTAAAATAGATATTAAGTAAACCGGTGAATTCTGGAACCCTTATAATTGCGGGAATACTAACTTTTTGATAAACCAATTTAGTGTCTATGCCAAATTTCTTAATATTGATATTGCCTTCAATATATGCTTTTAAATGTGTTTCAGTATTATTAACTTGCTTTGGCAGAATGGAATCGTCAAGGTACGTATAATTTGAGAAGGTGTTAAATTCAAATCCTGCACTTAATTTTTTCCAGGAGTATCTTCCCGAAATAATCATAGAGTTTTCCTTTTTAAAATTGTTCGACCACCTAAACCTGTTAGAATTAAAACCTTCGTACCACCAATCAGGTTTTCTGCTAAGTATAATTAATCCTGCATCTATTTTACCAATATTATTATTTTGTGTACCAAGATATTGCTCTATTTCGGCCTTGAGTTTATAATCTCCTCCACTATAATCACTTAGTATTAATTCGCCATAGGCCAGTAAATGCATACTTTTGAAAAGATTGAGAGAAATTCCACCAAAAGGAATCAATTGATTATAATTTATGGGAACTGAATCATAGGCATAGGTTTGAGAAATAATATCACTTTGTGCACCAAAATACAGATAAAATACTTTACTCAATTTATCTTCATTATAACCCAAACTCGACCACATAAGTTTGTTGGTGATTTTCTGCTGATATGTTGAATCAAAAGTCGATGTCGAATCAATAGGAGGGAAGTAGGGAGTATAAAAGTCGTTTAATGGATCCTTGTCCTGATATATAAGTTGATTTCTATTATATCTGATAGTATGTGAGATATGGCCTACATCAATCTTTCGTTTAATGGAATCAGATTTTCTTTTTGGCTTTGATAAATTAAAATATTGTTCAATTTGAAAGCCGGAATTGATTAGTTTTTGTGAAGCATTATTTAAATTTACATCCAATACCCTTCTATCAGTTTCTGTATTTTGTTCAAAAACGCTGTCGTTTACCAATCCTCCGTTTTCTTCAACTCTAATTCTGTTATTTCTGTAGTTACCGGCTACTCCATACCTTCTGTTTTTAGTGTAATATTGGGCAGTAAAGAATACTCTGGTATTATTTGATTCTGAATTTTCATATGGTCCGGGTGAATTATTTAATGCGTATTCGAAGCCTATTGTTAGATTTTTTATTATCTCACGATTTAGGATAACATCAAGGTTTTGCTCTTTTTTCGACCCCATCACATAACTAATCTTTGATTGGGGGATAAAAAGTTTGTAATATTTTATATCATTGCTGGTAAATAAATATTTTTTAAAATGACTTATATCCATATTATAGCCCGTTTCGCTATTAAGGCTGAACTCCTGAGGATTATAAGCCATTCCAATATTGCTTAAAGTTGAATACATGCCGTTGTCCACCTCCAAAGGATTAAATTTATGGGCATTTAAAATACTGGTATCGGGCTTATAAATGTTTAATTTCTTTTGATTCTCCATGCTTTCCATAAAATAATATATTAAGCTGGAGTCAACTACTTCTATCTCTTCATTTTTACTTAGTATTGATAGGCTTTTAGCAGACAATGTTGAGTCTGGATTATTAACTAAAGAGTCGCTTGAAATAATGGTATCGTTTTTAACAATACTATCAGAAGTAACCACCACCTCGGTTTGACCGAAAGTATTGTTAAGTATAAGTAAACTGCAAAATAATAATACTGCAGAAGTAATTTTTTTCGAATTTATCAAATTAATAATTTTGAAATATAACGCATACAAAACTACGAAATTGCCATGAGATATAATGAAATTATTTCGAAGCAAAACCTAATAAATAATTGCTTGGATTTATATATAGTAAATGTTTTATAAGTTCGGCGACGACCTACTTTCCCATCCGTCGGTAGCCAGACAGTATCATTGGTGCTGGCAGGCTTATCCGTCAGTCAGCCGACTGATCGGAATGGGAAGAGGAGGACCTTGCTATTTTTTATGCTAGTTCCAGAAAGAATATTTATGGGGAGGATAATAGATTAAAAAAAGGGTAAAAAAAAAGCCTGCACTAATTAAAGTGCAGGCTTTTTATAAGTTCGGCGACGACCTACTTTCCCACTTGGTATAGCAGTATCATTGGCGCTGGCAGGCTTAACTACTCTGTTCGGAATGGGAAGAG
>PKTA01000127.1 GCA_002869365.1 Marinilabiliales bacterium | reverse complement strand
GACAAATAATTATTAATAAATCACATAAAAATGGCTAAAACTAAGTATGTTTATACATTCGGCGATCGTAAAGCTGAAGGTAATGCAACAATGAAAAATCTCCTTGGGGGAAAAGGTGCCAACCTTGCGGAAATGAATTTAATTGGTGTTCCGGTACCTCCGGGATTTACAATTACAACCGAAATCTGTACTTTATATAACGAAAAAGGACAGGATTATGCTGTAGGATTAATCAAAGCTGAAGTTGAAAAGGCAGTAAGTGAACTTGAAAATATAATGCAAACCAAATTTGGTGATGCAAATAATCCATTATTAGTTTCTGTACGTTCAGGTGCCAGAGCAAGTATGCCGGGTATGATGGATACAGTTCTTAACCTTGGATTAAATGACGAGGCCGTTGAAGGTATCGCAAAAAAATCTGGCAATGCCCGTTTTGCCTGGGATTCATACCGTCGTTTTGTGCAAATGTATGGTGATGTTGTTTTGGGAATGAAACCTGTTTCCAAAGAAGATTCCGATCCTTTTGAGGAAATTATTGAAATAATGAAAGAAGAGAAAGGTGTTGAACTCGACACTGATCTTTCCGTTGATGATTTGAAAGAATTGGTAAAACGTTTCAAAAAAGCAGTTAAAGACCAAACAGGTCATGATTTCCCTGTTAATCCTTGGGATCAACTTTGGGGATCAGTTATGGCTGTTTTCGATTCATGGACTAACGATCGTGCTATCCTTTACCGTAAGATGGAAAAAATTCCAGATGAGTGGGGAACTGCTGTTAACGTTCAAGCAATGGTTTATGGTAATATGGGATTAACTTCTGCTACAGGAGTTGCTTTTACCAGAGATGCTGGAACAGGAGAAAACATTTTCAATGGTGAGTATTTAATTAATGCACAGGGTGAAGATGTTGTTGCAGGTATCCGTACTCCACAGCAAATTACACTGGAAGGTTCAAAACGTTGGGCTCAACTTGCTCAGGTAAGTGAAGAAGACAGAGCAGCAAAATTCCCTTCCTTGGAAGAAGCAATGCCAAAATTATATCAGGAACTTTTTGAAACACAACATAAATTAGAATTACATTACCGCGATATGCAAGACCTTGAATTCACCATTCAGGATGGTCGTTTATGGTTATTGCAAACACGTAATGGTAAGAGAACAGGTGCTGCTATGGTGAAAATTGCCATGGATATGCTACGTGAAAAGTTATTAAAAAAGGAAGAGGCGCTTATGCGTGTTGCTCCTGAAAGACTTGACGATTTACTACACCCTGTTTTCGATTCAGAAGCACTTAAAGATGTTAAGGTTATGTCGAAAGGACTTCCTGCATCACCGGGTGCTGCCTCAGGCCAAATTGTTTTCCACGCTGACGAAGCTGTAGCATGGGCTGCAGAAGGTAAAAAAGTAATACTTGTGCGTATTGAAACATCACCTGAAGATTTAGCAGGTATGGACAAAGCAGAAGGTATTTTAACCGCACGAGGAGGTATGACTTCCCACGCTGCCGTTGTTGCACGTGGAATGGGAAAATGCTGTGTTTCAGGAGCCGGAAGCATAAAAGTGAATTACAAAGCCCGTACACTAACAATGGACGGTAAAGTATATAAAGAAGGTGATAATATTTCATTAAACGGCTCAACAGGAGAAGTTTACGACGGAATGATTAAAACCATGGAAGCTGTTTTAAGTGGCGATTTTGCCGACTTGATGAGATTAGCCGATAAAAAAGCCAAACTTAAAGTTCGTACAAATGCCGACACTCCTTTCGATTCGAAAGTAGCAAGAGAATTTGGAGCGACAGGTATTGGCCTTTGCCGTACAGAGCATATGTTCTTTGGTGATGATAAGATTATTGCCATGCGTGAAATGATTCTTGCAGAAGATGAGCAAGGACGTCGTGAAGCACTTGACAGATTACTTCCTATCCAGAGAAAAGACTTTGAAGGCATATTCGAAGCAATGCAGGATCTTCCTGTAACTGTTCGTTTGCTGGATCCGCCATTGCATGAGTTTGTTCCTCACGACGAAAAAGGTCAACAGGAAATGGCTGATGTTATGAAAGTTGATGTTGAAGTTATCAAACAAAAAATTGAAGATCTTTCAGAGTTCAACCCTATGCTTGGTCACCGCGGATGTCGTTTAGGAAATACTTATCCTGAAATTACAGAAATGCAAACCAGAGCAATAATTGAGGCTGCTCTTGACCTTAAGAAACGTAAGATAAAGACTTATCCTGAGATTATGATTCCTTTAACGGGAACTCTTGCCGAAATGAAAATGCAGGAAGGTATTGTTAGAGAAACCATTGCCAAGGTATTTGAAGAGAGAAATGATAAAATTGATTTCATGGTAGGTACAATGATTGAAATTCCTCGTGCTGCATTAACTGCCGACGAAATTGCAAAATCTGCTGAATTCTTCTCATTCGGAACCAACGACCTTACTCAAATGACCTTCGGTTATTCACGTGATGATGCTGGAAAATTCTTACCTGTTTATCTTGAAAAAGGTATTCTTAAAGATGATCCTTTCCAGGCTCTTGACCAGGAAGGTGTTGGTCAGTTAGTAAAAATGGCTGTTAAAAAAGGAAAGAAAACACGAAAAAATATCAAACTTGGTATTTGTGGTGAGCATGGTGGTGAGCCTTCATCAATTGAGTTCTGTCATCGTGCAGGATTACATTATGTAAGTTGTTCTCCTTACCGTGTGCCTATTGCTCGTTTATCAGCAGCTCAGTCAGTTATTGTAAACAAAAAAAGTTGGAAGAAGAAAAACTCTTAATCCAAATTAAACTATAAAAAAAGCCGTCTCGCCTTTGGCAAGACGGCTTTTTTGTGTTTATCACCATAACACTCTAACAATTACTAACTTACACTATTACAGTATTTTATTAGAATATCAAAACTATTAACACCACAAAAACTTTTTAATTATCTAACAAAATCATACTTGACATAGAAAAAATCTAAGTCTACTTAGTTATTTATATTATTTTGATTGAATACAAATCTAATAATTGTTAAAGAAAAACATCTCCGCAAACGATTTAATTTTTTAGTTTTGCCTTTTGAAACTTATAAAATATTTCCAAATTATTAGTTATGGCTAAAGACTTAAATAAAATTAAAGAAGCTTTAAAAAGTTACGGAATTGAAAATCCCGTAGATGTTATTCATAATCCATCCTACGACGAACTTTATCAGGAAGAATTAAAGTCTGAATTAGAAGGTTACGAAAGAGGACAAAAAACTGAATTAGGTGCAGTTAATGTAATGACCGGTATTTTTACCGGAAGATCACCTAAAGACAAATACATTGTTTTAGACGACAAAACTAAAGATACAGTTTGGTGGTCGGAACAGGCTAAATCGTCAGACAATAAGCCAATAAACAATGATGTTTGGGAAAAAATGTATTCCATTGGAACAAAAGAATTAAGCAATCAGCGTTTATTTGTTGTTGATGGATATGCCGGTGCCAATGAAAATAGCAGACTTAAAGTTAGATTCATTGTTGAAGTAGCATGGCAGGCGCACTTTGTTAAGAATATGTTAATCAGACCCTCAGAAGAAGAACTGGAAAATTTTGTACCTGATTTTGTAGTAATAAATGCCTCTAAAGCAGTTAATAAAGATTGGCAATCGATGACACAAGCCGATGGAAAACCTCTGAATTCGGAAGTTTTTGTTGCATTTAACCTTACGGAAAGAAAAGCCGTTATTGGCGGAAGTTGGTATGGAGGAGAAATGAAAAAAGGTATTTTCTCAGTTATGAACTATTACCTTCCACTAAAAGGTATGGCTGCAATGCACTGTTCAGCAAATGTTGGTAAAGAAGGAGATACTGCAATTTTCTTCGGTCTTTCAGGAACAGGTAAAACAACTCTTTCAACAGATCCTAAAAGAGCACTCATTGGTGATGATGAACATGGCTGGGATGATGAAGGAATTTTCAACTTCGAAGGTGGCTGTTATGCAAAGACTATCAATCTTGATAAAGAAAGTGAGCCAGATATTTATAATGCAATTAGAAGAGATGCCCTTCTTGAAAACCTAAGTGTTGATGAAAATGGCAAAATTGATTTTAATGATGGATCTGTTACACAGAACACCCTTGTTTCTTACCCAATTTATCATATCGACAATATAGTAAAACCTGTTTCTAAAGCAGGGCCTGCAAAAAAAGTAATCTTTTTAACTGCTGATGCATTTGGTGTTATGCCTCCTGTATCAAAACTTACAAAGGATCAAACAAAATATCATTTCTTATCAGGATTTACTGCAAAACTTGCTGGTACTGAACGTGGTATAACATCTCCAAAGCCAACATTCTCAGCATGTTTTGGTGCTGCATTTTTAACTCTGCACCCAACAAAATATGGTCAGGAGTTAGTAAAACGGATGGAAGAAAATGGTGCTGAAGCATATTTGGTTAATACAGGCTGGAATGGAACAGGAAAAAGAATTTCAATAAAAGATACCAGAGGAATTATAGATGCAATCTTAGACGGTTCCATAGAAAGAGCAGAAACTAAGAATATACCAGTATTTAATTTGGAAGTACCAACAGCACTTCCAGGTGTTGATCCTGCTATTCTTGATCCTCGAGATACTTATAGTGATGCTTCAGAATGGGATAAAAAAGCGAATGACCTTGCAAGTTTATTTATCAATAATTTTGAACAATATACTGATAATGAAGAAGGTAGAAATTTAGTTGCTGCCGGACCACAATTATAATTTAAGCAGAATTACAAAAAAAAGCCTGACTAAATATTTTAGTCAGGCTTTTTTTTTAATGTTATTATATTCTATCTTTTTATTAACCTTTCAACTTCCTGGAAATTACCTATTTTAACTTTCATAAAATAAATCCCAGAGGAAAGTCCTTTCAAATCATCACTTAAATTTATTTCTGTATTGAAATGAGCCTCTCTTTTTACAGAAACAATTTGTTTGCCACTAATATCCATAATTGTTAATTCTATAGTCCTGGCAGATTTTTCTATAACTCTGACTTTGACTTCGTCAGCAAATGGATTTGGCTGAACACTAACAAGGTTTGTATGATCTTCTTCATTATTTGTAATAATTGTCAAAGTAGAATAAGCAGCCATAAAATCAGGAATTCCCCATCCATTTTCATTATCAGGAAAACTGGCATTATCACCACTATCCTTAAGAGACTCTATTATTTCATAAGGTGTTTTATCAGGAAATGCTTCCATTAAGCAAGCAGACATACCTGCTATTATTGGTGAGGAAAAAGAAGTACCACTTCCAAATTGGACACCCTGAGAATCATCGGCAATTGCAGAAGCTTGTCCTTGTGCCATTACCTCGGGTTTAATACGTCCATCGAAAGTAGGGCCAATTGAACTAAAACCAACTCTGTTTCCATTAGGATCTACTGCCCCTATTGTGAATACATTAAACCCATCGGCTGGTGATCCTACCCAAGGAAAAGAACTCCCTCCTGAATTTCCGGCACTATTTACAACCAAAATCCCTTTTTCAGAAGCTATATCTGCTCCAATAGTTGCAATAGCAGTCATACCATTCATATCTTCATAAGTATAATCCCAGAAAGGGTTATCAAAATCGACATAACTTAAAGAAGAGTTTATTACATCGGCACCAACACTATCAGCAAATTCTGCAGCAGAAACCCAGTTATATTCTTCAATAATATTTTCACTAGCCCCATCTTCTGATCTAAATAACCAATATGAGGCCTTAGGTGCAGTACCTACCATTAATCCTTCAACATTTGCTCCCATGCATGATAATACCATTCTACCATGATAATGGTGTGCATATACATTATTTGTATCACGATCAACAAAATCCATTGACCCAAGTATTTGATTATTAGCCCATAAACTATCAAATAACTGATGTGTTTTTACTACATCATATCCTGCATCCAAAACGGCAATTACCATTCCTTCACCTTTAAATCCCTGATCGTGAAGCAAAGTACCATTTAACTGTTCAATTTGATTTGCAGCAAAACCATAATCATATGAAGATATTATCTGGGAGGACTTTTCATTATTTGTAACTTCCTCATCATATTCTTCATTTTCAAAAAACGACTTCTTTACTGGATTATATAAATCATGCATTTTGGATACATTTTCTACATAGGGTAAATCATTAATTGCATCCAAAACTGATTGTTCTGTAGTATATATTGTAACTCCATTTAACCATTTTGTAGGAGTAAGTATTGTTGCTCCTGCAGAAGTTACACCTTGTATATATTGTGGATTTACCGGCAAATCTTGTTCAATTATTTCAATATCATATTTTGCTCTTCTATCCAAAGCCCTTTGAGTTAAAAACTCTTCCGGGTTGGTAATTGAATAAGGAGAATTATCTTTATCGGTAAACTGAACGTAATATTTATCTGGTGCTATTTGTGCTGATAATGAAGTAATTATAACAACAAAAAACAAAGTATTTAGTAAACTTCTCATATGAATAATATTATTTTTTTTAAATAAGTATTTCTACAACCCGCATTATCAATTGTATATCAATATATTATAATACAAAAGATCATTGCCTAAATGACAATTAATGTTATTCATCGGTTGTATCAACAGCAAAGATATTATTTATCCTGTTTATATCAGGAATATTATTCTTTCCAAGTTTAACTTTACTAATAATTTTATCAGAATTTGCCGATATAATGGCAGCATTGTTTCCTCTACTCCATATAGAAGTATTTTCATATAAATTTTCAGTGCTGCCATCGGAGTATTCTATATTCAGGTTTATAGGAAGAGGAAGTCCTCCATAATTTTCTATAACAATTTTATTATCGTTGGTAATTTTTTTAATTCCCAAATCGGCAACAGCAGTTTCAAAAAACCATGGTTTGATAAACCAATTCAGATCTCTGCCACTGGCATCAGAGATAGATGCAAAAAAGTCGTAAGGCAGCGGGTGACGACCTTGCCACCTATACATATATTCATGTAAAGCATTTTTAAAAACTGAATCTCCCAAGGCATCTCTCAAAAAATGGTAAGCAAGTGCACTTCTATTATATGCATGAGCTCTATAAGCAGAATAATCAGTGATATTATATGACATGGTCATGAGGCTGACTTCCTTTTCAGAACCATTAATATTTTCGAAACTCATACACAAGTTTTCCAAATAATTATTATCTGCTTCAACTACATCCATAATTTGGTAGGTAAGGTAGGTTGCCCAACCTTCGTCCATCCATGCATACTTTCTCTCATTGTTACCCATATAAAAAGGGAAATAGGAATGCAAATTCTCATGAAAAAACAAACCTGCTGCCCGTGGCAAAGATGTAGGATCGCCATTGTTAGCCATCATTGGAGCCTCCATACCACCGCCTTTTCTTCCATTACTTACCGATGTTATATGTTCATAAGGGAAAGGAAGCCCGGGCAAATCGAATGACATTATTTCTATACCCTTTGCTGCCCACTCTGCTGCAACTTTAAAACTTCTGCTATCGTCGGGATAAACTGCATCAACAAATACACGACGCAAAGTAATGGTATCAACAATAACTGACTTAGCATCCCAATTGTAATTCTTTGTTGCTGCAAAGGTAAAGTCAGGAACAAAATCGGCCTTAAAATTCCACTGGTTAGATGAATTTTCTGTAAACACTTTATTGGATTTTCGATTTTCAGGCGTTATTATATTTACCACTTCATCAGTGTTCCAAACCTTTTCAATACTTTTTAAAACTCCCTTTTGAAAGTGCTCTTCAGGATTTTGAAGGTCACCACAAGCCCAAACGGCAAACCCATCAGGAACAGTAATATTAACATTAAAATTATTAAAATCGTTATAGAATTCGGTTGCTCCAAGATATTCGTTTAAATCCCATCCATCAATATCATCGTAAACAGCTATTTGCGGATACCAATATGCCAAATAAAAAATATCATTACCATAATTACCCATTCTTACTTGTCGTTTTTCAGGAATGTGGAAATGCCATTTTACAAATAATCTGCAAGAGTCTGCCGGCGCAATTTTATTTTTTAGATAAACAATATGGTTTGTAGATGTAGTTTGGGTTCTTTTAATTCCTTTGTCGATAATTAAAGTATCTATAACCATTCCATTACCTAAATCAACATCTCCCATTGACCAGCCTCTGGCATTTCCGAGTTTAAAAATATTTTGATAAAGACGTAAGACCATTATT
>PKTA01000156.1 GCA_002869365.1 Marinilabiliales bacterium | reverse complement strand
CAAAAACCACAAAAGCAATATAATAGAATATCTCGCTGGAAATTTCTGCCATATTACCAAAATCTACCATGGAAGCAACAACAATACTGAATATTAGTATCAGGTACATCCCAAGATCGAAAGTATTATTTAACTTATTTATCGATGGAACTAAAGAGGCTAAAATTCCCAGAGTTGTTATTAATAAAACTACAACTACCATTTGTGAGTTTTCAGGAACAAAGAGTGTTGTACTTCCTGCAATGGCAAAAATGGCCACGGAAATTCCAAATGCTTTTAGCAATGGGATGCTATTTTTTTTATCCAGTAAACCCCAAAAGGCTTCTTTTGAAGAAACATCCACCGCCTTTTGATCGCTTTTGATAAGGTTTACCGTTTTATATTTTGGTAACACAAATCCAAAAACCTTCTGCCCTGCTATTAAAATGAAGAAAAAGTATGATGCCCCTATCACCATATCGTAGGCGTGAGTAAGCAAATACACCTCATTATCAACATTCAGCATTAATTTTAAGGATGCAAGGTTAGGTGTTCCTCCGGTATAAACTCCAATTAATAATCCACCAACTTTCGACATGTTTTCAGGATCATGAGTTACAAACAATAAATATCCAAAAATTACTGTAACAACTACACTTATAAGTGCTATCAACAATGATAAACTTGTTTTCCCTGCAAGTTTCAACCATGATTTAATATTAGATGAAAACAGCATTAATGGTATGGCCAAAGGAATGGTGATAGTATTAAGAATGTTTTGAATCTCCTCGGAATTTTCAGGTAAAATTCCTATTGCTCCCAGCACTAACCCTACGGCATAAGCAATTATTACCGCCCCAATTTTTTTTGCAAAAGTGTAATTATGTACTAAATACAATATTAAAATGGGGGAAAAAATGTAAAACAAAACTAATATGATAACTGAAATCATTTTATAATTTTAAACACAAACCTAATGATTTTTTGCTTAATTAAGTTTATCCCGTTTTTCGAGACGGGTTTTGTCAAAAAAATATTGCTTAAAACAATTTATTTTGGCCTCCTTTAATTTCCTCAATTAGGTCCTGGCTATTATTTGCAGGTGAGTTTACTTTAGATGATATTTGGTATGCCATCATTATTTCGGAGTCAGCAGGATTCAAAAGAGTTTTTAAAAATGAAGTATCGTTTTCGAACAACCAGGCTTTTTCATCATTTTTATTTAAAATAACAGGCATCCGATTATGAATAGTCTTCATCAATGAGTTTGGGGTTGTTGTTATTATTGAGAAAGTATTCAATTGTTTGCCTTCAGCATCCTTCCACATATCCCAAATGCCGGCCATAGCGAAAATGTCTTCCGACTTAACAAATATCCTATATGGTATTTTTTCCTTACCATCCCTTTTCCATTCATAAAAACCATTTGCAGGAATTAAGCACCTTCGCTTAGCAAAAGCAGTTTTAAAACTTGCCTTTTCACTTAAACTTTCGGAGCGTGCATTAATTAATTTATTCCCAATTTTTGGGTCTTTCGCCCAGAAGGGAATTAGTCCCCAATTAAAATAACTAAGTTTTTCAGGCTCAGCATTTGTTATTACTGCCAACTTTTGTGATGGAGCGCAATTATATGATGGCGAATATTTTTCATCGAACACTTCAACATTAAATCTTTCTGAAATATGTTTCCCTTTTACCGATAGTTGAAATCTGCCACACATAATATTATTTTTATTAATGAGGGTTCATTTATAATTATATCAAAATTAGCAAAATATAGTTTATTACTATTGATTATTTAAAACATCATCCAGAATTCTGGAATGGTCGAAAGCCAGGGGCGGCAAATCGTTTATTTTAAACCATTTAGCGTTTTTAGCATCATCACCGGCAACAGGTTTTGTAGTCTTTAAAACTTTACCCACAAAAGCAACAGTAACTGTTCTGTGCCTGGGATCTCTATCAGGTTCGCTATATGTATGAAACTGTTTTAGTTCTACATCTTGTATTCTGGTTTCTTCTTCCAACTCCCTGTAAACAGCAGTTTCCACGGTTTCATTCTCATCTACAAAACCACCGGGAAATGCCCATAAATGTTTGAATGGTTGCGACGATCGTTGTATGAGAAGGACTTGAGAATTATTATTAAAAACAATGGCGTCAACTGTTAAGGCCGGGCGAGGATACTTATATGTATATGTCATTCGTTTTTATTTCAAAAGTAATAATAAGTTTATAGAGTTCATAGAGTTAAAAGTGCCTAAAGTTCATAAAGTGCCTAGATTTGAATTTATAACCAAAACGAACCCATAACTCGTAACCCGTAACATTTAAGAGTCTACTCGTCATCTTCTGGACCCCAGTGAAATCACTAGTCATAAATCACCAAAAATCCCGTCGAGCCGGGAGGCAAGACGGGACTTTATCATTATGAAACCAATTATTACAATAAAAATTTTACTTTGCTATTATCTTTTGCATATTAAAGTACATGCTACTTTTTCTGTATTGAAGGGAATATCATCAACGGTTTCTTCTTCAGGCATATTGAAATTTTCATTCATCGCTCTTTCATAAAGACCATTTGATACAACCTCATTAGTATTGAAAGGAATATCATTTATATATGATTCCTTTTCTATGGTGAATTCTTTTGTTATGGCTATCTCATACATGCTTCTTGCAGAAACCTCGTGAGTTGAGAATGGAATATCGCTTATATAAGTTTCTTTTTCAACAACGAAATTTGTAGTATTTGCCATTACACCCGACATGATAAAGAGTGATGCTGCTAGTAATACTGTTATTTTTAAAGTTTTCATCGTTTTATAGTTTATAAATTAGTTTTCTGTTTTTTTTAATTCTTATTTGGTCTTTACAATGGGCGTGCCAAAAATTATAATATCCTGTATCATAGGCATTTATATGCACTATGCTGTATTATAATACGGCCAAGAAATGGGGGATAAACGAACATAAGTGTACGCTTACGAACGCTTGTTTAATGCGATAATTAAGAGTTATTTCCTGCTACTACTATTACTATTTCTCCTTTTATGGGTTTACTGTTAAAATGATCGTAAACTTCCTGTAAACTTCCTCTAACATTTTCTTCATGCATTTTAGTTAATTCTCTTGAAACTGAAACTTTTCGTTCAGCACCAAAAAACTCAATTAACTGGCTTAGGGTTTTTAATAAACGATGTGGTGATTCGTAAAGTACAATACTATGTTTTAATTCGGCTAATTCTTTCAATCTTGTTTGACGACCTTTTTTGTGTGGTAGAAATCCTTCGAAGAAAAATTTTTCATTGGGTAATCCGGAATTCACCAAAGCCAAAACAAAGGCTGTTGCACCCGGCAGGCATTCTACTTCCACATCATTTTCAATACATTCTCTAACCAGCAAAAATCCGGGGTCGGATATGGCAGGAGTACCTGCATCGGAAATTAGTGCCATGGTTTCACCATCCATTATCCTTTGAACGATATTGCTTACAACCTTATGTTCGTTGTGCAGGTGGTAGGACGACATTCTGTTTTCAATTTCGAAATGCTTTAATAGTTTACCACTTGTACGGGTATCTTCGGCCAATATCAAATCGACCGACTTAAGAACCTCTATCGCACGAAATGTCATATCGCTGAGGTTACCAATTGGGGTGGGTACTAAATAAAGTTTCGCCATACATTTAATTTGAAGTTAGCCTTACAAGTAATTTAAACAAGCCATCATAGGCTGTAAAAGGAAAATTGTCAGCAGTATCATCCACTGTATGATACTCCTTTAACTCCTTCCCCATGGTATAAATAAAAACTGCTTTTACTCCTTTTTGATAAAAAGGACAATGATCGCTATTGCAGGATTCTCCCCTTTGTTTTATTTGTTTTAAATATGAATATTCATCGTTAATATTTCTCATTTTTTGTAAGAGATCTTTATAAATAGTGCTGTTTACAACGGTTATTCCATTGCTTCCGCTGCCTACCATATCAAGGTTTACAAGTAATTTTATGTTTTCAAGTGGAAATAATGGATTTTCAGCAAAATAGGCCGACCCATGCAAACCCGATTCTTCGCCACTAAAGGCAATAAAAATTATTGAGTATTCGCTTTGATTTTCAGGCAGCGAAAAATATCGGGCCAAATCCAAAAGCATAGAAGTGCCACTACCATTATCATTGGCACCGGGAAAATATGTTTTGTTTCCCATCATCCCCAAATGATCATAATGTGCTGTAAAAACAAAATATTTATCAGGGTATTTACTGCCTTTTATCAAGCCTGCTACATTTTGAGTGGGATAATCCTCATAAAATTTATTGTTAAATTTAATTTTTATGGAAGCCGGTTTGTTTTCAAATGCAGATGCACTTGCCTTTATCCAGATGCTTTCGTTGGTAATAAATCCATTCGATACGTGCCACCACTGCTTTTTATCGCTTAACAAAATAACCCCGGCAGGACCAGCCAGAAATTTGCCATAGAACTGCCTCAAGTTGCCTTTTACAACAAGTAATTCATCACTTTTAAATTCATGTTGAGAGTAATAATCGGCGAAAAGTGAGTCGGTATTTATTTCTTCCGGCAGGTAATGTAACTTAAATTCTCCGTCGACGGAACTGTTTGAACAACTTATAACATAATCTATTCCCGGAATTAGTTTCTCACCATCAATTTCAATTTTTATCTTTCCCGGAAAGGTATTTATTGGAAAACCATATTCCTGAAAGTAATCATCTCCAAAACTTTTTAACTTTTGTTTTTTAAATTCCTTTGCTATAAACTTTGCCGCTTTTAAATCTCCTTTTTTCACATATCCCCTGCCATGAAATGATTTGGAAGCAAGTTTGTTCAGACATGTTTTAGCATATTCAACATCCTGCGCTACAGATGAATATACAATTACACCTATGAAAATAAGACTTAATAAACCTCTCATTTTAAATGAATTTCCTGTCAACAAGTTCCTTAAACTTTTTAAAGGCATCCGATTCCACATCCCATTGCTTTTCAATTTTTAATTCCATGATATATGTGTCGCTGCCAACTTTACTTTGTAAGGAATTAATTTCGTCGAGAGCTTTATTATACCTGCCCATATCGCCATTGAATAATTCGTTGATAAACAGAAATTTTTCGTTTATTCCAATGGCATCCCTTAAATCACTGAGTTTGTTTTGCTGCAATTTACTTGCAATGCTTTTATCCTCAGTAGTAGCAAACTTATCACTAACGGTATTGGATGAGGGCGAGAATAAATCGTAGGTAGACTCCTGTTTAGGTTGAGGTAGAGGTTCAGGTTGAGTCCCGATATCTATAGGGAGAGGTTCGGCTTCAGACCCGGTATTTTCAGGAAGAGACTCTTCAGCCTGTTTGAAACCTATGTTAACCTCTTGTTCTTTTTTAGGGGCTATTTCTTCAATTTCTTCTTTAACATTGTCAGGCTTTTTATCTTCCTTTTCATCCTGAACTTGCTCTTCAACTTTTGGTTTTTCCTCAATAACAGGCTCTTCCTCAACAACGTCCTGTTTAGGAGGTTGAGTTTTAACAATTGGTTTTGGTTCTTCTTTTAGTATTTTTTGTTCAACAGTATCAATAGGTTTTTCAACTATTTTTTTCTGTTCAACATACTCTTTTCCGTCAACTTCAATTTGAAGAATATTATCATATAGTTTACGTGTTTTTTCCAAAAGAAGGTCTTTATCCAGTTGATGAACCTTATAATCTTCTTTTGAAATACGCTTTAAATGCGCCTTAAATGTTTCAATATCAAGACTTAAACTTGTCAGTAAATTACTTTTTCCCATTTGCAAAAACTCCTTATTTTTGTTCTTTTCAAAATTAATATAATATCTTTTAAAAAGCGGATGTTTCTCGAAAAAGACAGAAATAATTCCCAACGTGCAGGTTGGATAGAAATTGTATGCGGTTCGATGTTTTCAGGAAAAACTGAAGAGTTGATACGTAGGCTTAAAAGAGCCAGAATTGCAGGGCAAAAGGTTGAAATTTTTAAACCTGCTGTTGATGTGCGATATGATGAAGATGATGTGGTTTCTCATGATAAGAGTAAGGTGGCGTCGATACCAGTTCAAAACGCGTCACAAATTTTATTTTATGCCGAAGATTTTGAAGTTGTTGGTATAGATGAGGCACAGTTTTTTAGCAATGAGTTGGTAGATGTTTGCGATCAATTGGCCAATAAAGGAAAGCGTGTAATAGTAGCCGGGCTCGACATGGACTACCTTGGAAAACCTTTCGGGCCTATTCCACTCTTAATGTCGACTGCCGAATATGTTACCAAGGTTCATGCAATTTGTATGCGTTGCGGTAACCTGGCTTCCTACTCACACCGAACAATTAAGGATGACAAACTTGTTGTTCTCGGAGAAACCGAATCGTATGAACCACTTTGCAGAAAATGTTTCTATGAGGTTCTGAAAAAACAAGACTAAGTAGGTGTATACTAAACATTCATTTTTTCGAATATTGTTATCAATAAACACAAAGCTCACCCAATTTTCTTAATTTTGCCAATTATTTTATAAACGATAAAAAATGAAACGCATAATACTGATATTTAGCATATTAATAAGCATAAACATTATGGCGCAAAATTCTAAGCCTGAAACAATAGTAGTAATACACACTACTTATGGCGATATAACAGCGAAATTATATAATGATACTCCCTTACACAGAGATAATTTTATAAAGTTGATAAAGGCAGGATGGTACGAAAATTCTCCATTTCATAGAGTGATAAACAATTTCATGATACAGGGAGGTGGCAATGCTGATGGTGGTAAGGATCCGGGTTATACAATTCCGGCGGAGTTTAATCCTAAGCATTTTCATAAAAAAGGGGCTTTGGCAGCTGCCAGAATGCCCGATAATATAAATCCAAACAAAGAAAGTTCGGGAAGCCAGTTTTATATAGTTCAGGGACAAAAAATTCCTGGATATTATTTGGATCAAAGTTCTGCAAAAACAGGAGTTATGTATACCGATGAACAGAAACAAATTTATGAAACCATAGGAGGAACACCTCATCTGGATGGAGGATATACCGTTTTTGGTGAAGTTATTATGGGTTTGGATGTAGTGGATAAAATTGCTGCTGTTCAAACAGGACGTGGCGATGTGCCAATGGTGCCTGTTACTATGACTATAGAAATTTTAGAATAATTTTTGAGAGATGAAGACAAGGATAGAAGAATATTTAAAGGAAGTTGAAAATTTCAAAGCTGAAAAAATTGAACACCTTGAAGATTTCAGAATTAAATTTTTAAGTAAAAAGGGATTGGTTCCTGCTTTGTTTGCTGATTTTAAAAATGTTGATCCATCCGAGCGAAAAGAAATGGGTCAGTTAATCAATGAACTAAAAAATAGTGTTCAGAATAAAATAGCAAGCCTAAAAGAAAATTTTGATTCTTCTTCTGATAATAAAAAAGGAAGTATGGATTTATCACTTCCTGTTAATGCTCCTATGGGTAGTCGTCATCCTTTGTCGATAGTGAGAAATGAGATAATTGAAATTTTTTCACGTATAGGATTTACTGTTTCCGAAGGTCCTGAAATAGAAGATGATTTTCATAATTTTACTGCATTAAACTTCCCTGCAGATCATCCTGCGCGCGATATGCAAGACACATTTTTCATTGAAAAAGATCCTGATATTGCCTTAAGGACTCACACTTCTTCTGTTCAGGTAAGGGTAATGGAAAATACTCAGCCTCCAATCCGCACAATTTCTCCGGGAAGGGTTTTTCGTAATGAAGCAATTTCTGCACGTGCACATTGCATTTTCCATCAGGTGGAAGGTTTATATGTTGATACAGATGTAAGTTTCGCCGACCTCAAACAAACTTTGTTTTATTTCGCCATGGAGTTATTTGGTGAAGAAACAAAAACTCGTTTTCGTCCTTCTTATTTCCCTTTTACCGAGCCTTCGGCAGAAATGGATGTGAGTTGTAATATATGTGGTGGTAAAGGCTGCAATGTTTGTAAATATACCGGATGGGTAGAAATACTTGGTTGCGGTATGGTCGATCCAAATGTATTGGAATCATGTAAAATAGACAGCAAAAAGTATACAGGATTTGCATTTGGTATGGGTGTTGAGCGTATTACCATGCTCAAATATCAAATTAACGATTTGCGTCTTTTCTTCGAAAACGATTTGAAATTTTTGGAACAGTTTAAATCTTCTTATTAGTCATTGGGCATTGAGGTCATT
>PKTA01000218.1 GCA_002869365.1 Marinilabiliales bacterium | reverse complement strand
TGAGACATTATTTTGGCATTCGTTTTAAAAGTCCAAATTAAAGTTTCATCTTCTTCAAAACCAAATAATGAAATATTAACTAATAGTATTAGCGTGATTACAACTTTTATTTTCTTAAGCATAAATCTCTATATTTTTACAATTCTCATGTATTCTTCAAAAACAGTATTTGAAATTCTTAGGATATAAATTCCATCCTTCAGAAAGTTCAGATCTAACCTAAACTCACCACTAATGGACTTTGTCGAAACTTCATATACTTTTATCCCATACAGTGTAAAGATATTAATAATTGCAGAGTTTACATCAAGTTTTGGGGCTTTTATCGTCAGCAATCCCTTAGTTGGATTAGGATAAATAATATAGTCGGTATAGTTTTCTTTAATCCCGGTAAAATCTTGATTAGTTATAGTAATTTCTAATGAACCATAAACTTCTGATCCATCATTTGCCATGGCAATTACTCTAACAAGCCCATTGCCATCTGCTGTTCCTGTGGCTTGTAATAATCCAGTTTCACTTATATAGGCAGTGGCGGTTACTTCTTCAACACTCCAACTAACACTGGTATCTGCAGCATAATCAGGTAAGACAGACGCAATCATTTGAAGGCTTCCTTGAAACTCTTCTATTGTTGTTTTACCGTCTTCTCCGGAAACTTCAATTTCTCCCACCAAAATTGAACTTATATCTTCAACAACAGTGATAAACTGATTGATTTCAATATCTGATAAATTCTGGATAGCCCCCGAATTCCAAAGGATTTGTATACTATCGATTGTACTTGCATCACCCAGTCCAAAATGGACAACAAGACTATTCTGACTGCAATAACCTGATTGAGAACTTAATTCTCTTGTTTGCCAAACACTGTTACCATCTATGGTAGCCTTACATTTAACTTTTGTGCCAATGGCAGACTTATTTGTAATTAATCCTTCCAATTTAATTTTACACCAATTATTTGCATTTCCATTATTTTTGTACAGATAATTATTTTGAGTTTCGTTTTGCCAGTTGGCAACAACAAGGTCTAAGAATCCATTATTGTCGTAATCACCCCATGCACAACCAAAGGAATTACCCAAATCTGTTGCAGGAAACTCGTCTTCAACTTTGGAAAAATTGTCGTTACCATCATTTCTATACAGATAATTATTAAGGTCATCAGAACAATAGGCATTAGTTATAAATATGTCCAGGTCTCCATCATTATCATAATCTCCAAATGTTGATCCAAAAGAACATCCTATATCAGTATTCCATGGCCCCGAAATTTCTGTGAATGTATCATTATTATCATTTCTGAAAAGTTGATTATGTTGCTGATAATTACTGATAAACAGGTCAAAATCTCCATCATTATCATAGTCGGCCCAACTACTACTTATGGAGTTGTAATTGTCGGAAACTATATTAATACCTATTAATTTTGTAAACTCAAAATTCCCATCGTTGCGATATAGATTATTGTTCTGATTATTTTCATTGCTCACAAATAAATCCTGGTCACCATCATTATCATAGTCAATCCAGTTTACTGATCTTGAAAAATAACTATCAGTTGCCGGGCTTATGTCTGTTATCTTCTCGAAATACCCTGTTCCGGTATTTCTATATAATATATTCTTCTTATTACCAGCACTATTGCTGATGTATAGATCAACGAAGCCGTCGTTGTCAGCATCTCCCCAGGCGGCTGTTTCGGAGTACCCTCCCCCATTCACTATTAAACCAGTATCGATTTTAGTAAATGAAACATTTCCAGTATTATTATATAAAAGATTATTAATATTATACCAGTTTACGATAAATATATCAGTATTTCCATCATTATCATAATCTGCACATGCTGCCCCATCGGAAGGAGAATTATCATTTGTAATAGTATCACTAAGCAGACTAAATGATTCTCCATTATTATTGATATATAGCATATTGTTTTCACCACCAGTAGTTCCGTTTGTAATCAATATATCAAGGAAATCATCATTATTAATATCAATGAAATTACAACTACGGGATCCGCTTGGAGTATTTACAATATCACCAGTCGTCACTCTACTAAATTGCTGAGCATTAGTATTTAAACACAAAATTAACAGTGCAATTATATAAGTATATTTCTTCATAATTATATATTTATAAATTAAATTTTGGATAAATCTATTAATAGAATTATTGCAAAAAAAATTATTTCAACATACATTCACCAATGGTAAACGGAAGAATTAAAATGGTGGACAGGTATATTTGATTGACGAATATTTGTTTTTATTGACCAAAAACTCCTGTTTATTGACGGAGGTATTATTATTTATTCAATAAGTATATATTTGTGCATATGTTGAAAGTTTGGAATATAAAAAGAGTTTCAGAGCATCTACTATTCTGGATTGCTTATTGGATAATGATAAGTTTTTTCCAGGGCTTATATCAAATGAAATTTGGCATAATACTAATCAGCAGTTTGACCCAATTGCCATTGAAAATTATCTCAACTTATTTTTTCATTTATTTCGTCCTACCCTATCTTTATAAAAAGAAGGTTTTATTTTTTATAATCTTATCTATTGTAGTACTAAGTTGCTCAGTTCTTTTGCAAAGATTGTCTATGGCCTATATTCAGTATCCTTTATTTTATGCTGATTCCGGTTATAGTTTTGAGTTTTGGGACTGGTATCGCATAGGAGGACATATAGTACAAACTATTGAGGTAATAGGTATAGTTTCTGCAGTTAAATACTATAGAGACTGGACCCGGAATAAAAGCAAAATCGAGGCATTAACCAATGAAAAACTGGAGGCTGAACTAAATTTTTTGAAAGCACAGGTTCATCCACATTTTTTGTTCAATACCCTTAACTCTATTTATTATGAAGTTTTAAACAAAACTGATAAAGCCGCCGATTTATTGGTGCAATTATCTGACTTGTTAAGGTTCACTTTATACGAATGCAGAGATGATTTTATAAAACTAGAAAAGGAAATAAAAATAATTGAAAACTATATTGAAATTGAGAAAAGCAGATATGGTAAGCGATTAAAGGTAAATGCTAATTTTAAAATACAGAAGGGAGTTATGGTACCGCCATTAATTTTATTTTCATTAGTTGAAAATAGTTTTAAACATGGTGTTTCCGACCGAAAAGGAGTTAGTGAAATTGATATTATAATAAAGATTGAAAATAATAAAGTAATTCTGGATATAACAAATCCGGTATCAAAACCAGGCACTAATGACAATTTAGGTGCTAAAGATGGAATAGGCCTTGATAATACAATCAGACAGTTGAAAATAATTTATGATTCAAAATATAGTTTAAATAGCCAAGTAGTTAATAATAAATATAATTGTATTTTAGAAATTCCAATAAGTGATCAATGAGTAAAATAAATTGCATAATTATAGAAGATGAATATCCTGCAGTTGAAATACTAAAGGGGTTTATTGGAAAAGTATCAACTTTGGAAGTGAAGGAAAGTTTTGATAATGCCCTTAGTGCAATTGCCTATTTATCAAAAAATAAAGTAGATGTAATATTTCTGGATATACAATTACCCGAATTAAACGGTATTGATTTTATCAAAACCCTGGTTAACCCACCCTTAATTGTTATAACATCAGCCTATAACGAACATGCTATTGAAGCCTTTGAACTTGTGGTTTTCGACTATCTTTTAAAACCCTTTTCTTTTCAGCGTTTTATTAAAACTATTAATAGGATTAATGAACATTTTGAATCAGGTAATAATGAGGTTAATGATCAGGATAACAAGCATATATATGTTAAAGAAAACCGTCAGAATATTAAAATAAATATTGACGACATAGTATATATTGAGAGCCAGAAAGAGTACGTAAAAATTGTTTGCGAAGAAAATGAAGTGAAAACGAAAATGGGTATTTCAAAGATTGAGGACATCATGTCTGATAGCATGTTGAGAGTGCATCGTTCATTTATGGTTTCTTTAAATAAAGTTACTTCCTTCACCAAAAACCAAATTTTTTTAAAAGATCATATTATTCCCATAGGGAAATATTATCAAAAAGAAGTCCTAAAACAACTTGACTAATTTTAAAGATATTTATATTGTTATCTAAGAATACCATATCCTCTAAAACCTATAAAAGATCTTATTTTGCTTAATAATTCCATGCATTATTAAGAATAAAATTAAGGCAATTATTCCGCCAATAATAGTTCCGTAAATATCTTTCCAGTCGAATACACCTTTTGGAAGTACTATTTGAGCAAATTCATATACTATATATCCGATAACTAAAAATGAGATTATTCTAAAACCTTTTTTCCTGCCAGAGTTTAATAATGTTAGTCCAAAAAATATCTTGACTAATATACCACCCAGATTACCCATAGAGTCGGCAATACCAAAATCATTAATATTGTTTTCGTAAATATATGGTCGGTATATATATCTGCCTATTTCTGTAATTCCAAAAGAAACCAAAAACAAAATAAAATAGATAATACGAAATAAGTCTATCCTTCTTATGTTTTCCCTTTCAAGTAAAAAATTGTCTTTTGAGTTCATTTTTTACTTTTTTTGTTAAAGTTATGAATTATTTTGGCATTTAGTCTCTTTAATGTTCTATAACAATACCTTGCAGTTCACCTCATGTGTCATACTACCATATTTTTCTGGAATTTTCATGTAACACAAAAGTCATTAAATCTCTGATAAAGACAATTAGATTGATATTATTTATCTCATTAATATCTACCTAAATTATTATCCCCTGCGCAAAGTCGATTTCGTTTTGTTGTTAACGTATAGAAATTGATGCTCTCCACAATTATTCAATTACTATTGCTTCAAATTCCTGAAGATTATCTAATGTAAATTTTATTATTGAACTACCCTCAAATTTGATTGTTTTTCCCGACTTTAAACAATAAACTTTTTTAGGTTTAGTATCCACACTTATTTCAAAGTTAATATTAGATACTTCCAAAGGTTCAAAATAGCTACGACCATTAAATCCCGATAAATTGATTAGGTTAATGATGTATTTATTATAAGAGTCAGTTGTGTCGGAATTGTACTTGAATTTATTGAATGTTATTTCTACCTGCGGTGGTGCATTTGTTTTAAAACCTTGCATAATCTCAGGATTAATATAATCTATAACATCAAGTAAAATATCGCGATGGGCTAAAAAACCATATATGTGGTACATTCTTCCTATTTCCCAGGGAATATAAACTGTTTTGGCTGCATTTTTATCTAATATACTTATGCCATACCAGGATGTGGGCATATGCCCTCCAATCATCTCAGGAGGACCTTCCCTACCCTTGTCAAGTAGAGGAAGAAAGAGTTGACATTCCTTATCAAATTCACATTTCATGAAATTACACTTCAAAAATGCCTGGTGAAGCTTGTCCTGACGTTTTATAATGTCCTGATCTTTCAATTGAAGATAATACTTGAAAGCGTCCATTTCATTCTCCTTAACTGTAACTCCAAAAAGGTCCTTAAGCGCTTCAGGTGTATCAACCATCGACTGGTTTGTAGCAATAATGTTTACGCCTTCATCTGTCAATTTTTTTAAGACCTCGATTTCATCATTATTAAAATTATTTAAATGTGCTATAATAATTACTTTATAGTCTTTTAATTTTTCGAACCTTAGGGAAAGATACTTTTTTAAAATCAGATCAAACTGAATATGCTCTTCTTTTAAGACCTGTTCAATGCCCCTCATTTCTTCCATTACCGGCCCACCTGGCCAGTAATCTTGTTTGATAATAGCAATTTTTGCTGTAGATTTAAAATCGCCATAATACTTTTCATTCTTTTTATGATAGGCATAAACCTCTTTAATTACATCAAAACCTCTCTCATCTTCATAATTTCTCATATCACCCATTAGGCTAATATCCAAACCCGAACCATGAGAAATGCTTTGATACAATCTGTTTCGTATTCTAACCGGTGGCACAGCGTGATACCTTGATCCAAATGTTATTTGCTGAATACTGGAACTACTTGCTATTTTATCCTCAAAGGTGGATTCAATGGTATTTACATTTTCAGAAGCGATATAGGCAAAATATGGGAGGTGGTGCAATTCTCCTTGTGCTTCATGCCTCATAATGTCAATAAAATCATCATTATAAGTACATAATGCAATATTTGGCCTTTGCGACTTAATCAAATCATGCATTCTTTTTAGAAGTTTATTAGTGCTGTAATTCTTAAATTCTTTATACTTTAAGAAAACAGGATCATTCTCATCTTCCACTGTAGGCAACTCCATACCGCCGGAATATTCCTTAAAACGTATTTTGTCGTTAGGATTTTGATCGATACCATGATAGATTCCGTGGTAATAATCGGTTGTTTTGTATCCAAACATATTAATAAATATTCCATCAAAGGGGTAATTTTCCATGACTTCTTCAACAATTGAAAATGCGTGTTCCTGCATATATTCTCCGTTTACTGATGTGACTAACATCCCATAATTATCAACACGTTCACCTTTAGGCGAAATATAAAACCAATCGGGATGTTCTTCCAGAAAACTTTCATGCGCTCTGCTAAAATCAAACCTTACAATAACACGGATTCCATTTTCATGGCAAAGTGAGATCACTCGTCCAAGCATATCGTCTTTCACATAAGGGTTTTTATAGTGAAAAGGAAGTTTTGTGGGGTAAAATGCCATGATACCACCAGCATTAATCAATAAAGTATTTGCCGAATATTCAATTAAATCTGCCAATAATGAGTCTGGATTTAGGGCACCTTCTGCAGCAGGTAAATTGGTTTGTATCATCCGGAGGTTGTTTTTTTTCCACCAAATTGAAGTATCCTGGGTTGGATCTATTTTCTGGACCTCACTAACCACCTCATTATTTGTCGTTTGCTTACAAGAGAGAAATGAAATCATGACAATTACTAACAGAATGTAATTGATTTGAAATGATAATATTTTTTTCATATTCAACATTTGTATACTTTTTATAAATTAATTCAACTTGTTTAAATATTAAAATAACTTTTTTACCAATACCACCCAATCCTGATCAGGTAAATTACTCTTATTTTTTGGAGGGCTTCCTAATGAATGCACTCCACCTCCATTTATTATTTCCACGGAGCCTGTTTGCAGTTCATTTCCACTTAATGGGTTAAACCATTGCACGCTGTATTTTCCTTTGACGGCGCTTATATTAAGCGTATAAGATTTAGAATCAGGCAAATAAACAGCATAAATCTCATCCTTTTTGTGTAAACAATATGCTTCTTTTGAATTAACTAAACCATGATTGGTTTGCATTTCCCAATAAGGCAAATAAGAATCAAAAAATACCTTAGCATAATTCGTAATTTCCCAAAGTCGGTTTCTCTGGCGCCAGTCTTCTGAAACTAAATCATTATGAGGATGTTTTGCGCCAAAATACCATTCTACTCCTGCTGCTCCGGAAAACAAAGTTCCCCAAAGGACGTAACGTCTGAGAGTATTATGGTTGGGATCTTCTGCATCCGTCATGGCACCATCGTACCACATCCCAATTCCGTCTAGAGTTATCAACCATGGATGACCAGAGCTGTCAGATTTCGCCTTCCACCCTGAAACTGTTTCAGCAGCTGTTTCTCTTTCTGCATGTTGCAGTGAAACACCATCCAAGTATTTGTTTCCAAGCATATTATTTAAAATATCCTTTCTAAGCTCTTCATTAGGTAAAGTGTGTAAAAATACCGGATTCTTATAAGGATCATTTTCTTTTATAAACTTAGCCATTGCTTTTCGCTGTTCATCATCTTGGTATGGATTATCCGGAGCCCATGGTGTATGTCCATTCTCCTCACCCAGGTTCCAAACCAATCCCAGATGATGCCCAAAACGGGCAATTAGTTCATTATAATATAGTTTTCTTAATGGTCCGGTGTCGCCACCATCAAGCATAGTTTCATTTTCGGTTTCTTGTAAAACAATATGTAATAATATCCCTTTTGACTGCATATAATTGAATACAATTTCCCATTGATCTAATTTACTTACATCAAATCGTGTAAAATCATCGGGACTCACATAAGGCCATACATCTTTTCCATCGCCTAAAATATTTAAGGTCAGGAAATAAACAGAGTTCATTCCTTTTGATGCCAGATAATTGATGGCTCCAATTAATGATTTTCCTTTTCCGTTTTTCCATGTTGGATCTCCTGTTTTCCAATCCTTCAGATGTGGTTCATAAGTATGAATAT
>PKTA01000010.1 GCA_002869365.1 Marinilabiliales bacterium | reverse complement strand
TATCTGGATAAGCTAAATAATAAACTTATTTGGAATGCTGCAAATATGGCCGGTGGTATTTATTACTATAGAATAAAAAGTCCTGCTGGGCTTGCCGTTGGAAAGATTGTTAAGAGGTTTAATTGATGAAGTGAGGGAATGTTGGAATAGTGGAGTGATGGAGTAGTGGAGTATTGGAGTATTGGAGTAATGGGGGGGGCAAACCTATTTACTTATCCAATATGCAGGATTCTGAATAGTTTTTCCGCTCCATATTTCAAAATGTAGTGTGGTATTTCCTTCATTTGTTGTATGAACCTTTCCAATGATTTCTTTGGTTTTTACATTATCGCCTGCGCTTACATAAACCTTTTCAAGATTTGAATAAACACTAAAAAATTTCCCATGGCGAATAATTACAGCCCTGTTATTATTTGTAATGGTAGTTACACTCACTACTTTTCCATCGAAAACACAACGGGCATCAGTTCCCTTTGAGGTAGCAATATTTATTCCGTTATTTTTAGTTTTTACACCCCTTAATACGGGATGATTATGAACTCCGTAGAACTCAGAAATAACTCCTTTTGCCGTTGGCCAGGGTAGTTTACCCTTATTGTCGGCAAACGATTCCGAGAGTTTCTTTTCTTCCGGAGTAAGAGAATATACTTTATTTCCACCAGTGGTGGTTTTTGTTTCTGTGGCTTTTGCAATAATGTCTTCAATCTGCCTATTGAGCTTCTTCTCTTCTTTCTGCTTCTTTCGTAATTCTGCTCTAAGCTGACGTTCCTTACTTAAAAGTTGATTACCGACGGCATCTTTTTTCGACTTCTCAACTTCAAGTCGGTATAATTGTGAGTTTTCTTTGTCGAGTAATTGTTTTTTATACTCTTTTTTCTCCTTTAAGGAGGATAAATATTCTTGCTTCTTTGTTTCGTTTGCCCTGATTTCTGTGGCTTGTTTACTAATAAAATCTCCTATCTGATTTAAATAGCGCATACGTTGATAAGCCTGATTTAAATCTTCGGCCGAAAATAAGTATATGAGTTTATTATAAGAAGTTTTGTATTTATAGGCGAAATAAACAACTTTTGAATACTCACTTTTCAATCGCTTCAGGTCTTCGTTTAAATTATCGATGCTCTGCTCTGTTGTGCTTATTTCTGTTTCTAATAAATAAGTTTCTTTTTTAAGTGTTGCCACTAACTCGCTTCTGCTGAGCAGTTTATTATTTATTAACTTTATTTCGTTAAGAGTGTTTTGCTTGTTTTTTCGTGTTTCGTCCAGAAGTTTATTGGTATAGTCAATATCTGCTTCTAATTTTTTCCGTTTGCTCTCGAGTTCACTTTTCGATTGCTGGGCAAATAATACAATACCATTTGATATTATCAATAGAAAAATAAAAATATATTTGCCCCGTAATATTGTCATTCGGCTAATGTATTAATAAATCGTATTTCGACGGAATATTAAAAGGGTAATTCTGATCAATATTCAAGCGGATTTTTGAAAAGTTAATGTCCATAGTGATGTTTTTATTTGCACTTATTTCAATTCTCATATTTTTAGGAAATAATTGCCCTTCCATTTCTAAATATTCATCATAATAAACATTCAGTTTTTTTGAATCGTCACCAAGTTCTCTGAGTTCAATTCTTCTAATTCGGAAATTATCAGGATATAGCCAGATATTTTGTACCAGCACTTTAGATTCAATTTCTCCCGATTTTATATATTTTCTAATTTTTCGTCTTTCCTTAATTGTAATCCTGTAATATCCTCCATCAATTGATGCTTTAAATTTATTTACATCATATTGTGTTAAGTCGTTTCCCAATAGCATCGATTGTAAAATGGAGTATTCAATTGTTGTGTTCAACAGGCTGTCGAGGAGCTTATATTTTCCGGTAAAATATGTTTTGTTTAATCTGTTTATAAACTTTACTGAATCCTTTGTTAGAAGTACTCTTGCGGCTTCTATTCCCAGCGCCGGGGAAAAACTAACCCAAATCAAACTATCGTTAACCATGCGCATCTGACCCTTGAGTCCTGTTTTCGAATTTTCTTCAAGGTATGTAATATCTATCTTTGTATTCAGGGTTTTAAAATTCACCTGATTTTCAGTCATTTTGGTATATAAGTAATCAAAACCATGATCTTTAAGCGGCTTTTTGAGTGCCGATCTATTCACCTTACATGAAGAAGAAAATAGGATTAAAAAAATAATGCCTGAGATAAAAATATATATTTTGTATCTATTCATAATACCTTTGGTCTTTTATCTTTTTATCTAACATATCGGAATAATCTTTCATGGTTTTCGCTTTTTTCCAGTAAGTTAATGCCTCTTCTTTTTTGCCCAACTTAAATAAGATATCTCCATAATGTTCGTTTACTACACCGCTGGTATCTCCTCCATTTTGATAGGCCTTTTTTATCCAGTTTAAAGCTTCTTCATATTTTTGTTGTTGAAATAATACCCAGGCATAAGTATCTAAATTATTGTTGTTATATGGGTCTAATTCAACGGCTTTACCGGCCATATCGGCTGCTTTGTCAAGATTTTTCTTATCCAGCGAAAGATAATAAGCGTAATTATTTAAAACTATAGTGTTTTTCGGGTTTATTTCTAATGATTTATCAAAGGCATTATAACAGGCGGTTTTATTTCCCATTTGGTTATAAGCATCTCCCATCGAAGAATAAAACTGCTCCAGTAATGGATTATTATTTACTACAAAATCTTTTCCTTTTTCAAGTTTTTTAATGGCTTTATCGTATTCTTTTTTCTGAGCATATGATATTCCGGCAAAAAACCATGGTAAAGGATATGAAGTAAAATACTCCAATGCTTTTTCCGAATCTTTAATAAGGCGATCATAATCTTCGAGATATAAACTACAGAAAAGCAATTGTTCCCATGTTGCATAATTTGAACCATCGGATTTTACAATTTCAGCAAATATCTTGCGGGCGTCTTCATAATTTTTGTTTTCATACAGCATAGAAGCGTTGAAAGTATTTGCTATAGGCTCATCGGGATGAACTTCCTTTATTATTTCTGAAATTTCCAATGCCTGTTTCTTTTGCTCTTCGCTAAGTTCTCCTTTATAGTAACTAACTAGGATATTAATTTTAGTGTTTATATCCAGATCTTTATTGGCCATTCCCTTTTTCAGTTCTTCATAGGATTTATCGTATTGTTTTTTTTCACGATAGAAGTCGGCAAGAGAAATATGTGCAAACTGATCATCAGGATTTAGTTCAAGAACCTTTTGATAGGCCCAAATTGCCTTATCAATATCCTTAATTTTTGTTGCATATTCAGCATACATTGCATAATATTTGCTGTCGTTTGGATTGTATTTTATGAGTTTATCATACTCCTCAAATGCTTTATCATCTTTTCCCAGGCTGTGGTAAAGATCGGCTTTTTGCATTGTCAGACTTTCGTTCATTCCAAGTATCTCTTCCATGCGGTTGAAATATTTTATGGCATTTTCAAAGTCTTTAGTATAGTAATATGCAAAAGCCAGTTCTTGTATGAAGTTAATGTCGTTTGGATATTCGGCAACAAGTAATTCATAGTCTTTTAAGTAAACATCCAAATCGCCTATTTCCTTTGCGATACGGGCATGCAACACTTTATACCATTTATTGGTATTGTCGTTTTCTATTGCGGTTTCTGAATATACTAGGGCCTCGTCTTTTCTTCCCATTTGAAGCAGGAGGCGTGCTTTCTCGTAATTTGCGGCTGCATCAGTTGGAATTATATCAAGCGATTGATCCATTAACTTTAAAGCTTCCTCAAAATTGGCTTTTTCCCTTTCAATAATTGATTGTGCAAATAAATCAGCCTGACGATATTTTTGCTGTTCTGTAGGTTTTTTATGCTTTTTGCCTACACCAGTAATTCCGGCATTAAGGTTAGCGGGTATTATTAATACCAAAACCAGGAAACCAAAAATTGTTTTTTTATTTATTTTCATCAATATATTTTTAATAATCTATCACCATTTATTGTAATAGATTTCTAATTCACAAGACTTTAAAGCCCATGCAAATTAATTTGTCACTTTTTTCCTGTGTGGCCAAAGCCTCCGGCGCCGCGGTCGGTTTCCGAAAGTACTTCAACCTCTTCCAAGTCGGCTTGCTCATGAGCAGAAATAATCATTTGTGCTATTCTTTCTCCATCTTTTATTTCAAATTCTGTATCCGAAAGATTAACGAGAATAACTTTAACTTCTCCTCTGTAATCAGCATCAATAGTTCCCGGAGTATTTAAAACAGAAATACCATGTTTAAATGCCAAGCCGCTTCTGGGACGTATTTGTGCTTCATAACCAACAGGCAACTCAATGAATAGTCCGGTTGGTACCAATGTTCTCTGTAGAGGTTTTAGAACAACACTTTCGTCTAATTCCGCTCTAAGATACATGCCTGCCGAGGCTATGGTTTCATATTTTGGTAAGTCGTGTTTCGATTTGTTTACTACCCTAATCTTCATACAGATAATTTTATTTCTCAAAAAAGGCAAAAGTAAGGAATTACAGAAAATAATTTTAAACTCATAAGTTATAAGTTCATAAAGTTCGTAGAGTTCATTGAGTGCTTTGAGTTCATAGAGTTAAAAGTTATAACCAATACGAACCTACCTTCATTTCATTTCGGCAGGCAAACCTGCACCTTGTGACCTGCAACATGTAACAATCAATCACAAAAACTAGTAACTTGTAACCCCAATCATTATGGAGATTTCTCGTCGTCATTCTTCCTCCAACGAAATGACATTTTGGAGTTCATCGAGTGCCTAAAGTTCATCGAGTTAAAAGTTGGAAACCAAACGAACCTGTACCTTGTGACATGCAACATGCAGCAATCACCCAACTCGCAACACGTAACCCGCACCTACTCTTTTCTTCTATTAAACAAAAATTTCCTTTCACTCACTGCCACAAAAGATAGAAATACAATTAACAATATGGAGTTTATGGCCAATTGGATGAGTTTCTCATGACCCCCAAAATAAATTGATCCAAAATAAATCGTCAATCCCAGAAGGCTGTATGAGAATATTTTTTTCAGATTATAATTAACTTTATAAATCTTCCTTCCCCAGAAAAATGATATGATCATCATACTGAAATAGCATGCAAAATTAGCCCATGCCGAGCCCATATATCCAATTTTAGGGATTAGAATAATATTTAATACAATGGTTACTATGGCACCAAAAATTGCTATTAGGGCGCCGTAAAGAGTTTTGTTGGTTAATTTATACCATACTGAAAGATTAAAAAATATACCTAAAAACATTTTTGCTGCTAATATTATGGGAACAACACTTAATCCGGGCCAAAATTCCTCTCCAATTAAATATTTAAAAATATCCAAATATAGAGTTACACCCAAAAAGATGAACCAAATGAAAATAACAAACCAATCCATAACCTGTCCATAGGTTTTTTTGGCATCTTTATTTTTTGCTTCTGCAAAGAAGAAAGGCTCTGCTGCATAACGAAACATTTGAATAAAAAGCATCATTAAAATTGCAAGTTTATATGATGCTCCATAAATACCTACCTGTTCTATTGCTGTTTCCTGATCTGTCAGGAAATATTTTAATAAAATCTTATCGGCAACCTCATTAATCATTCCCGCAAAACCAATTACTAAAATTGGTAAACTATAAGCCAAAAGTTTCTTTAAAAGGATATTGTCGATAGAAAAACGGAATAGTTTTATTTCGTTCCAAAGCAAAATAAGCGTTGATGCTGAGCCAATTATATTTGCAATAAACACAAATATTATTTTGTTACTTCCTTCATACAGAATTGAACTTTCTGCTTGTGCAGGGAAAAATTTTGGTATAAGAATAAGAAATATCAGGTTAAAAGAAATATTTATTGCTACACTTAAAATTCTGATTATTGAGAAACGTTTTGCCTTATTCTCATAACGCAGCCATGCAAAAGGTATGGCAGTAAAAGCGTCAATACCAACAATTAGTGCTATTAACATTATATATTCACTATTACCTGAATACCTGATGGCTGAAGAAATATCACCAAGAAATATTATTACAATAAAGATGAATAGTAGAACAACTATAGAAATTGCCGATAATGAAGTATTATAAACTGCTTTGGCATTATTGCTTTTGTTGGCATAGCGAAAAAAAGCAGTCTCCATACCAAAGGTTAGCAAAACTAATAACATGGCAACATAAGCGTATAACTCAGTTATTTGACCATATTCTGCACTATTAAATACCAATCGGGTATAAAACGGTACCAACAAATAGTTCAGCAAACGCGGAACCATAGTCCCAAGCCCATAAATTGCCGTATCGCCAGCCAGTTTTTTTAAAGGATTCCCCAAAATTTCATTATTGATTTTCAAAAGTAATTTTTTTCACTAAGCCGTCTAATTTTTCTAAAATATATTTACCACATGAAATTAGATTGATTTTTCCTTTCGTTTTTATAATCCCTTGAAATGAAAGAGGTAAGCAAAACCTTTCTGCTATAGCTATCAAAAAACTGTAATAATTAGAAATGGACAATAAGATTTAATTATTTTTGCCGCTCAATTATAAAACTAAACGATGTCACTAACTACAAACAAAGATAGATTACGCAAACCCGAATGGTTAAAAATTAATATCCCTTCGGGCAAAGAATATAAGTCGGTCAGGCAAATTGTTGAGAGCCATAAATTACATACAATATGTACCAGTGGACATTGCCCCAATATGCATGAATGCTGGGGCAGGGGAACAGCCACTTTAATGATACTAGGCGATATTTGTACCCGTTCGTGCAAGTTCTGTAATGTAAAAACCGGCCGACCTCTTCCTGCCGACCTTAAGGAACCTGAAAGAGTTGCCAATTCGGTAAAACTTATGGGTCTTAAACATGTTGTATTAACTTCTGTCGACAGAGATGATATGGATGATTTGGGAGCAGGAATTTGGGCAGAAACCATAAGACAGATAAAAAAAACCACTCCAAATACTACAATGGAAACTCTAATTCCGGATTTCGATGCCAAAGAGGATTTAATACAAATAGTTTTGGATGCCGGTCCTGAGGTTGTATCACATAATCTGGAAACCGTACGACGTTTAACTCCAAGTACACGTAGCAGGGCAAAATATGATGTAAGTTTAAAAACACTTCAAATAATTGCCAATTCAAAGTCTGTGGCTAAATCAGGTATTATGGTTGGTATTGGAGAAACTCCCGCAGAAGTTTACGAACTAATGGACGATCTTCTGGCTGTGGGCGTGGAAGTATTAACAATTGGGCAATATTTACAACCCACCAAAAAGCACCTGGAAGTTCTTGAATATGTTACCCCCGAACAGTTTAAAGAATACGAAACTGTAGGTCTGGAAAAAGGATTTAAATATGTGGAAAGTAGTCCTTTAGTACGTTCGTCATATCGTGCTGAAAAACATGTAAGATAATGATTGTTAAGTATAAATACCTAGGCTTAACCGACTACAAAGAAGCCTGGGAGATGCAGGAAAAACTCTTTAATGAGTTGCTGGAAGCCAAACTTACCAATAGTGAAAAGCAAAACGATAATAAGTTGTTTTTTTTGCAGCATCCTCATGTTTATACTCTTGGAAAAAGTGGTAATAAGGGCAATCTTCTTCTAAATGAAGAATTACTAAAAAGTAAAGGGGCCACTTTTTTTCATATCGACAGGGGAGGAGACATAACCTATCATGGCCCCGGGCAATTAGTTGGTTATCCAATATTAAATCTGGATAGTTTAAATCTTACAATCAGGGAATATATTTATAATCTGGAAGAGGTTATTATCAATGTTTTAAAACACTACGGAATAACTGCCACCCGATCGGAGGGTGAGACAGGAGTGTGGCTCGATGTTGATAATAAGGCTAAAGCCAGAAAAATTGCTGCCATAGGAGTTCGCATTAGCAGGATGGTGAGTATGCATGGTTTTGCTTTTAATGTTAATACTAATCTGGATTATTTCAATTATATAGTTCCATGTGGAATCGTTGATAAAGGAGTTACTACTCTTAAAAAAGAATTGGGAAGAGAAATACCTCTTGAAGAGATTCAGAAACATTTAATTGAAGAGTTTGAAAATGTTTATGGTTTTAAAATGCAAGTTTTGAAATAATTTCTCCTGACTTGTCCGATACAGTGCGGTCAAAGTAAAGAAATAATTCAATAAGTTGCTAAATATCAACAACTAATCGTTCTTGATTTATAAAAGCAGACAAGTCAGGAGGAAACTGCTA
>PKTA01000174.1 GCA_002869365.1 Marinilabiliales bacterium | reverse complement strand
TACCCGAATTACTTCAAGTTAAGGGATCGGGTGTTGTAAACTATTATTTCCAAAACCATTTTGATGGAAATGACTTTGATATAGAACTTAATGGAGCATCTTCATTAAACGGAAGTATGAATTTAAACCATTTGAATGCCGATTTAACAGGAAGTTCAAATTTAATACTTACAGGACAGTCTCAGACATTTACCATTGATGCAACTGGAGCATCAAATATGGAAGGATATGATTTCGTAACAAATATTATAGAAGCAGATTTGGAAGGAGCCAGTAATTTGAACTTAACTGTAAACGAAAGCATGAAAGTAAAAGCTAGTGGAGCCTCAAATGTTTACTATAAAGGCGATGCTCAAATAACAAGCCAGAATTTGTCAGGTGGATCCAATATTGTTAAAGTGCAATAGTTGTATTAAATAATAAAAGTAATCTGATACAACTAAGTTTTGGCATAATAATACTGGATAATTATCATTCTCTTTAAAGTAAAAGCCGCAATAGCAAATAATTTGCTATTGCGGCTTAAATTTATATTAAAGGAATATTCTAATTATTCAATTTATATTTCTCCACAAGAATTTTCAGATTATGCACTATATTCTTAATATTCTCTACAGCTTCTTCAGCCTGTTTTGCTCCTGCTGCATTCTGTGAAGATGCCTGCTTGATATTTTCCATAGCAACTGTTAACTGTTCCATCCCGGTAAGTTGCTGTTGACTGGATGCTGCAATTTGAGTAGAAGCCTGTGCAGCCTCTGAAATGCTGTCGGCCAGAACCGAAATAGAATCTCCTGTACTCTACGACAAGTTCATTCCTTTCTCAACGGCTTTGCCTCCTTGTTCGGTAGCCATTACTGCCGAACTTATAGCTTTTTGTACTTCAGATAAAATATCTCTGATTTGTTTAGTCGACTGTTTGGATTCGTCGGCAAGTGCTCTGATCTCCTGAGCAACAACTCCAAAACCTTTACCATACTCTCCTGCTTTTACAGCTTCGATGGAAGCATTTACTGCTAACAAATTAGACTGCTCAGCAATGTCGTTTACCGAACTTGTTATCTCACCAATAGTTTGGCTTTGTTCACTTAAACGAATAATAGTATCTGCAATTTGTTTTACCTGCTCTCGTATCTGTTCCATTCCAGCAATTGAATCTTCGGTAGACTTTATACCTCTTTCAGATATGCTCACAGATTTTTGAGCAGCATTGGCAACGTTCTTAGCCTTCTGAGTTGCAACTTCAGCTGTTTGTTTCACTTCCTCGATGGTGGAGGTTACTTCTGCAACAGTTGTGGAGGTTTCACTTGATGAGGACGATAATTCAGAAATGGTCGACATTAACTGACTATTTGAAGTAGTTAGAACAGAAACCACTTCATTAATACCATTTATCTGACCTCTAAGATTTTCTATCATTATTTTAAATGCCTTGCCCATTTCATCCTTTTCAGATAATGTTTCCACTTCAATAGTAAGATTTCCTTCTGATATCTTCAAAGCCTGATCTGCTTTATTCATCATATTCAGTTGCATTGTTTTGAAAGCATCAGAAAGTAATCCAAGTTCATCTTTATTATTAATATCGAATTCCTGACGTAAATCACCCAAGGCAAATGCCTCAGCAGCATACGTTAACTTGACAATTGGTTTTGTAAAAAACCTGGCAAAGAAAAATGCAATCAGGGCAATTAACAAACCAACAATAATAGAAATAATCAATAATTCATTCCTTAAAATAATAGCTTCATGAAAAGCTTCTTCGGCATCCATCTCACTAATTATTACCCAGTCGAAATCTACAATAAATTCTTCATCAAACTTTAAATGTGAATAGTAACTTAAAACTCTTTCTCCCCTGTAATCATCACTAATATGTACACCATTATCGTTCTGGTGTGCAAGTTTAGCACTCTCAGTTTCTACCTTTTGACTTAGTATTGTAGACTTTTCACTAAACCTTGAATCTGTTCTCATCAAAAAATCATCACCAACGATATATGTCTCTCCGGTTTCTCCTAATCCGGTGGTTTCCAACATTATCTCATTAATTTTATCTGTCTTGATTTCCAATGCTATAACTGCTACCAAATTATTATTTTCATCGAAAAGCGGTGCCCCCATAAAAGCAGCTGGCTTATCAATAACTTCATAGTATTTAAAATCAACAAGTATCGGTGTTTTATTTTCTTTAACTTTTCTCCATACTTCTGCCAAACCTGATTGGCTGTATCTTCCACTCGACAGATTTGACCCCATATCATCATCTCTTTCCGAAGAATACATTATATGTCCGTGTTCCGCACAAATAAAAAACAGATCATTGAAATGAAAAGAAGTAAGGAAAGTACTAAAGAAAGGATCTATTTCATTATATATCTCTTCATACTTATTTCCACTAACATTAAATGAACCGTCAGCCATGGCCCCACCATTATTATGATAGTTATTAAGTTTACTGTAACTCAGAACAGCATCACCAGATTTTGATAGAACATCAAGTTCAATAAATTTATTATGAAAATAATCAACCACCTCGATAGTTTTTAAAGTACCAATAGTTTCAAGTTGATTAAACTGAGCTTCTTCCAAAGCATTGTAAGAACTGTTCACGCTTATAACTCCAACTATTATAATAGGAATAATTGAAATTGCCAGAAATAGTGCTATTAGTTTTGCACTAATTTTGGTTTGAAAAATATTACCTTTTCGCGACATATTTTTTTAATTTAATTTAGTTTAGTATTCAATATTTTATTTCAAATTTTTATTAATCTTCAACAGAAGTATCTCCGGAACGATAGGTTTTGGGATGTAATCTACACATCCGGCGTCATAGCATTTTTGTTCATCACCCGACATAGCAAAGGCAGTTTGAGCTATAACCGGTATCTTTCTTCCCTGTTCATTTATCCTTCGTGTAGCTTCAAAACCATTCATTTTTGGTAAATGAATATCCATCAGTACTAAATCGATACTATTATTATTGGTGAATTCTTCAACAGCACTTTCTCCATTTTTAGCCCAAACGACATTGGCATTAGCCCTTTTAAGTACTGCATTCAGATATTTATAATTTGATAAATCATCTTCTACAACAAGGAAGGTTTTTCCTTTAAAATCATAAGCAATCTTTTTCGCAGGGGCTTTTGGAAAATATTCTAATACAGGGCCGTCGGATATTTTATATGGTATTGTGAAATAAAAAGTGCTCCCTTTACCAAAGTCAGATTCTACCCATAGTTTACCTCCCAATATTTTTGCGAGATTGTCAGCAATAGCGAGTCCAAGGCCGGTACCAATATCTGGAGAGTCGGAGGTTTTAACTTGTTCATATCTTTGAAATAGTCCGTTTATTTTATTTTCAGGTATACCAATACCGCTATCTTTTACATAAAACAACAATGTGTTCTTATCCTTAATTTTATATGAAAACTCTATAACCCCTTCTCTTGTGAATTTTACTGCGTTGCTTATAAGGTTCGACAAAACCTGTTTCAAACGGAAAGCATCCGTAATAGTAATTAGGTTCTCAGGGATTTTACTTCGGTTAAAAAACAACCTCACCTCCTTGTTATCCTTGAGGAATTTATAGTTATTAAAACTTTTTTCGAGCTCGGTAAGCAACTCATTAACAGGACAATTAGTATAGTTACACTTGATTACACCAGCTTCAATCTTGCTAATATCTATAATATCATTAATGAGGCCAAGTAAATTCTCTCCGTTTTTGGATATAAGATCAAGGTATTCATCTTTCATATCCGGTGCAATTAAATCTTCCTTCAGCAGTTGGCTAAACCCAATAATTGCATTCATAGGAGTTCTAAGGTCGTGAGAAACATTGGAAAGAAAAATGCTTTTTAGCATGTCAGACCTTTCCGCTTTCTTTTTTGCCTCTTCGAGTTCCATGGTTCTTTCACTAACCAGATGAGAAAGGTTCTTATTTATCATCTTTAGTTCATATTCTGATTTTTCCAGTGCCTTATTCTTTTTTATTGCTGTTTGATATGCCGACAATAAAAAACTTACCGACTGATCATTATATTTACTTGCAAGTTTATCTCCAAGCAAGAGTTTGGTTTCTTTATCAAGAATATCGTAATCCAATAATCTTTCAATAATTTGAAACAAGTATTCTTCGTCGAATGGTTTTGCAAGGAAAGTTTCGGCACCAGAAGCAAGTCCTCTTACAATATCACTTTTCTCAGTTAATGAAGTAAGAAGTAATATGGGTACTTTAGAAGGATTTGGGCCATTCTTTAATTGTGAAGCCAATTCAAATCCAGTAAGTTTGGGCATCATAACATCGAGAATAAGCAAATCCGGATTCTCTTCTTTATACATTATAAGTGCTTCTGCGCCATCCTTTGCATGAACAACATGATATCCTTTTGCTTCAAGAGTTGCCCTCAATATCATTGCCTGTGTAGGGCTGTCTTCTGCAATAAGTATTTTTTTATTTTTCATATTCCCTATTTTAAATTTTCAACCACTATAGCACAAACTTCCCGTGGTTTTACGGGAATAGCTGTATAGGCATTACATCCGGCAGTGATACACTTTTCCTCCATTCCATGCATAGCATAGGCCGTTTGAGCAATTATTATAACCTCTTTATCTGTTTCTCTTATTCTTCGTGTAAGTTCAAGCCCGTTCATTCCTGGCATATGAACATCCATTAGAATGAGGTCATAATTCTTCTCACCCAGCATATCAATAGCTTTATAAGCGTCCTCTGCCCAATCGAGTTCGATAGGCAATTTTGATAGTGCTCCATTGAAAAATAAATAATTCATTTCGATATCATCAACCAACAATATCTTTTTACCCGCAATAGCATCCTGATCCGAATTAATTTTCGATACTGCCTTATCTTGCTTAAGAAGTTTTTCTGTAATGCTATTAATTTTAAGTTCATTTATATCAGCAGGTAACGAAAAACAAAAAGTAGAGCCTTCGTTTTTAATGCTATCAACCCAAATTTTTCCACCATGAGCATCTATTATTTTTTTACAAGTAAATAATCCCAATCCGGTACTTGTTTCTCCTCCGGTAGCTCTGGCACTTGTTTTTGAGAAAGGTTTAAACAACTTATCCTGTTCCTCCTTAGGAATACCAACCCCCTGATCTTTTATGGAGAAAACAATACTATCATTATCAATACCAATCTTAACATTAATCTCTGTATCAGGCTTAGAGTATTTTATTGCATTAGTAATAAGATTATTCAAAACCTGTTCAAGCCTTGATCGGTCGAATTCAACATTTAAAGAACTTGTAGGATATTCTGTTTTTATGTTTATTGATTTATTCTCTGCAAGGAACTTATTCTTTGTGATATTTGTTTTTACAAACGAAATCAGGTCTGAAACTTGCTTTTTCAACGTGAGTTTTCCTGATTCTATTTTTGAAATATCAAGAAGTTCGGTAACCATATTTAGCAATAGTTCAGAGGAAGATTGAATAATATTAATGAACTCCATCTCTGTTTCACTAGCCTTGTCCTGAAGTTCCTCTTTCAACAGGTCGGCAAAATTATATATGCCTCCCAATGGATTTCTGATATCATGTGCAGCTATGCCTATAAACTGATTTTTTTCTTCATTAACTTTTTCGAGTTCTGCATTTTTCTTTTCAAGATCTTCCTTGAGAACACTAAGTTCATGATTCGCCTTTATGAGTTCATTATTTTTGTTTACAGCATTTTCATAAGTTGATAAAAGCAGGTCGATGATTTGCATCCTTTCGGAAGTAATAATATGTTTATTACCTGCAAAGAATATTTCCATACCCATTTCCGACACTGTACCCGACCTCATCTGACTGTTAACCAAAAGTTGATTTATTCTGGATAACAAAAAGTCATCAGAATAAGGCTTTGGAATAAAATTATCAGCCCCTACATTCAGTCCCTTAATAACATCTTGCGGATCGGTAAGTGCAGTTAACAAAATGATGGGGATCTTATGCCATCTTCTGTCTTTATTAATCTTTTCACAAAGTTCGTACCCATCCATTTCCGGCATAATTATGTCGCTAAGAATAACATCCGGCGTAAATGTTTCTAACTTTTCCAGAGCTTGTTTTCCATTTTCAGACGATTCAACATAATATCCAGCATTCTCCAGTGTTGACTGTAAGTGAATAAGTTGAGTTCGACTATCTTCAACAATTAATATTTTCGCTTTAGGTTTGTCTGAATCTGAATCTTTTCTAACCATGCTTTTTTTACTTTGAAATTATTTATTAAGACTAATTAATTTTTCTACAATTTTATCAGGCGACATAATATATTTGCAAGCACCGAGTTTGGCTGCTTCGCCTGGCATACCATAAACAACAGAAGATTCCTCATCCTGTGCAATTGTTAAGCCTCCTCTTTCTCTAATCATCGCCAGTTCTTCTGCGCCATCCTTGCCCATTCCTGTTAAAAGTACTCCAACAGCTTTCTTCTCAAAGTGTTTACCCACACTACGGTACATATAGGAAACTGAAGGTTTAATGTTGTAGCCGGGAGCATCTTCCTTTAATTCCACCCTCATTTTGTTATCAATTCCTAAATGATATTCAGGCGGGCAAAAATAAATGTTGCCTCCCTTAAGTTCTTCTTTGTCTTTTGCAATGCTTACATCAAGCGCTGTACAACCATTAAGCCACTCAACCATTCCCTCCATAAATCCTGGTGGAATATGCTGCACTATAACTATTGGTATATTAAAACTGGCTGGTAAAGCCGATAATATTTTCTGCAAAACCTGAGGGCCACCGGTACTGACACCAATTGCAATAATCTTGTAATTTATTTTACTTTCATCTATGTCAACAGCGGGCTTATTTATAGTTGTTTCCTGAACCACTTTGGAAAACTTGCTTTTACGTGTAACAAGTTTCACTTCCGACATAACACGCACTATTTTAATGAGTTCTTTCCTGTTTTTCTCAAAATCTTTATGGCCAATTCCATTGGGCTTTGCAAGAATCGCTAGGGCTCCTGCATCAATTGCTTTGTAAGTTTTTTCAACTTCACTCTGACTGTAACTGGAAGTTACAATGATTATAGGAACAGGTATACTGCTCATAATTTCACGGGTAGCCTCCATTCCATTCATAACGGGCATTTCAATATCCATGGTTATAAGATCCGGCTTTTTCCTCTTTACGAACTCTACAGCTTCTCTTCCATTGGCAGCCGTTCCAATAACATTCATATCCGGCTCCGACGACAATATAAATACAAGGAAGTCTCTCACAACAGAGGAATCTTCAACAACAAGTATGTTTATGATATCTTTCATTAACAGATTATATTAACTTTTTTACTACTTCCAGCAAATTACTTTGCTCGAAAGAACTTTTTACAATATAGGCATTTGCACCCACTTCTATACCTTTTTCCTGATCTTCCCTATTGTTCAAGCTAGTAACCAAAACAATAGGCATATCTTTTAGTTTTTTATCTTTCCTAACAGACTGGGTTAGTTCAAATCCATTCATTCTTGGCATTTCTACATCAGACACAAGCAGGTCGAATTTTTCCTGCTTCATAGATGTGAAAGCTTCTTTACCATCAACAGTGGCTTTTACTTTATAGCCGGCACTCTCTAAAATATTTTTAATAAAAAGCCGTGATGTTATGGAATCCTCAGCTATGATAATGGATTTCTGTTTCTTTTTATTTTCTTTTTCTACATCGGTACTATTTAGAGTTCCTCTAAGATTAAATGCTGTCCTGATGATATCATGATTATTCAGAATGGGGCATATCTCTCCATTTCCTAGCAGGCTAACTCCTGCAACATTACGTACCTTTATCAATGGGAAGCCTAGTTTTTTAAAGAGAACTTCCTGCTCGTCGAGAACATCGTCAACAATCAAACCCACTCTCTGATTCATGGATTCAACTGCCACTATAAATATATATTTTCTTGCAATTTCTGTCTCACGGTTTTGTTCTAAAATATCAGAAAGGTGTATTAATGGCAGGGTATTCCCCCTGAACTGAATAGTACTTTTATTTTCAACCTTTTTGATACTATTGGGTTTAATTCTTAGTGTTTCTATAATATTAGATACAGGAATTATGAAATGCTTTGTATTCAACCTAACTAGTAAACCCTGTGATTTAGATATAGTGGTTGGGATAATAATAGTAAACTTACTGCCTTTATCTGTTTCCGATTCTATTTGTACTTTTCCACCCAGTTTCTCAATCTTTTCTTCTACAATAGCTAGTCCAAGACCCCTTCCTGAAATATCAGTAATTATCGAAGCAGTACTAAGCCCTGATTTAAATACCAGACTATAAACAGCCTTATCATCCAACTTTTCTATCTCATCTTTTGATAAAATTCCACTCCTAAGTGCCTTATTTTTTACCTTTTCTTTATCAATACCTGAGCCATCATCCATTATTTCAATTTGAACATGGTTTGCATCTATTTGGTTCATTATCAATTCAATGTTACCATGAGAACTCTTCCCCAACTCTATTCTCTCTGCAGGAGTTTCGATACCATGGTCGATACAATTTCTGATAATGTGAATCAGAGGATCCTTCAGTTCTTCCATAATTCTCCTGTCGACCTCAATACTGTCTCCCTTTATATCTATTTGAACTTCTTTCTTCATGTCTTTCGAAAGATTGCGCACCATTCGTGGAAAACCATTCATAAGATTAGTAAATGGAACCATTAGAATATGCTTAATTTCGTCGACAAGATTATCAATAATGTTCTCAGCAGTATTCGATACATATTTCGAGGTTCTTAAAAGATAGTGTATTTTCTTGCTTATTTGCTTAATTTCATCATCCAGAACGTCGTAAAGTTCAAATGACTCTTTGCTCAGAACAGTTTTTTTATTTCCATCGAACTTTTTATTTTCAAGGGTTCTTGTTTTATAAATTTCAGAATACAATTCTAACCAATGCCCCTTGAGTTGTTCAAATTCCTCCTGAATATCTTTTATTTCTCTAGATTCCTGATCATGACTTATCTTTATCTGTAATGATTCCTCTGCAAGCAAATAAATATCATCAAGTTTCTTTGTCGACAGACGTATGGTATCCTGCGAAGGCTTGGGGCTGACCTTTTCAATAATTTCGGCAGGAGCATTAAAATCCTTATCGCCATCACCTTCATCTATATTGTAATCATGCTCAATAAGTTCAGTATTACCCTCTAAGATCTCTGAATCTAGAGACTTTTTTTCCAACTCAGTACCTACAACATTTTCTTCTTTTTCAGAACTTACTTCTATATCTAAATCGGTATCATTTTCTTCCTGTTGTAAATATTTAACATTATTCAGTATTTCAACCGTGCGATTGATTACATCAGCAGGGGGATTCTCTTCTGAGTCATCAAGTAAAACATCTATGGTTTTAAGTACACTGTGAAATATGTCGAATATACCTGGCGATGGCTGGAGTTCATTATTTTTCATCAGGGAAAAACATGATTCCAATGCCTGACATATCTTCTCAATATTTGGCAGATTTACTGCTCTGGAAGCGCCTTTTAAACTATGAGCAGATCGATATATTTCTTCAAGAACCTTTTTCTCCCTTTCGTTATCTGGATTTTTCTCAAGTTCAATCAAACCTTTTATAATAGTATTTGAATGTTCTTCAGCTTCAATCTTGAAGGTTTCCCTTAATCGTTTTATTAATTCTGCTTCGTCCATTGCCAATAATTTAATTTCTAATTCACAGTTTCATCAACCAGTATTGAATTTTCGGACAAAACCTTTTCGATGTTTAAAATAATCAAAGTTTCATTTGTGATACCTTTCAGAAAAGAGTCCTTAATTTTAATAACTTTTGGTTTGGAATGCTGAATTGTTTCAACATCAATATTATTAATTCCTAATACTTCATCGGCAACAATTCCGACCAGTTCGTCATTATGCTCAATTACAACTATGGAAGCAAAATCATTAAACCCTACATAATCAAGACTTAAGATGCCTTTCAAATCTATTACTGTAACTATTTTACCTCTGATGTTTACTACTCCAAAAACATAATTAGGTGTGCAAGGAAGATCCGTTATCTGGCTGGCCGGCATAATTTCTTTCAACCGATTTGTCTCAATGGCATATCGTTCCTGTCCTAAAGCAAATTCCAGAACAGACATCATTTCCTTATTTGCGGTATCTTTTTCACCGTTGGTAGCAATAAATTCTGCCCGTCTTCTCAGAATAGCAGATATATCCTCACGAGTATGATCGCTTTTGGATTTCAACATTTCCTTAGCCATCCTGATCTTCTCTTCAAATTCGTGCCAACCACCAGTATTACTATTTTTTGTCATTTTAGTTTTTTAAACGATATTAATTCTATTAATAATTTCTTTCATCCTTCCAGCGGTTATTCCATCCGATTCAGGAATAATTTCTTCCTCTTTATATTCTTCAAGTAAATCGAGTGTATTGGAATAATATTTTTTCGACTCACTTTTCCTTTCCGACTGATTTGCGAAATTCGCAAGTGTGAAATTAGCAATAACGAATTGGGGATCTGCATAGAGAGATTTTTTCATTATTGAGTATGCGAGTTCCAAATCTCCTTTTTCTGCCGTTATTATCGACTGAATATAGTACGCCAGCGGATTAAGTTTATTAATTTCCAACGATTTATCGCAATAATCAAGTGCCTCATTTAATTTCCCAAGATTGGCTTTTATCCTGGCCATTAATAATAAATTTTCGGGAAGTGCTTTATTACTTAAAGTTTTAGCAAGTATTGACTCTGCCTTTTCATAATTCCCCTTGTTTATCAGATAATTTACATCTTCAACATCAAAACTCTCAATATTATCAGTTTTTTTATTATCAACTAAACTCTGGTTTATATCTTTTTTTATTGCCTTTTTTTTAGTCGATTTCTCTTTGTTTTTTGCATTTTGTCGACGCAATTCTCCTGCATTTCTCAACAGTTCAGCAATATCAACATTAACATCTGCCTCAGCAACTTTCTTCTCGATAGATTTTGCTTCTTTATCAGTTTTCTGATATACTGAAACCCTGTTGACGATACGAGTTTTAAAGCGAGGAGACAAATACTGGAAAGATTCGCTAGGTGTAGTTATCATCAGTCCGTCAGGAAGCAAGCAATTATATAGTTTATCGCTAACATTAATTATATCCTGTTGAGAAAAGTACATTAAAACGTTTCTGCATAATATCAAATCCATCCCATTGGTATTATTCGATAGCGAAGGAAAAGCATCCTCTATCAGATTAAGATATGAGAAGTTTACCATCCGCTTAATGGATTCATCAAGGGCATATTCATTATGCTTTATTTTTTTAAAGTAATTTGGTTTCAGCCATGCCGGTGCGCTTCGGAACGACCATTCAGTATATCTTCCCCTTCTCGCCTTATCCAGAAAATTAGGATTAATATCTGTTGCTAGAATATTAATGTTCCAGCTATAAATATTAGGTATCAGCCTTTTCAGCAGAATTGCTATAGAATAAGCTTCCTCTCCGGTGGAGGCTGCAGCACTCCATATCCTCAATATTTTACGGCTGTTTTCTTTTTCTCTTATTATATTAGGAAATATTTCTTCCTCAAGCACTCTGAATAATTCCCTGTCTCTCCAAAAGTAAGTTTCTCCAATTGAAAACTTGCTTGCCAGCAACTCTGCTTTCTGCCTCGAACCATTTTCATTCGACAAATACTCAATAAAGGGTTCAATTTTTTTAAACCCATGTTCCTTAGCTAACTCGGTGATTTTCACACTCATTTCAGTATACTTTTTAGGAGGAAAAAATATCCCTATTTCCTTCCTTATAAATTCACTGAGTATGTCGAGATTTTGAAAATCTTTTACTTGCATAAATTTTATATGTAAAATTTTAAAACCTTAGCACTTTCAATAATTTATTCTTTTCCTGAATTGAGAAAAACCTGTTAATATCATGAATGAGAACGATTTCATTATCAATAATAGTTACGCCCTCAACCACAATGTTAGTATGAGGGATAACATCATCTGTTACCTTAAATTTGTCAGAATTAAGTTCCTTAAGGCCAACAACTTCATCTACAAAAAAGCCAAGTTTCAGCTCATTTGTTTGCACAATGATAATTTTATCAGAAGGATGAATTTCCTTTTTCCTCTTTTTTAATCTCTTACGAAAATTAACTATAGGCAATGTATCGCCTGCTAAATTTATTACACCATCAACAACTGCAGGTGCACCAGGTAAAACAGACAGTTCAACAGCAGGTAACACTCTTTCTACCTGGCTCAAACGTAAACCAAATTTTATTTCCCCAATAGTGAACAAAAGGATATATTCATCCCTGTCTATCTTTCCCATAGTATGCGTTAAATAAATAATAAATTACGAATAAGTTTGATTAAAACCCTTAAAGTTTATCGTAAATCCCTGCAATACAAATATAAGAAAATAATTTAAATTAACTACTCATATGTTTATACGTGGCTTATATAGTTGGTATTACCAAATCGTCGAAATCAATGTTTAAAATCCCATACTGAATTTACAGGTGTACTTCTAATTAAATTAATTGCATTCTTTAAATATCAACTACTAAGAAGTAATCCGTTTTAATTCGCTTTTAAGCACCTTGAAATTTTCAGGATCATATCCTGAATGCCCTGCATTCATAATATTCAGTTTTGAATTATTTAAAGCATCATGAAGTTGGAAAGCCTGAATGGGAGTGCAAATAAAATCGAACCTGCCATGAACGATTGTGGTTTTGATATCTTTTATTTTATCAATATTTTTCAAAATGAAATTTTCTTCCAAAAAACAATTATTAGCAATAAAATGGGCTTCCATAATTGCCATCGATTTATAGGAAAATGTACTTAGGATTTCTTCAGTATTCTCTATCTTCCGAATAGTATAAAACGACATTTCGTAATAAGCCCATTCGTAGGCATATTTGTCGCTGGTTTCTTTATCTGCTGTAAGCATTTGTTTCAAATAATATTCCGCTGGGTTCTCTTCTCTTTTCACCAGTTTCGAAAAACGCTGCCACACATCCGGGAAATAATCTTTGATTCCGCCTCCAATATAATGGTTGATTGCATATTTATTAGCAAGCCAGATACCTCTTAAAATCAAACCCAGTACACGTTTTGAATTATGAATGGCATATACCAATGCCAGTGTACTGCCCCATGAACCACCAAAAATATAGGCTTTGTCGAAACCCACAAAATCAAGAAGTTTATTAATATCAGATACAATATTCTTAGTTGTGTTGTATTCAATTGAACCAAAGGGCTTACTTCTGGAAGAACCGCGCTGGTCGAAAAAGAGAACATTATATCTTCTCTTATCAAAAAATGTCTTGTCCTTATCAGAAAAACCCGCTCCAGGGCCACCGTGAAGAAAAACTACCGGGATACCTTTAGGATTACCATAAAGTTCAAAATAAAGATTATGTCCCTCACCAACATTAAGAAAGCCTTTTTTGTACGATTCAAAGTTTTTTGTTGTTGCCATAATACAATTTTTTATGAATTTTTTAATAAACAGATTTGTAAAGAAAATCCGTTTTCCGAAAATAATTCCGGATTTTGCAAGTTATTATGTGACCTATGGAAATCTCTAATATATCCAATCTTAAGAACAATCATATAAATAACACATTTGATAACAAATATAATATTTAGTAGCCATTTATATTAATTAATTCGTTATTTATTATTTATTTAGAAACATTTGAATTTAGAATTCGATAATGGCCTAAATAATAAACTTAATGATTACTACAAATTAATTTAATTCTGAAAATTTAAACAACAAATCTAAAACTCAATACTTTAATTTCACTTTTATAATTTAACTTATCTTTGAATTACAAAAATGGCAATAACATTACTAACTCCCGGCATAATGAACACAAATAACAAACTTTTTGATGCAATTAAACTCAAGGATGTTTTTGATGTACTTGCACAAGGAATGATTGTGTTCGATGAGAATGATATAATAATCGCAGCAAACCAAATTTTTTGTGATACGTTTTCCATTAATAAAAAAGATATAGAAGGAAGATTACTATATGATTTCTTAAATAAAAATTTTTATGCCTCTAAAAACAAAGATGTAATTCTCAAAAACCAATACATTGAATTAGAAAACAAAGAAGGTAAAAAATTTAGGGCCGAACATAGAAGATTAAATTCAGAAATAACAGATAAGTCTATTTACATAGCAACTATAATAAATCAGAAAAGTAAAGGAACCCTGGAAAGTGAGTTACAAAAACAACTTGATTTAAAACATTCACTAAAAGACAAGTTGAACGAAGAAAGTGAACTAAGCGACATGAAGTCGAGATTTTTATCAATAGCTTCGCATGAATTCAGGACACCTTTAGCAGGTATTTTATCTTCTCTGAATTTAATAAACCGTTACCTCGAAGCAGAACAAAAAGCATGGTTCGAATTTAAAAACAAAGAAAAAATTATAAACCATCTTCAAAAAATTGACGAATCGGTTAAAAACCTTACTACAATATTACAAAAGTTTCTTGCCTTAGGAAATATAGAAAAAGGAGAAATCCCAATAAAACAATTTAAATTCGACTTAAGAAAAGCAATTGAAAAACAAGTTTCTCAGTTTCAGGAAATATGTAAACCCAATCAACATATTATGTATTCTCATACAGGAAGAAGAGTTAATGTAACACTCGACAAATACCTCCTGAAAAACATAATGAACAACCTCCTTTCAAATGCAATAAAGTTCTCACCTGATCACAGCAATATTTATGTACATACAAGTTTATCTGAAAATGAAATCAACATAAGTGTTAAAGATCAAGGAATTGGAATTCCACGGGCAGAGCAAAACAAAATTTACCGTCGTTTTTATCGCGCAAAAAATGCTCTTACGTATGAAGAAGGCACAGGATTGGGACTAAATATTGTTAGAAAATATGTTGAACTAATGAAAGGTAAAATTACTTTTGAAAGTGATGAAAACAAGGGGACAACATTTAATATCACATTTACAAACGAAATGAAATGAAAAAAATTCTTATCATAGAGGATGACCTAATAATGAGGGAAAACATGGCCGAACTATTAACATTGGTTGGTTATAAAATTAATACCGCTGAAGATGGAAAAGTTGGCGTAGAAAAGGCAAAATCATTCCTCCCCGACTTGATTATTTGCGATATCAGGATGCCAGTGCTGGATGGTTATGGAGTATTACATATTTTGAGTAAAGAAGTGTCAACGGCTTCAATTCCCTTTATTTTTGTAACTGCAAAAACTGAACGTAATGACCTAAGAAAAGGAATGGAAATGGGTGCCGATGATTACCTTACAAAGCCTTTCGATGATACCGAACTTTTAAAAGCAGTTGAAACCCGCTTGAAAAAGAGTGACCTTTTAAGCAAACCAGAAAAAGCCAAATCAAAAACCATCAACGAAAACGACTTAATAAATAGTATTAATAAACTTGCTACTAATTCAGAACCAACAATATATGCCCACAAAGAACAAGTTTTTAAAACAGGAGATTATCCTCATTACTTGTTTTTTGTTGAGGAAGGAAGTGTAAAAACTTATCGATTTAATGAGGAGGGTAAAGAACTCATTTCAAGCATTTACCATCATGGTGAGTTTTTCGGTTTTAAGCCAATTATTGAAAACAGAACTTATTTAGAATCCGCTGAAGCGATTGAAGATAGTAAACTAAAAAGAATCCCAAAAGATAAATTTATTAGCTTAATTGGAAAAAATAAAAACGTATTATCAAAATTAGTAAAAATTATTTCGAAAAGCCTTACCGAAAAAGAGCAGGAGTTAATGCAGATGGCCTACGACTCGGTAAGGAAAAGAGTAGCTTTAAGATTAATTGAACTCATACCTGATGATTCCGACAGTTCAATTACAATTACCAGATCTGATTTAGCAGCCATGGTTGGAACAACATCGGAAACACTTGTGAGAACACTGGCCGAGTTAAAAGACCTTGAAATTATTGAAACGGATATGCACTCAATTAGTTTATTAAACAGGGGAAAATTAATGGAATTTGCAAAAAACTGGTAGCCAGAGAGATGAATGTGATAATACATATTATAAAGTTTTTCTGACTTTTATTATTTAACTGAAAAGTGTAATTCAAGATTTTTGATATTTAAAAAACAGCAAGAAAAAATCAAAGCGAAATTCAGGCTTAGTTTGATTAAACTATTAACTGTTTTATGATTTTCTTTTTCCAAGTTTCTTCAGAATAATTGGAGTAACAAGAGTTGTTACTATTGCCATTATTACTACAGCAGAAAATAAGTTTTGGACAATATGCGAATCTCCCGGTAATTTAAACAATCCGGCTCTTAATGCTATATCGGCAATAATTAATTCTACTGCTCCACGCGCATTCATTGCATTTCCAACAATCAACGACTGCTGTGTTGAAAGACCGGATAATTTGGCGGGTATACCTGCTCCTATTATTTTTCCTACAGAGGCAATTAAAATTAATGCAACTACAAATAAAGGTATATTAACAAAAGCAGATAATTCAAGGCTCAACCCAATTGAAGCAAAGAATATGGGCGCTAAAAATCCCGTATTTATGGCCCCAATTTTATTTTTAACATCCTCATAAACCGATTTTTTCATCTCTCTTTTGGTGAAGAACAATCCTGCAATAAAAGCTCCCAGGATAAAATGCAGATCCAGTGCTTCTGCCAGCACGGCAAAACTGAAAGCAACAATTAGTAAAAAACTAACCTCTGATTCTTCAATATTAATTTTCTTCGATACCAGTTTAAGTAGATAGGGTAAGGCATATAATCCTACCACAATTGTTATAATAAAAAACAATATAATCTTCCCAATTAAAATAAGAATGCCCTCAAAACCCGGCATCTCACCGGTTTTTAAAAATGCTGTAAGAACAGCAAGCAGGACAAGACTAATAACGTCGTCGATTACTGCTGCAGAAACAATTGTTTGCCCCTCTTTTGTATTCAATAAATTAATATCCATCAATGCTTTAATGGCTACAGGAACTGCTGTTATTGCTAAAGCCACTCCAATAAAGAAAAGTTGTGCTGATTTTAATTCTGATTCAGGGAGTGTAAACCAGCCTAAACCCATTCCCAATGCTAAGGGAATAAGCATACCACCAAGAGCAACCCAAACCGCATTACCTGATGCTTTCTTTAAATTCTTAAAATTCAATTCAACGCCCGCATAAAGCATTAAAAAAAACATCCCAAACTCAGTAATTGCCGTAAAAACTTCATTGTCATGAAGATTCGACAACTCGGTAAAAGTACCTGACCAGGTGTTGAAAATAATTCCCAGGATTATTCCGGCAACTAATTCACCTGCAAGCGGTGGAATTGAAAAACGCCTTGCCATTTCACTAAATAGCCTTGCAGTTACCAGAAGCACTAAAATAATATACCAAATATCCATTAGTTTAGGTTTTAATTATTCCGATTTAAAAAATCGCAAGTACGTATATTATATAGATATGGTAATTGATTAAAATCAATTGTATGTTTTGATCTTCATCATTTCAATTCCCACATCTAAACATCAATTTTGTAAACGATTTAAAGAATAAGTCAGTTTTAAAATAAAACTAAAACTATAAAAATTTTAAAAGAGCGAGGATATGAAACAAAGTTTAAAAATACTAAAGAGTTATTACAATATTGACACAAAAGATAAATTAGAAGGAAATATTAAAGACTTTTTGTTTGACGAAAAGCAATGGGTTATAAGGTATATTGATGCGGATTTTGGAAAAATATTTTCACCATATAAGGTTCTTATTCCAAAAGTTTTCTTCAAAAATCCCGAGCAAGATAACAACATATTTCCAACAAGTTTATCAAAACAGGAAATAGAAAAATGCCCTAAAATAGGTGATCACTTGCCTGTTTCAAGAAAATATGAAGAAGAGTTAAACAAACACTTTGAAATAAAACCTTATTGGATGGTAGCAGCCTATATGGGTACGGCAGGTGCGTATTATCCACCAAGACCTATATCAGTACCAACAAAATCTGTTTCGGAGAAATATATAGACACAATTCTTAGATCTTTTGATGAAGTAAAAGGTTACCATGTTGAAGCTAACGACGGAAAAATTGGGCATATCGATGACTTACTTATTGATTATCAGGATTGGCAGATTGTTTATGCCGTAATTGATACAAGTAACTGGCTACCATGGAGTAAAAAAGTAATTATTCCAATCGACAAAATGTCGGAGGTAAGTTACACTAATCAATTAGTTAAAGTAAAAATGAAAAAAGAGTCAATTAAAAATGCCCCTGAATATAATCCGGATGAAATGATTGTAGAAGATTTTGAAAAAGGAGTTTTCGACTTTTACAGTCAGTCAATGGTTTTATAATTTAAAATAAAGCATTATGCCCTATACAACAGTAAAAGAATTACCTAAACAGGTTCAGAATACTTTACCTGCACACGGTCAGGAAATTTATCTGGCTGCGTTTAACAATGCTCTTGACGAGTATAAACGCGCTGCTGACCGTAAGAATAATAGTTCAAAAGAAGAAACTGCCCACAAGGTTGCCTGGTCAGCGGTAAAAAATGTATATCACAAAAACGATGCAGGCAAGTGGGTGAAAAAATGATTTAATAACAATATAAAAACAGAAGATATGAACAGGATAGATTTTAAAGTTAAAGCAAATAAAAATATTGATGAAATTTATAATGAGATTGAAAACCTCAAACAAAAGAAAGATGAATTAAGTAGTAGTTTAAAACAAAAATATGACTCTGGTATTGAGGCCTTAAACAAAAGAAAGGAAGACTTAAAGAAAAAGGTCGATGATATGCAAAATGCACCCGACAGCAACTGGGAGAAAGCAAAAAATGAGTTCACAGAAAGTTATAATCACTATAAAGAAGGCTTTAAAGAATTAAGTAATCTTTTTAAGTAAATATTAATAAAGTGCCTGCAGACTGTTTAAATTTCACAACAAAATCTGCAGGCATTTATTATAATGAATATTAAACTCCTTTGAATCAAAAAAAAGAATCTACTCATGGAAAACGATTATCTAATTTCCAAAAACGAGTTTGCAAAACTTTCAAGAATACACGACCAGCATTGTGTTTCTATTTATGTTCCTACTGATCGTGCTGGTAAAGAAGTCGACAATAAAAAAGGCCAAATAACATTAAAAAATTGCCTAAAAGAGGTAAAGTCTAAACTTAAAGATTACCAGTTGAAAGATACTGAAATTGAAGACTACCTTTCTCCGGCAGAAGATTTACTGGAAGATCATCATTTTTGGAGAAATCAATCGGATTGTTTAGTAATATTATTAGACAAGAATAAGATGATGACCTACACTTTACCAATAAATCAACCTCAGTTCACTTATGTGGCAGATCACTTTTACCTTTTACCAATATTGCCAATTTTTAGTTACAATGGCAGATTTTATTTACTAAACCTTAGTTTAAACAAGGTTAAATTTTACGAAACCTCCCGCTACAGCATTGAGGAAGTAGTTGTAAAAGGAATTGTTCCCGAACAACTTGAAGAAGTTGTAGGATATGATTATGAGAAAAACCATCTTCAATTCAGATCAGGACAGGGAGGTGAAGCTGGTGCCATATTCCATGGTCAGGGATCTGGGAAAGATCACAAAGCTATTGAAACTGAAAAATTTTTCAGAGCTGTGGATCAATCTTTAAAAAATATCATAAAAGATGATAAAACACCACTAGTATTGGCTTGTGTGGATCACTATTATTCTCTTTTCAAAAAAATAACTTCTCACCCTAAGTTATACCATAAACATATAAATGGAAACCACGAAGATACTTCTCCTCTTTTGCTACATGAAATGGCCTTAGAGATAGTTGATGATTATTTCCAGAAAGGAAGGAAGTCTGCAACTGTAAAATTAAAAGAACAATCTTCGGTTGGAAAGTTCTCTTCTGATTTGAATGATATTATTCCTGCAGCTCTGGAAGGACGTATTGAATCGCTTTTTATTCAGAAGTCGAATGACCGATATGGACTTTATGATATAATTAACCGATCCCTTATAATCGATGAAGGTCATAAAGCCAAGCAGGCTTCTCTTTTCAATATGGCAGCAATTCAAACCTGGTTAAAAGATGGCAATGTTTTTATAGTTGAAAAGGATAAAATGCCATTTAATGGTACAAGCATAAATGCACTTTTCAGGTATTAAATAACAAGTATTTCAATACTATGACCAAGATCAATAATACTGATTGATGTGGCTCATTCAAAAATAATACTTGTTGCTGGAACTTTGCAAAATGATATAAACACTTGATATTAAATTAAATTGAAAAATAAAACTAAATAAATAAAAATCTATCATGGAAAATTATCACGAACCACACGACAAACTTTCAAATGAAACAAAAGATTATTCAAGGGCTATGGTTTCTTTAACTGAAGAAATTGAGGCTGTCGACTGGTATCAGCAACGTATTGATGTTACTGATGATCAGCAATTGAAAAAGATATTAATGCATAACCGTGATGAAGAAATTGAGCATGCAAGTATGCTGCTAGAGTGGTTAAGAAGAAATATGGACGGATGGGATGAACAGCTTCATCGCTATTTGTTTTCAAAAAAAGACATACTAAAAGTTGAAAAAGCATAGAAAGGATAAAAAATGGAAATTTTAAAGAAAAAAATGGCTCCACTATCAAATGATATGTGGAAAGAAATTAAGGATCAGGCGAAAAGTGTTTTAGGCACTTCACGTACTATTAGAAAGTTCGCTGATATAGATGGGCCCTTTGGATCTGATTTTGCTGCTGTTTCAACAGGAAGGCTTAAGGTTCCAAGGCAAAAGTGGAAAACAGGAACAAACTACGGAATCAGGGAAGTATTACCCCTGGTAGAAATCAGGATACCATTTGAACTAGATTTATGGGAACTTGAAAATATAGAAAGAGGTGCAAAAGATGTTGAGTTAGACAATCTGGATGAGGCTTTAAAATCAGTTGTAAAACTTGAAGAAAATATCATTTACACAGGGTTAAATAATGCCGGAATAAAAGGACTTGAGGAAAGTTCAAAATATCCGGTGGAAAATCTGCCTGACAATCTAAGCGATATCCTTAAATATGTTGGTGCGCTGATAAATCGTTTACAACAAAATGGTGTTGAAGGCCCTTACTCATTGGTTTTAGAGGAAAAGTACTGGCTTGAGTTGATTAATCTAACGGATGGCTATCCTATAATTCAACAACTTAAAGATTTACTTGAGGGACAGATTATTGTAAATAATAACTTCGACAAATCGTTCCTGCTTTCAAAACGTGGAGGCGATTATGAATTAACCATAGGTCAGGATACATCCATTGGATATGATTCGCATGATGATAGAAAAATTAAATTGTATTTAACCGAATCGTTTACTTTCAGGGTTTTATCTCCAGAAGCAGTAGTTGTTTTGGACAAGAAAAAGTAGGCTAAACTTTTAATCCCTTCTTTCATCATAAATAAATTTAAAGAGTAAAATAATCATTGTAAAATGACAGGTATAATTTCTGTAATAATAATATTAGCTTTTTCTATAATAATAACGCGCATTGCTTCAATTGCTTTAACGCATACCGGCTTGTCGCATCAGGCATCACGTTTTCAGGCTCGTTCTGCATTTACAGGCGTGGGGTTTACAACAAATGAATCAGAAAAAGCAGTAAACCATCCCGTTAGGAGGAGAATACTCCAATTATTAATGATATTGGGAAATGCAGGAATTGTAACTGGTGTTGCATCACTAATCATAGGATTTTCGGGCATAGGTAATAATGCCGGTGGTTGGTTACGTATACTCATACTTATAGCCGGTATTGCTTTATTATGGACTTTAGCAAACAGCAAGTGGGCAAATAAAAAATTATCCATTATTATTGATAAGTTTTTAACACGTTATACAAAACTTGATGTAAATGATTATGCAAGCCTATTACACCTTTCAGGAGAATTCAGAATATCGGAAATATCAATTGATGAAAACCACTGGTTAACTGGCAAAAAACTTATCAATTCCAAACTAAGAGATGAGGGGCTGAACTTAATTGCAATAATAAGATCCGATAAAACTTTTATTGGAAATCGAAATGGTGAAACAAAAATCAAAAAAGGTGATTCTTTAATCATTTATGGACGTGCAAAAACCCTTAATAAGATTGACAAGCGTTTTAAAGGTATTGTAGGAAATACTGAACATGATGAATTGGTTGAAGAACAAGAAGAAGTATTAGAACACGAGAAGGAAGAAGATAGAGAAAGTAGTTCCGACAAAAAAAAGGTAGGATAAGTTAATAATGAATCATAAAAAGAAAATAATGGAAACACACAAAGTTAAAATATTAGATAGTTTTTTAATAACTCATGATGTTAAGAGTTTTATTGTAGAACGACCAGAGAACTATAACTTTAAACCGGGACAGGCTACTGAGATTGCAATTAATAGTGAAAAATGGAAGGACGAAAAGCGACCTTTTACATTTACAAGTCTTCCCGATGATAAATATTTGCAATTTATTATCAAGACCTATCCGTCACACGAAAGTGTTACAAATCAGTTGCTTAAAATTAAATCCGGTGACGAACTTATTCTTGGCGATGTGTTCGGCGCAATTACATATCAGGGACCCGGAACATTTATTGCCGGCGGTGCTGGAATTACGCCATTTATTTCTATTTTCAGAAGATTACGAAAAGAGAAAAATCTTGAAGGAAACCGCCTGATATTTGCCAACAAAACCAAAAAAGATATCATTCTTGAAGATGAATTTGATGGCCTGCTTGGTGATGATTTTATTAATATTCTGTCTGATGAGAAGGTTAATAGTTATAATAATGGTCTAATTACTGAAGAATTTCTAAAAGACAATATCACAGAAGAAACTGACAAATTTTACGTTTGCGGACCTCCTGAAATGATGGATGCTGTTTTAGAACGATTATCATCGATTGGCATTCCTGAAAAATCTATTGTAAAAGAAGAAATGTAAACTTAGCAATTGACACTAATAATTAAACCATTGAATTTATAATAAATAATACCATGAAAACTATACTCATAAGCGACATAAAAGGAGAACAAGAGAGCATTTTAGTTTACGGAATGAACTTTGCAAAATATTCTAACGATAATGTTAAAGTTGTTCATGTTGTTGATCCCCGAAAGCACCATGCGGTAAGCAGTGCATATTCCGATTCACAGACCTTCGAAGTAGGTGAAAAACTATCGCCTAAGGCAATTATTAACCGTGAAATAGACAGGGCAAGAACTGATCTCGACAAACTCCTGAGTAGTGAAGCATCGCGCCTGAACTATCCTTTACGTGTTGAAGTAAGTGTTACTGATAATAGCATTGAAAAACAATTGGAGAAGGAAAAACAGAATGAAGATGATCTACTGTTTTTAACATCAGCAAAACCAGACGGAACCGTAATTGATGATTTAGAAGAGTTTTTCCAATTAACAAATTCTTTCAAAAATTATTCGCTATTAATCCCACCAGGCGTAGAGTTTAAAAAACCGGAAAAAGCATTAGTATTATATGATTTTAATATTAAAGAAGATCAAAATATATTTTCATTATTGTTATTCCTATCAAAATACGAACTTTCACTTGATGTTGTTGATGTTTGTGAAAAGAAGGATTTCATTGAACTGCAGGTAAAAAGTGAACTTTGGAAGCAAACTGCCATAAATCAGTTTAGATCGAGAGATATTTGGTTCTCAACTAATATTCTGGAAGGCGACAATTATTTACAGACAATAGTAGATTTTACAAAACGCAACCACTTTGATATGCTTATTATTTCTCGCCAAAATCCTAATATAATAAACAAAAATGTATTCAGCACAAGCGGAGTAAAACAATTAATTAATGATTTGAATATCCCAATTTTACTCTACTAATCAAATAATAAATGAGTATTTTCACCTTAAAAAAAACATAAAATGTTAGAATTAAAAAATAGAAGTTGTTTTGTTCTTTCGAAAGGAACACCTCCCATGAATAACCAGCAAATTGTTGAGTTTAAAAGCATGCTGACTTCGGAATGGAATATACAGGAAAACCAAAAATTAAAAAAAGAATTTCAGTTTGAGAACTTTAAAAGAGCAATTGCATTTGTGCAGGAAATAGCACTTATTGCAGAAAAAGAACAACATCATCCGGATATTTGTATCCAATATACTACAGTAGAAATTGAACTATCAACTCACGATATTGGAGGATTATCGGAAAATGATTTTATTATGGCGGCAAAAATCGAAAGTTTATAGAATGTTATTAAAGTGAACTCGATCTAAATTTTTACTCTGTGATGTTCGTCATAATTATAGAATAAAAAAAAACGAGAAGTCAGTTTTGACCTCTCGTTTTTTGTGTTTCCTAATAGCGGACAATTTGCCGCCTAATTATCGCTCCATTTTATTCAATGGTTATAGTGCCCATTTGGGTTGTCTGACCTAAAGTAACTGTTACGTCGGAAACTACTTTATCCAAATGTCCTTCATTAGCCACAAACTTCACATTATAGGTACCAGGTATAACTGCAGAAATTATGAACTGCCCGGTAATCTGGTTGATATATGTGCCGGAAGTATCTGTTGCTGTGGTAGCTTCAACATAAAAAGCTCCATCAGCAGGTGAAATTACACCGAAAATACTTCCAATTGAAGTTTCCATATGTCCTGTTACAACAGGTTTAAGCATATAAATTCCATTTCCAGTTTTGTGAACCGATTTTTGAGTATTAAAATCGATTACCAAATAATAAACACCACCAGCAATTAACTGCTGTGAATCCATTTTAACCTTATATCCGGAAGTCTGTCCCGATGGGGTTTTTAATTCATATGATATTCCATTTTCAACAACTGTATTATTATCACCAAGAATCAAACGTAACTCTGAAATTGTACATGGATTCATAATAGTATCATTAATTAGTGCTAATGAATTACCATTGGTAAAACTCAATAGATTATATACACCCGGATTTTCAATTGAAATTGTTATCCAACCTGAATCTATTTTTGCTTCCATTCCTATTATTTCCACATTTACAGAATCGTATGCCGAGGGGGCATCAATAAGTTTAACGGAAAATACCGGATTGTTTTTATTTTCATCTTCCTTTGTACAACTCTGTTGTAAAAGAATAAACATTGCAAATGCTGCAAATGCTGCAAAACTGATTAAAACTTTTCTTGTTTTCATGTTTTATTTATTTAAAATTAATTTTTATTGTATTCTAATAAGGGTGGCAAAAATCCTGCCATTTTCATTGTGCTCTGGTTAATTAAGTTATTTAATATTGTTGACTTATACATCTTTGAAAGCTTTTCCAAGTTCATCCATATCATGTTTAAATTCACGCTTGAATTTCCCCCAGTCACTTTGCTCTTTATCATATTTCTCCAACTTAGTCTTAAGATCTTTGTTTTTCTTTTCAAGATTTTCAATCTTTTTAGTGTAGTCAGAATCAAGTATAACCCCCGTTTTTTTTATTTTTTCTTTAAGTTCCTTAATGCGGATTTTATTGTTATTGATTTGTAATTCTGATTCTAATTTAAAAGTCTCCCATTCGTCGGCGGTTGCCATTTTTGGCGTATCAGAATCATCATTTTGCATTACTTGCATGTCGTGCTCCGTTTTATTCAGCATGGCATTTTCGTCACCATCTTTTTGATCAGACGACTGACAACTTGTAAAAACTGTTCCTGCCATAAACATTGTTGCTATGGCCAGACTAAAAAATATCTTTTTCATTTTATTCTGTTTTATAATATTGTTTTTAATTAAACCAAACTGATTAGAGAATATCTCTACACAGCATGTTTTGATATGTGTTGTTGATTAAAACTTTGCCATAATTTTGCGCAACTCCTCTTTGGTTTTACCAAGTTTTATTTGAAGTCTTCCCAACATTTCATCTTTATTACTTTTAGCAAACATCAGGTCGTTGTCAGTTATCACAGCGAACTTCTGTTTTAGTTTACCTTTTATTTCATTCCAGTTTCCTTTTGCTTCTGTAGTATTCATTTTATTTGATGTTATATTCCTGCAATTGGCAGGTCAGCTAATGAAATAATTTTCACAATGCAAAGTTGGGGTATTGCTAACGTTATGCATTACACAATTAAAAGAATTAGTTGTATGATTCACACATTTCTTATTCATCTGGTTTATACAAATAAATTAGAAATAAACTAAAAATGTAAAACCTGCAGGTGTTATTGTTTGATTAATGTGTGAATCATGTAATTCTTTTATTTAATAGTGTAACGCTTTCCGGTATTTAAACTCACACATTTGTAATGTGAAATACTCTCACATCTGTTCCGCCAGAAGCGGAAACATAAATAATCAATATTATGACAAATACTAGAAAATTAATAAGCATACTTAACATGTTTTCAGCAATTATTATGCTGATATTCGTAAGTGGATGTAAAAAAGATGAAGTACCCCCAAAAACCTCAACATATAACTTGATGGTAAAAGATGTGCTTGGCGTATCAGGGGAAGTCACATTTACAGAAACCAGCAGCACAGTTACTACTATAGACATAGCTCTGACTGGCACTCCACTGGGAACACATCCGGCGGAACTGCGCATGAATTCAGCAGCCGAAGGAGGTGCAGTTGTTATTGCTCTTAATCCTGTTAACGATTCAGGAATAAGTTCAACTACTACAACTTTAAAAACTTACAGTCAACTGATGGATTTTGATGGATTTATCCAGGTACATAAAAGCAGTAGTGAACCGAATATAATTTTAGCACAAGGCGATATCGGTGGTAATGTAATAACTGATATTTACAAAACCTATATACTTGATACCATAGGTACATTCGGAGTATCCGGCACTGCCAAATTTGCAAAAAGAGTTAATGGAAATACATTGTTAACGGTAACACTTACAGGAACTATACCGGGCGATTTTTATCCTGCAACAATTAATCTTGGTTCAATTGAATCAGTGGGTGGCGGACCAGTTGTTTTGACAATTAACGATATTGATGGAACTTTTGGTAAAGGCTATACAAACATCAGGGAACTCAACAGCGGAATTAATATAAGCTATGATAATTGGTTGGTATATGATGGTTACCTGAATATTTATCAGGTTTCGGTTGGTCTAAACAATATCATTTGCCATGGCAATATAGGATCTAATTAAACAAAATTTCTAAAGCTTTAAATACCACTATATAAAACTAAACTAGTCAAACTATTTGACTCTATATTTTAATTAAAAAAATCTCAACGGATTGCAATCTGTTGAGATTTTTTTGGTTTTGCGTCATCATAGCCTAGATTGTTTTATCATGTGCTTATTATAAATAGTTATAACAAGCAAATAATCTAAATTCATTAAAAGTAAATTACGGCTTATTTTTCATTTCCACACGAGGAAGGAATTCATTCCTAGCAATATATGAATAAGGCTTCTTACTTGACAATCAGTATTATAAGTCGTATATTGCTAACTACTGGAACTAACACTTACTACTATGAAAAAGACTATTAAAGGGAATCCTTACATAACATGGGTTCTACGTGTGCTTCTCATTCTTACGATTCTTTTCTTCGCACTCTTTTCAATGGATGTGATTGAAGAAGGAAAAGGCTTCTGGGAAACTCTTGCCGATTTTTTTATGCATAGCCTTCCATCTATAGTTATGATAGTTATACTGATTGTTGCATGGAAAAACGAACTCCTTGGTGGAATACTTCTGATACTTGGAGTAATAGGCTTCGCAATCTTTTTGCATTTCAAAATTAATCATGTAACATACTTACTGGCAATCCCATTTCTGGCGGGTGCATTGTTTGTTGTCAATTACTATTTTCTTGGGAAAAAATCAGACAATTAATAACTTTATACTTTTTGTCTGTTTATGAAATTTGGTTAATTAAGGTAATTGACTTATAGGGACTCAACAAGTATTTAATGTTTAGCATTAATTTCATTTCCATTATTTTATAACGGCTTTATATCCAGACACATCCAGTAAATATGGTATATTCTTAATTGTATTTCTATCGTACTGTTTAATATAATCCTCCAGATCCTCGTATGGAATTAAATCGGGGTGTGTTTTCTTCTGTTCATCTTTTACATCTCCCAATTTCCAACCTTTGTAGTACATATAAGCCATCCATCGGTTGTGCTCTGCTTTGCTTAAAGCTTCAAGTCGGGAATCATTACTCCAGTCATAAATTTCTTTCGGAGAATCAATATTTACCTTTTCACAACCCAGCGATCGTAGTTTTAGATCAATGTGATCCGCCTGCATTCTATTACGGTCCTTTATTTCGTCGGGTAACAAATTCCACTTTTGGTGGGTTTCTTTATCTTTCTGTAGTTTATTTGTCTCTTTTAATTTGGTGATATAATCGTTGTGAATTGTTTTTGCCAAATCATCTAAAGATTCATCTATAACATTATCAAAAATACCAACCTCTTTTGAGATATCAACAATATGATTTTGCTCAGTAGGCAGTAGAGAAGTAATATTATTAGATTGCTCAATGAATATAAAGCGCCTTACATTGCTTAAATTATCACTTTTTCGTAGTACTTTCATGTACTGCATTAACTTTAATTCATCGTTTTCACAAATATAAATAGCTGTAATATTTATTTCATTGGATAATTCTTCTATATCAATTTCTACGATTTCCAGAATATTATTTAATTGATATTCTTTTGTGAATATGGAAAATTCTTCAGAAGAATTATGCGACACATATATCTTTAATTTTTGATTATTTATATAATGAGAGTTTAATGCCAGATTAATAATTAGTCGTTGCATAATCATATTAAATCCAATTATACCAACTTCAATTTGAGGATCGCTTATACCTTCAATGGGTCTTATAATATCAGGAGCACAAACAAGCATATTTTTTCTTATGGCTTTATCAATATAATTCAAGTATCCTAAATTTAAATGCCTACTGTTACTTACTTTTTCGTTGATATTTCTTAAAATACCCAAGTCATTACTTAGTTCTGACCACTTAGGATTTTTAAAAAGAATGATTATGTCTATTTCTTTTTGAATTTGATCAATATTAATAGTGTCCAATAAACTAGCCGCAAAATTTAGCGACTCTGCATCATTATTAAATGAAACAAATAGATAACGAGATCTATAGAAGGCAATATTTGTTAATAGATCAGTATTTATATTTTGATATTCTATGGTGTTCTTAATAGGGTTTGCATCTACGTTATTTTCATTTTTAACAACAATAAAGTCTCCCTTTTTAGTATTTATAACATCATTAATCAACAACCTATTACTCTTAGCATCACCACAAATAATCATATGATCATTGTAACGTTTCACTTTTTCGATGTTAAACCGACTTGAAAAAAGATTAAGAACTCCTTGAATAATAGCAGTTGCAAGAGAGAGTGGAGCCAAAAAACGAGCAACATTCAAAAATATGTTGATGTGAGTTAATGAATAATCACTGTCGATTATAAAAAGTTTAACTACTGCATATACCAAATCTGAAATATTATATGATATATCATGGTTCTTAAAATAAATAAAGAAACCTATCAGGCCAAGGATTGACGATAGACTAACCAATAGAACCGGAAAAGATTTGACGAAGAGTTTTGATTTCATCATAGTCGGTTTGTTAAGAACACAAACTTATAAATTTTAGGACTTCAAAAATTAATTTCCTGATAAAAAATAGTCGGCATTTACCAGAAAACTAACATTATACATTATATTAGCATTAATTTAAATATATACTTAACTGTTATTTTATCTACATAATAATTATTGTTAGACAGTTAATCTAATCGATTAATAAATTTTAAGGATTATGATTGTAAAAGACATAAAAAGATTTTTACAACTAAAAAACATTGGTTATTTAATAATTAAGCATAAGAATATTATATCAGTTATTCTGGCTATTATTTCTCTCACATTTGGAACAATAGGCTTTATAAGAAACAGTAATGGCTTATGGTTAAGTGTTTTAAACAGTATTAAACTATTTGGTCTTGATTTCCCAACGAAACCTGAAAACTTAAATTGGTATATTGATGTTGCTATAATATTGGTAATAATTACCTTAACTTTTACTATTGCACTGATTTTTATAAAGGATGGAATGGAAAGATTTCAGAGATATATATCTTTTAGAAATGATCATATTGCTGTATTTGGCTTGGGTGAAGCCTCTGTAAGTTTCCTAAGAAGTTATTCAAAAGGGCATAGAGAGGAGCGAATAGTTATTATAGAATCGGACCCCAATAATAAAAAACTGGATGAATATAGGAATCTGGGATATGGTGTATTGGTTGGCGATTCATTAAGTGAAAGCATATTGCAACGACTTAATTTTGATAAAATGAAGTATGCTCTTATTGCCATGGGCAGCGATGGACTAAATATTGAACTGGCTAAGAGTATAATTAAGAAATATAAAGCAAAAGAAATTAAAACATCGATTAAACTAATTGTTCATATATTAAACCCCGATTTAGATACTCTGTTTATTCAGAATTTAGAGGACATTAAACCTGACAAGCATAACATTAACCTTAAGCTTAGTAATAAAAAAGAAGAAACTGACGAAGAAGAAAATTCAAAATTTAAAATAGATATTAAAACATTTTCATTCTTTAACGAGGCTGCCGAAGCTTTGTTTGAGGAGCACTATATTGATGGGGACAGCAGTAAATATATGCTTAGTGGTGAAACCTTTAAAAGTATATTAATTGGAAATGGTGAGTTAATTAAAAGTGTAATTTATCAAATTGCTTTGCTTTCACATATGCCTGAAGAAAATATACATGAGGTTTATATAGTAGATAAATGTGCAACAGATTCTTTGATGCAAATAAAAAAACGTCTTCATTATAGTAAGGCAAAATTTCCAAAGTTGAATATAATAGCAATTGATATTGATAAAGATAGTAATGAATATTTTACTAATAGTATTTGGAGTAAGGAGAATATTGTGAATATTATTATTGCATATGATAATGAGGCTGATAATCTGAATTTGGCAATAGAGTTGTTTAACAGGACATTCAAGTCGAAGGCAGTTGAAAACAATGGCAGGATACCAAAAATTATATTTGCAATTTATAATCAACTATTTTTAAGCATGATAATTAACAGTAATAAAGAGGCTTTTAAGCATTTTTATACTTTTGGTAATAGTGAAAAGGTATTAAGTTACACTAGTTTGATTGAAGAAGAAAAGGATATGTTAGCTCAACTCATACATTCAGGATACAATGGTGCATATAAGCACGATAAGTTGAATAGCAGCAACATGCAGATACTAGCCAAATGGTATGATACAACAGAATATGCTGACAGATTATCAAATATTGCTCAGGCTAAACATATTGATATGAAGTTGAAAGCAATGGGCTTTAGGAAAAGGTATGTTTTTGAAAAAACAAATGATTCGTTAACAGTGTCATTTATTGGCAAAAAATCTAAACTTGAAGATGAAGTGATGTCAAAGGAACTTTTCAAAAGATATGTCCCTGCTAACAATTCTAATAGTTCTGAAAATATATCAATGGAAAACCAAATCAGGTACTATAACTTAAACAAGAAAGCAACCAAAAATGTAGTTAAAAAAGAGGAACAACAATTGATTATAAAAAAAATCCTTTTATCAATTAATAGAGATTTATTGACAAAGAAGTTTGAAAAAGACAGGATCCCATCAAATATAATAGATGATAACCAATTAAAAAAATATACTGAAAAAATGACCTTGCACTCAAACATTAAAAAAGAGTATAGCGATAAATTAGAAACAGAAATTGATAAACTAGAAAAAGAATTTGAAAAGACCAAACAAACTCCCGAGGACAAACTGAAGCATAGCAATGCTAAAAAAGATGCTTGTGATAAATCTGAAGAAGACTGTTTGAATGAACTAAAAGGAAAAGGCCTTGACAATTTTGATGCAGAGTATTTTCCACAAGATTTTGACACTTTATTTGAGAAAATGATTAGAGTAGAACACAATAGATGGATGGCATATCATTATTTGAATGGCTGGGAATATAGTCAGATCAAAAACAAAGCAAAGAAAGAGCATAATTGTCTTATTCCATTGGAAGATTTTAATAATGATGCTATGAAAAAAGCAGTTATTTATGATATGTACTCTTTTCTATATCTACCAAATTACTTGGCAGAAGCCGGGTATGAGATGATACCAATTACGACTAAGAAAAAGAAAATCAACTAAATACAACCTGATTTAATTATAATAAGCACAATCATATTCAAGATTACGTTTCATAAAACTGCAATTGAAGAGGTATTAAAATGAAACTGTACGATAGGGTAAATATATCGACCCCTGATTTACAAATTTACGCACTCACATTATTACGTTCCTCCATCAATTTCTGTAAGAATGGATGATCCGCCTTTAAATTGGCTGAAACAGACTGTATCAATTCATCATACAGCTGGATTGCTTTTGTGGTTTGCTTCTGTTCGGCAAGATATTTAGCAACATCGTGCATCATGAGGTGCAGAGCCGGATTCCTGATATCCAGATTTTCACGAAATGCATCCAAAATTTGTTCTCCTAGTTCTATGACAAGATCCATCTCAGCCTGCTCAGACAGAATGCGAAACATCAATTGTGCTGCCTTTTGGACAAACAGCGAATTAATATCTCCTTGCTGCCAGATCAAGCCCAAGGGCTCCATCATAAGATTGAAACCTTCATAATGTGCAAGCCATTGGCAATAGCGAAGGCGTGGCATATAACGTACAGGATCTGCTTTGTCAAGGTTTTGTTCCAGCCTGTCGCAAAAAGTTGACCATATCGACAGCGATAGTTCATCAGGATTCAGCCATTGTAAAATACCAATCCATGATTTGATCTCTTCAGATCCTTCAGGATTTTCAGCATCCAGGTCACTTTCCGACATATGTATGGCAGTGCTTCGCAATTGTTCGGGATCTTCTCCCAAATAATCGAGTTTTCCCTGCTGTTTCATCTCATAAATGGTATTGAGGGCCATCTCTATCCTCTCTTCTCTAAGGTCATTTGCGCGGGAAGTATAGCGTATAGTCATCTCCTGCATACGACTCTCATTAATTGCCTTTTTTAAAGCTCCTGTAAAACACCCATACCATTCGGCCGATTTTTCAGGGTTCTTGGCAAAATCATAGTTCCTCGAAAGTTTAGCAAGTATGCTGATAGCCTCCTCTGAAGTGGCGCCATAAACTTTTTCTACCTTCGGAAGGGCGTTTTCCAATACCGCAGCAACTTCGGCATATTCCTTCAGTGACATTAGTGCATCACCCAGTTTTAGCATCGCTTTCAGAGTTTTAGGATCTTCCTTACCTCGTGTTTGTTCCATGATCTGAACCACTCTTCGCAGCACTGGTTCAGCCTTTTCTTCGAGATTCAATCGTAAATATCCTGAAGCTAGGTTTTCAGCCCGTTCCAAGGTCTCAGGTTCCAAAGGACCCACTGCTTTTTCTGAACGTTCAAACGCTTGCTCCAAATAGAATAGTGCATCCTCAAAACGATCCTTTTCCATCAACTCCTGTGCGATGTCATCCAGTACCTTTAAGGTTTCCTGGTGATTGGCACCATATTTTATTTCTGAATCTTTCAGGAATTTCTGCATCATAGTCATGAGATCGGTTTTTCGGTTTGCACCAGCCTCTATGGAAGACATCATCAATTCTTCGGCCTCCTCATTACGACCCAGTTCCATAAGGGCCTGCGACAGGTAAGAAGTAGCATTCCTGGTTTCGGGATCACCTGCTCCTTTTAAGTCCGACAAATGCTCCATGGCATGCCGAAGCAGAGGCTCCGATTCTTCATACCTTCCCAGTTTGTTTAGTGTATCACCCCTTAGTACTTGCCATTGCAAAGTTTCTGGACCATCGGAACCAAACAAGCGTGTATGCAATTCTACCAATCGTCCTGTTTCAATTTCCAAAGCCTGATAATCCTTTGCCGATGTATGCTTCTCGACTTTTTTGGTGAGCCAACCCAGCATCCTTTTGTAAAGATTTATTATCTGCGTATTAGCGTCTGCATGAGGAATCAGTCTTTCAAGAGTCTCCTGCCAAAGATTCCATAAGTCATCTTCAAGGCCATTTTGTTCCAGTAAATTGGCACTATATCCTGAGAGCAAATAGAATGTCAACCACTCCTGCTTCTCTTCGGGCAATTGATAAAACCGATTGATTACTGATCCATAGAGTGTTTGAGATTCTTCTTCTTTTCCTGCATTATCAAGAAATTCAACCAGATGAAATTGTATGCGAATCAGGTCATTCTCATATCCTTCTCCGAGTTTTTCAAAACCCTTTATTGCTTCCTGACACATTTCGATAGCATCATTATGTTGATTGAGTTTATTATAACACCAGGCCAGATTGTAGACACTATGAAGGGTTGACTCATTAGTGGTTCCGAATATTGCCTTTTTGCGTTTCACAGTCTCCTTGTACCAAGGAAGTCCCTCGTCGTATTTCCCAGCATTACCCAGACCTGCGGCCAGATTGTTGAGCATAATGAGTCCAAGGTAACTTGTTTTCCCTATCCTTGAATCTGCCAAGGCAATAGTCTCCTTAAGAAGTTTTTCTCCTGAAGCAATATCTCCTTCGTTATCTATCAGAATCATGGCCAAGTTGTTAAGTGCCTGGATGGAAAGTTCATTGAACGGCCCTAGTTGTTTTTTGCTGTAGTCCAATGCTTTGCGACAATATTCCACTGCTTCCTTGATGTCGCCTGCGAGACGTAACATCTGACTATGCCGTGTCAACAGGAACGCCTTAAGGAGATGTTGCTGGCCCTCCCGCAGTGGCTGATCCCTTTCCAATTCCCTTGTTTTGGAGCACTCTGTGTTGCTATCCATCATGTTCATCAACTCATTGAAATCAGATTTGAAAGATTTTGTATCATCCTGTTTCCGCATAAAATCCTGCACATGCATTCGAATACGTACTGAAACAGGGTGAGATTCCGGAAGATAATCGGTAACGGTAAACAATGCCCGTGTAAGGAACAGCTGGGCATCTTCTTTATCAATATGCACAAAATATAACGGAATTGCTGTAGCCAGGGCTTCCAGTGTTCGTGCATGTACCGGGCCATATTCTTTTGTTAAAATGGCCAGAAGTTTAACAGATAACGGGACGGTTGTATTATTTCGAAGACGTGATTCTTCTACCATTCGCACCAGTTCCATCAGGGCATCCTGTATAATGGGTTGTAAACTTGGTTTAATGAATTCATCTCCACTTTCATCGTAAAGTATTATCTCTTTTGTTCCTGAATGTGGAGTCCAGAAACCCAGGGCAATCTCATCTTTGGGACCTAAAACATCTTCATGTTCAGGAATTTGGTTTGGTAACGATGAAAAGATAAGTGCAAGGGGGTCGTCCACACCTGCTCTCTCCCACCATTGAACTAGTTCTCTGGAGAAGTGGCGGCGCATTATCAGAAGATTAGGCAAATGCGTAAGCAATTCCTTAAGAATCTCCTGCTTACCGAGAGCATTATAATGGTTTAGTAACTCTTTAAGTGCCCTTTGATTGTCGGGATGATCCTGAAAAAAAAGTACCAACTGTTGATGAATCGCTAATCGATTCTCCTGAGCAGATAAATAGTGTTGCTGAATCGCTTTCCTAAGAGCAGTATGGTAAAAACCCAGCAATCCCATCTGGCTGCTGAGGTGTATTCGCAACTCCCTCCACAAAGATGCAAGTTGTCCAGGATCAATTTCATCGCACAACTTATTTATTTCCTGCTCGGTAAGTCCGGTTTCTGCAGTTGCCAGTAGTCCGAGGGGCTTGGAAATTACTGCCACCCCAAATTCCCTTTCCAGTCTTTCAAGCATCTGATTATAAAGCAATACCAATCCTTCCTCGCCCATCTGGGTAGGAAACATTTCAATGCGCTTGGCCAAGCGTTCGTAGGAACCAAATTTTCGCAACTCTTCCAAAGCGATAGTCAGGAAAAGTGGCAGATTAGCAGCTGGATGGCCGGAGAGCAAATTGATCTGCCTGTCGTCCATTGTCTTTGCCCACATGGCAGGGAGTTTTCTTATCAGTTCACTGCGTTCTTCCTGTCTCATCGCAGGGATTTGAAAAAATCGGGCACCACTGTCGCGTAACTGGTTCATAGTTTCGTTTGCTCCGGGCTGATCATCACCCAGTGTTAGCAGGATATTTGTACTGCTTGGGATCGTTTCGGGAATCCATCGGAGGTCAAACCCTTCCTTACCCATCATGGTATCAAGCCCGTCGACAGCCAGAAGTAACTCAAGGTCGGCGGGAATGTTTTCAATGGCCGATCGCAATACATTGGCTGCAAAACCGACTTCCGGACTAATTGGTATTGGTAAGCCGGCTACTTCACAAACAAGGCGCAGCATCCTGGAAAAAAAGGCATCAGGATTCCCTCCCAGGGGAGTTGCTCCTGTAAAATGAACAATGACCTTGCCCTGGGGGTTTCTATGTTTCCATTCGGTTGCCAGTTGAGCCATCAATGCCGATTTTCCACTACCTGTTGCCCCTGAGTATGCCAGCAGACTTCCTCCTTTTTCTTTGGCAAAACTGTTTCGTAGGTTCTCACGCCCCAGAAAAAGCAATGTAAGTTGATCAGCCACCGTTTGGTGAGCATCATCTTCTAAAATATGGGGCTCGATTTTGGTTTGTGGATCTTCCTGAAGTTGAGGAAAGGAATCACATAACATAGCCCACAATTCTTCATACATTTTATTGGCAAAATCATCGAGATGGTCAAGTACTACTGTAGCATTCTCCCGTAGCCAGGAAACCACTTTCGGAGATGCTTCAGAATATGCCTCTCTGGATAAAAAATTATCTTTTAATCGGGGTTCTAAATATGTTGCCACCTCAGTTGGCGCTTCATCAGCAAGCAGATTCCAATCTACTGATAAGCCAGCATAATTGCATGGATAGTTTTCCACAGGAGTGAATTTTCCCGACAGTTTTCTAATCTGCTCTTTTAGTTGATTCAGTTTTTTAAGATGTACTGGTCCTTCGGAAGCCATCACGTCCTTGAAGTCCTCAGGAAGATCCTTCTCAAAAGATGGGTTACGAAAAAAGAATAATGCGTTGCTTCCTTTACCAGACGGATCCCTGAAAGCCTGTGACAATTTTTGAAGCCCTCCCCTGTTTTCCTTAATTTTTGGTGCAGAAAGTACTCCGTGGATAATTTCCATAGCAGTTATAGATGTGCCAGTATAGGCTACTGCATCGGGGAACTTTTTACCCAGCTGTTCTGGAGTACTTTCGGGAATCCAGCCATAACGCTCCCCCAGAACACCTATGAAGAAAGGGCGACAGCCTTCTATCGAATCCAAACAAAACTCAATGGTTTTATCATTTTCGGCTTGCTCGGCCGTAATCCCCCAACGGAGGTCAATGTCGACCAGCCTGATTCGGTGAGGTAGCAATTTTTCACGAATCTTCGGGAATACCTTTTTGACTAGAATGTCACGTTCGCTATGCATATCGCGAAAAGTAGACGAGATAAAGATAGATACGGTTTGCCATGAGATAATTTCTTTCATCCCTGATTCATCAGCAACCGGCTTGTTTAATAATACTTGATTTTTTTCAGATCCTGTAGTTTTTTCTCTTTTGGAATTTTTGCCGGAAAGGCTGTCAGATAGGCTCATAATTTAATTTTCAAAGTGTAATTTATTTAATATGTGTTTAATAGAGGCAAAAAATATAATCATCAGATAAAAAATGCCTTAATCGTAAATTTGGAATCTATGTTAAAAGTACGAATTTTCTTTATACCACCATAAACCTGTCGAAAGCAGTTTGCAAGAAGTAGGGGTTTTCATTATAGTATAATTATTAATCTAAAATAATTTATTATCAGACCAGTGTAAATAACTAGCAATTATTTTTAGGGGTATTTTATTATTCGTTTAAGTTTACTTTTTATTCGACAAGTTCGGATAATCATTGTGTAATATTATTCATTTGGAATGTATTATGCAAAATATTGAAATTATAAATGCTTAAAGCCTCATTATCAAGCTGTCCTGATTACACTCACCATTTACTATCTCATCAACAGTAGGGTTATATTGGTTTTGATATATATACACGGAATCCTTAAAATCTCCCGCAACAAACAGGTTTCTAATGCCACAAAAATCCTTGAGTTTAAAATTATTAGTGATAGTTATTTCACCACTGACTTTATCCACGTTTTCTATACCGTCTAATGAATATAAGTAATCATTATCCTTTATATATAAAACACCTTCAACACTATTTAAATTTTCGAATCCTTTCAGGTTTGCCATTTTTCCTGATGATATGCCACAAGCTCCACCAATATTTAATATATTACTCAATCCCGATAAATCACTTAATGAACTGTTATTTGCCAGAATAATGCTTCCATCAACATATCTTGTCTGCAGAAAACAATTTATGTTTGTTAGTTCAGGACAGTCTGATATCCATATATCTCCTTCTAGCCGATATTGCGATTTTAAGCCCGAAAAACTTAAAATATTAGAATTAAAAGCCTTAATACCTTTGAAGGAAACAGTACTGTCTAGACCGGAAAAGTCTTTAAAAGACTGAGTTTTGCTTATCGTAATCTCACCATCAATAGTCTTTAAATTTTTTAGTCCCGACAAATCTAAAAGACTAGTATTATCAGAAATAATAACTGACCCATTTATAGTAACTAACTTTTCTAAACCTGTTAACATACCTAGAGAGAGGTTTGAGGTTATTGATAAGCCATTTATTGTTTCCAGACTATTAAGTCCGTGCAAATTAGTTATTTGATTGTTATTTGAAATTTGAAGCCTGCCCTCAATTACCGTAAGATTACTTAGGCCTGCCATACTCTTTAGATTTTCATTATCACTTAACTCCATTTCGCCATTGATTACCTTCAAATATTTAAAATAATGAAGGTCTGTTAAATAATCGAGATCATGCAAAATTAAATCACCATGTATTACATTACTTTGAGAATTTAAAAATTCCTTTAGATTATTCTCAGAAGGGTTAACCATCAGAAATCTTGTATCATAATCATTTTGATCAAACATCCCCTCACAATTACTAAACAAGCATAATAATAAACTCCATAAAAACAGCAGAAAAAATCTTGATTTCATTTCAATTATTTAAAACTTCAAAGTTAAGTTCTAAATTAATAATTGTCAAGTTAGGATGTTTTAAATATTTATTTTTCAAGAAGTTACAAGCTGAACTATTAGTTAAATCCCAAATTCTCGCAAAACATGAAACACGCTAAACCGTTTGGCAACTTTTTTATGAATTTTTCCGTCTACCAGTTGTTCGATTCAGTATTTATCTTTGTATCTTTGATAACATAAATTTAATTTCAAAAAATTGAAGATTTTTCTCAGTCTTTCGTTGTTGTTGTTTCTGTTGCTCACTTCTTGTATAGATGAGTACTGGCCTGCAATTACCAAATACGAAAACAGGCTAGTTGTTGATGGTGGAATAACCGATAAACCTGGTCCCTACACAATTCGTCTTTCAATAACTTCTCCAGTTGATGCGCCAACTTTTAAACCTTTCTTAAACTGTGAAGTAATTATTAGTGAAGAAGATGGTGCCTCCGAAACTTTGATAGAGACAGAAGACGGAGTTTACAAAACTAAAGAAGATGGGATACAAGGCGAAGCAGGTAAAAAGTACAAACTCACTATTAAAACTCCTGACGAAAAGGTTTATGAATCGAATTTTGAGAAATTAATTGCAGGTGAAAAAATTGAATCGGTTTATGGAGAAATTGAATCACGACAGGATGAAAATTATCCATACGACCTAGAAGGATACCAGTTTTATGTAAATACTGAAACTGCCTCAAACGATTCAACTTATTTTTTTTGGAGGCTGGAAGCCACTTATCATTATCAATCTGATTATACTATCCGATGGATTTATGATGGCGAATTAAATTGGTTCCACGGGCCTGATTCTCTTTACAACTGTTACCGAACTTATTACATTAACAACTTTTATTTAATGAGTACTGAGGGCTTAACTACTCCAAAAATTGAAGCTTATGCTCTAAATTATGTTAATACAGAAACAAGACAACTTTCGGTAAAATATAGCCTTCTGGTAAAACAATATACACTTAACAGAAAAGCCTTTCTGTTTTGGGATGTATTAAGAGAACAAAATTCTTCACCTTCATCGCTATTTTCGAGGCAGCCATATCAATTAAATGGAAATGTTTATAATGTTGATGATCCTGAAGAGCCTGTTTTAGGCTATTTCCTTGTTGCCGGGCTTGATGAAGAAAGGATTTTTGTAGATCGACCCAAACACCCTGTTGATTTTCATTATTCTGTTTGTACCTTATCTGAGCGCGACTTTGTGGCATACGCTGAATTGATTTGGGCTGACCCTGTTTTGTATCCACTTTATGCTATTGAAACCAGTGGCGGCTTTAGAGCCGTACCACCTAAAGGATGCACCGATTGTCGTGAACACGGCGGAACAATTACCAAACCCGACTTTTGGGAGGATTAATCATTATTTGCCAGGAATTAGTAATATTACATAATTTGTATCAGTGTAAGTATTAAAATCTCATGATACAATTGCTATAATCAAACATCTACCAGGAAGCAATTTTAACAGGATATACCAAGCCCTCCTCGTAGACTCTCACAATATATAAACCTTTTGATTTAACAGTAACAGAAGCTTCTCTTCCAAAACTTGAGTTTTCATAAACGAGTTGCCCGTTAAGGCTATAGACTTCTAAATTCCTTGGTATATCAGACGAGAAAACTAAATTGAAAGTATTGTTATTCAACCTCATAACCTTTGGCAAGACAATTTTTCTTTCGTTGATGCCATTAATTGGGATAGGCAATGTAACAGGCATAGAATAGGATATTACTTCATTATCTCCATTGCGTGAAATAATTGCACTCAGTTCATAATTTCCATCTGGAATAGTATTATCTGCAACGTAAATGGATTGTGTTTTGTTAGCATTACTTTCAGCAACAAAACTCTCCTGATGAAGAGTAATATCCGTCTCCCCTTTTAGTTCCATAGTTAATGTAAATAAAGAATCCGGAAGATTCAAAAAAACTCTAGTTTCAAATCGTTCATTTTCACCGGAAATCGCTTCCAGATGTAATGCTCCGTTTTCATTTACAACACTGAAGTTGTCCATGCTTACGGTAGGCAAATATGTTTCAACCCAACTTTTTTCTTCATTGGCAGCCAGGCTGGCATCTTCAAAAAATTGTGTCGATAATCCCGACCAAAGTTCAATATATGGTCGTGCCTGATGGTAGAAATTTTCATGATTTGCATTCAGCCCCTGTTGCGCTCCCCAGGTCCAGAACTTCATTCCCGGAGTTTTGCCTGCATTATTTGATATCCTGAATACTGCATCACTATTTGTATGATTAACCACTCCATAATAATTATCCTGAATATCAGGATAAGCATATGCTATTCCCATATCATCCCAATTATCATAATAAGCAAGGTTTTTATAATGGAAAACATGACTTCCATATTCTGAAGCTTTTTCTTCAGCATTACCCATCCACGACCACCAGTCATCCTTAAGATACACATAATCGATAGGAGCTATGATTTCTGAATTTGCAGGCGTGAATGTATTGCCAGGAAGAGATCCGGGAGCCAGAGTAGTACATGTCCAGTATTCTAAAGTTACAGGAGTTGACTTAGTATTTTGCAATCTATGTTCAAGGTCGAAGGATGTTTTTCCCCTTTCCAGACTTACAGTTGAAATACATCTTACTTCAGTTACCCCATTATTGAACTTCCCTGGATGAGCAGGAAAATTAATAGTGTCCTGGAGTTCCATCCTGAGTGATATTCTATCTTCACTGAGTTCAGTAAATTCCCATTTCCAGGGCAGAAACCATGTTTTTCCATGTTCAGGTTCAGGAAAAGTAGGAAATACACCTCCAAACACCATTAGCCAATCGTAGTAAAAGTTGCCATCACCCATTCCGTAAGGATTACCTACCGGGTTAGTATAAAACTGCTCATGCCCTGTTGGTTTATAATAAAAGGATATTATACGCGCACCAAACTCAGGCAAAATAACTAATCTAACGTATTCATTCTCGAGCACTATGCCAGGATAATCATCTTCAATAATGTTTGAGGTGCTGTATGACGACATACCGCCATTTGCATCCAACTGATATTCAAAGTGTCTCCACTTTAATATTGTATCACGTTGAGAAACCTGAGCATTTGACAGCCCGTTGAATATTATTATAAAAAGAAGTGTAAAATATACTTTCAATAATTGTAAATTTCTTATCATCAAAGTTGTTTTTAATAATCCTGCATCAGGACAATAATATTCATAT
>PKTA01000164.1 GCA_002869365.1 Marinilabiliales bacterium | reverse complement strand
TATTTTACTACCCAGAGTAGATACCGCCACCGAAATAATAAAAAGTTTTGTGAGCATTGGAATGGGTCTTACTATGACGAATTTTAATAATAAGTAGATTTTTGATTATTGAATTACTGATCTTATTGCCTTGATAATTAGCGTACTATGTCATTTCGAAGGAAGAGGAACGATGACTGAGAAATCTCCTAACATTAAGTAGATTTCTCCTCATTCCGAGACCTCATTCATTACATTACGAATTCTCATCGAAATGACAAAAAGAATATTTTTTGTCCACCGAACGGTACAAAAAGCATTACAAAACCGCTCAATAAAACCTGATCCATATTATTTCAAAATTAATTAGCCAATAAAACAATAAATTACCTAAGTTTGTATACCCAAATTTTGAAAATGAATAAATTATAATCCAAAAATCATGAAAAATTTAATAATTATCAGCATTTTAATGCTTTTTACAGCATTCTCAACTTTTTCACAAACATGCATAAATTGCGATACAAATAGTATTGCTAGTGGAAATTTTGCCGCTGCAATAGGTCAAAATAATACAGCATCAGGTAATGCATCATTTGCTGCAGGTGCTAATTCTATTGCTTCAGGGCCCTCTTCAATAGCATTAGGCCTGTGGAATATTTCCGATAATAGTTATTCAACAACATTTGGTAGTTTTTGTAATGCTACAGCTAACAAAAGTATGGTAATTGGGCATGGTTATGGGGAAAACTTTTATTTAACAAACGGCAATTCATATTCGCTTTCTATTGGATTTAATAGTAATATGCCAACCATGTTTATTGGAACTTCACAAGGACCTGGGTTCACAGGAAAAATAGGCATTGGCAATATAACTTCGCCCCAAACCAAACTCCATCTTTTAGCCGATGATGGCGAAGAGGCTGCAATATTTATTCAACCAAATAGTTGGGATAACAACGAAAACTCAACTTTGTATTTGGGCTCATTAAATACTTATATTACAGCAAATAAAGAAAATGGGATAAATTTTCATTCAGAAGGAAATTATATTTTTGGTAATGATGCCAATGTATTAATAAAGGCAACTGAAACAGAAACGAGTTTACAGATTAAAGAAGGAGATATTTATATAGAAGATATCGATTTTGGTATAATCATGAAATCTCCCAATGGTAAATGCTGGCGAGGACAGGTAGATGATAATGGTCAGTTAAATTTTAGTGAACTCGAAAATTGTCCTGAAACTGTAACTTCTGTAAATAATAAAATTAAGTCAGAGGTTAACCAGATAAAAGTATATCCTAACCCTGCTAATAATACTCTAAGCGTTGAATTACAGAGTAATAGCAAAGGTCAAAAACAAGTTTTATTATTAAATGCAAATGGGATGATAGTCTATACAAATACATTCACAGGTTCAAAAACCCAAATAAATATTTCTAAATTTAATAGCGGTATCTATATTGTAAAAGTTGGAAGTGAAGGTAATTATGTGAGCAGCAAAGTGAGTATTTATTAATAGTAATTACTCCACCGTAACCGACTTAGCAAGATTTCTTGGTTGATCAACATTACATCCCCTTAATACGGCTATATAATATGCCAGTTTCTGTAAAGGCACAGAGGCCAGTATTGGAGTAAACATCTCTTCTGTATTTGGAATCTCAATGGTATAATCCACCATACCTTTTACAACAGTATCGCCTTCGGAAACTATTGCAATAACACGCCCTTTTCTTGCTTTTACCTCTTGTATATTACTTACTATTTTCTCATAGTTGCCAATACGAGGAGCAATAAATACAACGGGCATATTTTCATCTATTAAAGCAATCGGACCATGTTTCATTTCTGCTGCAGGATATCCTTCGGCATGTATGTATGATATTTCCTTTAATTTAAGTGCACCTTCAAGGGCAACGGGGAAATTAAAACCTCTGCCCAAATAGAGGAAGTTGCTTGCATTTTGAAACTCCGCAGCAATTTCTTCAATATGATCTTTTTTGTTAAGCTGGTATTCTACTTTTGCCGGTAGCGATTCAAGTTCTGTTAGCAACTGCATGAACCTGGAAGTTGGAATAGTGCCCTTTAACTGGGCCATTCTAAGTGCCATTAATGTTAAAACAGTAACCTGAGAAGTAAATGCTTTTGTGGAAGCTACTCCAATTTCAGGACCTGCATGAGTGTATGTTCCGGCATGAGAAGCCCTGGGAATTGAAGATCCTACAACATTACAAATTCCTAATATTGTGGCGCCTTTACTTTTAGCCAATTCTATAGCCGCAAGGGTGTCGGCGGTTTCTCCCGACTGGGAAATGGCAATTACAGCATCATCTTCTCCTATAATTGGATTTCTATATCTGAATTCAGAAGCATATTCTACCTCAACGGGAATACGGGCTAAATCTTCAAACAGATATTCTCCAACCAAAGCAGCATGCCATGAGGTTCCGCAGGCAATCATGATTACCCTTTTTGCATTTAAAAGTTTTTGCTCATAATCAACTATACCACCAAGGCTGACTATGCCTTTTGCGGCGTTTAAGCGCCCTCTCATACTATCGAGTATTGATCGTGGTTGCTCATTAATTTCTTTGAGCATAAAATGATCATATCCCTCTTTCTCCAACTGACCTAAATTCCACTCCAGCTCCTGAATATAAGGTGTTTTCTTTTGGTTTTTAATGGTCTTGATTTCCAGTTCATGACCCAGTTTCATATAAGCAACTTCCTCATCTTCAAGATATACAACGTTTTTTGTATACTCTACTATAGGTGTTGCATCCGAAGCAAGGTAAAACTCCCCGTCACCAATTCCAACTACCAAAGGACTACCTTTTCTTGCTGCAATTAATTCATTGGGATGCTCGTTGGAAACTATAACTATGGCATAAGCACCTACTACCTGATTCAGAGCAATACGAACTGCCTCGTCTAATGAAACTCCTTCTTTGTCCTGTATATCGTGTATAAGATTTATTAAAACTTCAGTATCGGTATCCGACTCAAATTTATATCCTCTTGCTATTAATTCCTCCTTTAAAGGAGAATAATTTTCGATAATTCCATTATGAATTATTGCCAACGATTTGTTATGTGAATAATGCGGATGTGCATTTTTAAAATTAGGTTCTCCGTGAGTTGCCCATCGGGTATGTGCTATTCCAACAGTTGCGTTTGTATTTTTGTCTTTTACATACTCCTCAAGATCAGAAACTTTACCTTTGGTTTTATGAATGGTAATATCTCCGTTAAGAAGAGCAACACCGGCACTGTCGTAGCCTCTGTACTCTAATCTTTGTAATCCTTTAATTAAAATAGGATAGGCTTGTTTCTTGCCAAGATATGCAACTATTCCACACATTTTTTTTAATTTTAATAAATTATTAAAAACAAAATTACAAATATAAACTTCAAATAAAAGAATTTAAAAGAAATACTTATTTCTGGTTAAGATCAGTGTAAATAATTTCAAGTCTGAAAGGAGAAAGTGTATCACTTTCCGGTTGGTTACCATTAAAAACAAACCTCTTTGGATTCAATGAACTCCCATTTGCATAAACAAATAGTCCGTTATCAACCTGGGTGGTGTCGAGCAACAAATTTTGAATATGATTTGTAATTCTGAAAACATATTCATTAGTACTGCTTTTATATTCTCCACCAAAATAACTTCCTCCCTGATACTGATCCTCAAGAATTTCCTGAGTATTATCAGCATTTCTCTTAACTAAAAATAATGCAGCAGGAGCTTCAAGATAAGGCTCTGGTTCATAACCCGAAAATATCAGCTTTACCTCATTAAAGGCATATTTTCCTTTTCTGGCCCATTCCAGCAGATGAGGGAATTTTATCACACTTTTAACTCCCGCTAGTCCCTGAACATAAAACTTTTGTTGCCCCAAACTTGTGTCACCGTTAATAAGCTGGTTTTGAATTTCCTGACTGGCAGTGGAATAATTGTGGGTGTATTTACCAACCCTTGGGGTAACTGATGAAACCACATATCCATATCTTAAAGAGTCGGCAGTATCATTCTTATAATAAAGAATAAGCCCCGATTTACTGTCGTTAAGATTAAACCTTACCAGACAACCATCGCTATTAACCTCACTAACAGTTAAGTATAGTCCTTTAAAATAATTACGAAAATTTTCCGAACTACTCATGGTCAATGAATCGGCAATAAGCAATTTATTGGCTAAGGCAGGATTTGTTAATCCCAGATTAAATTTTTCTACCGCTCCTATACGAATAGTATCATTGGCTATTGTATCAATTTCGGTAGTTGAATCATTGGGGTGAGGTACAAAAGGAAAATCTCCATAATCAATAAAATCGTGCGATAATTCCAAATTAGAATAATATTCCTCATCAAATTCCATTAACTCTGTTAATTCATAAGCATGAAAGCTAAGCGAAACATTGGTATCGCCATAATATCCCTGATAAGCCATTTGAAGTACTAATGAGTCTAATACGGGGTTCGGACCAAAATCATGATCCAAGGAAGTAATTGATAACTGGGCATAAATCCCCGCTGTTACTGTTCCGAATTTCGGATCCAGCAGACTTCCAAAATAGTTAAATGATAACTCGTCACTTCTAACGGAATCGCTAAGCACAGAGTAAGCATAAACGGATGTGGTATCTGTGCGTGCTACATTAAGTTTACTATCCTCAGGCATAATATTAGCACCAATTTTTTTTGGGCTTTTTGTACAAGAGTATATTAACAAACTTAAAAAAGCAAAGGCAACTAACTTAATAATTCCTGCACTTAGTGGTTTTCTGTTAACCAATAATTTTGTCATAAAATTCATTATATGCTGTGTAATATTCTTCACTATCATCATAATCGAGGATTGGTTTTCCTGATTTTTGAGCATATTCAAGAAGTTCTGGTTTTACATTTTTACTTCCTATAATAATAGCATCAGAATAATCGATAGCGCTTTTATTTATAGTTATATAATCGGTTTTGCTAAATTGATCAAAGTTTACATCATCCATTCCGGGTGATTTCATTTTCTCAACAAAATCATCTTTAAATGTTTCAGAAAACTCATCATCATATAAAGAGTAAACAATTTTCAAATCGGAGAATATGGGATTATTTTTATAGGCAGTTCTCAAATAAAGGGGGATAAGTCCCGAATACCATCCATTACAATGAACAAGATTTGGTGCCCATCCTAACTTTTTAACTGTTTCCAAAACTCCCTTTGAAAAGAAAATTGTCCTTTCATCATTGTCGTCGTAGAATTTTTTCTGCTTATCGCGGAAAATAAATTTTCTTTTATAGAAATCTTCGTTATCAATAAAATAGACCTGCATTCTGGCTTGCTGAATTGAAGCCACTTTAATTATCAAAGGATGATCGATATCATCAATAATTAAATTCATACCCGATAGCCTGATAACTTCATGAAGTTGGTTCCTTCTTTCGTTTATAAGTCCGAATCGGGGCATAAAAGTCCTGATCTCTTTTCCACTTTCCTGTGTCTTCTGTGGTAAGTATCTGCCAATTTTACTCATTGGTGTTTCAGGTAGATACGGCGTAATCTCCTGCATAACATACAGAACCCTCTTTTTTTCCATCGTTTTTGAATAATTGAATTAGAGTATGCAAAATTAGTAAAAAAAACCTTGTCAAGGGGAAATTCCTTTCAAATGCAGGCTAATTAAACAATTTAAACACCTTATTTAAGGATTTTTATGATACCAGGGGGCAAGGCTAAAGTTCATCGAGTTACAAGTTCATTAAAGTCAAAGTTATAACCAAAACGAACCTGCCTTATAAGTTGTGTACGGGACACGCCAATAACTGACAAGTAAAAGTGAAAAACTAAAAACTAAAAACTAAAAGTTAAAAACTAAAAGTTAAAAATTGTGGTTAAGAGGGAAAGCTTATCATTATACACTTTTCACTTTAACCAATTACCAATCACCATTCACCATTCACTTTAATGACAACCACGACAACAATGATAACATTGAGAACCTTCCCTGCCAAGCAGTCCTCAGTCGTAAAAGCCCGAACTTTATCCTCTCACGAAAAGTGCTTTAATAATTTCCATGGCCATTTTCGGGTTCTCCTTAAGTCTTCTTGTGGAATAGGCAAACCATTTTTCTCCGTAAGGAACATAAATTCTCATTTTATGCCCATTATCAACTATCGACTGGCGAAGTGCCGGTGTTACACCAAACAGCATCTGGAATTCATATTTGTCTTTTGGAACCTTATATTTCTCAATAAGTTTATACGCCCCTTCCACCAATGGAGTGTCGTGGGTAGCAATACCCGGGTAGATACCATTTTTGAACATGGTTTCCAGGTTAATAAGAAATTGTTTATTTATTTCTTCGTACTTTTTATATGCAATTTTTTCAGATTCCACATAAATACCTTTACATAAGCGATAATTCAAAGGAACTTCTTCGTTATGCAAATCAAGCATATCTTCTATATCTTTAGATGTTCGCTTAAGGTAAGCTTGCAATACCAATCCTACATTTTTAGGAAATTCTGCCTTGAGTTTTCTGAACATTTCTATTTCCAGATCCACACATTGCGAATCTTCCATATCAATTCTCACAAAATTATTATATGAAGCCGCCTTGGCAACTATTTCTCTTATAAAAGTATAGCACTTATCCTTATCCAATAATAAGCCGAACATGGTTGGTTTTAATGAGTAGTTACCTTCCACTTCCGACGCTTCTACCTTTTCTATTATATCCAGATATGTGTTTTTGTTTTCTTCAGCCTCACTAAGTTTTGTAATAAACTCTCCCAGCAAATCGATGGTAACCACCATGCCATTTGAGTTATAATCTTTCGCAACATCAATAGCATCCTGAATTTTTTTACCTGCTATATATCTTTTCGAAAATATCCATACTAAACCCTTGGGCATAAATGGAAGTACTGCTGCTATTATTCTATTAAACCACATAAGTATTGTTTTATATTTAACAGTGCAAATTTAGTTTAATAGGAATTAAAAATATCTTATGGAAATAATTTTTATTCTTTAAAAACAATATTGCTGAAAATATTTTATTAGCCTGATATAATGATATTTACAAAGGCCATTATAGATTTAAAAAATTGTTTTTGCAAAAGTTAATTCGATAATCAATTATTTTTTCATTCAAAAAACTCTACTATATAGGTTCAGTCTATTATTTGATGACTATCGGATTAGAAATTAATTTATTTACTGATTAAAAAAAACTCCGTAGGAGTTTAATGTTTCTAGCCCCGGCAGAATGTCGGGGTAAAGGAATCATTAACAGTTAACCGTTTTGGAAGGATTTTTGTCCCGAAGGACACAAAAATCATTACAAAACACAACAAACCACCCATAACCCCATCTATTCCCAACATTTTTCATCAAAAAACCAACAATAAACTATTGTACACATAAATATTTGTTAATCACGAATATTATATATATTTTTGCCGCCCAATTTTAGCTAGGGTAAAGAGAATGGAAGAGTTTGTTATTCCCTTTAAAGGCTTAGACGTTGGTAATCACACATTTGAATATAAAATTGGTGATACGTTCTTTGAAAGTTTTGAGTATTTAGAAAACATTAGTGGTAATGCTGATATTTTCATTGACATGCTCAAAGAGCCAAATATGATGGTTTTTAATTTCTCCTTCAAGGGGAAATTGAATTTACGTTGCGACAGATGTTTGGGTAATTTTGAGCATAATATCAACGGCAGTAAGCAACTGATTGTCAAGTATGGCGATAAATTTTCCGAGGAATCGGAAGAGGTTATAGTTATACCCGTTACCGAAAGCAGGTTAAATATAAAGCAATATATTTTCGAATATCTTTGTCTTTTGGTACCTGTATGGAAAGTACATCCTGATAATGAAGATGGGGAGCCTGATTGTGATCCGGAAATTGTTGATAGGATAGATAAATACTCAAAGCCCGATAACGATCCACGCTGGGATGCTTTAAAAGGTTTTAAAATAGAAAAAAAATAATATAATCGTAAATAATATAAAGACATAAAAAAATGGCACATCCAAAAAGAAAAATTTCGAAGACCAGAAGAGATAAGAGAAGGACTCACTATAAGGCTACTGCTCCTCAATTGGCAACATGTCCAACTACTGGTACAACACATGTTTACCATCGTGCTTATTATGTTGACGGTGACCTTTATTATAAAGGAAAACTTGTTGTAGAAGGTGCAAAAGCAGAATAAAGAAAATCTTTTACAGTCAGCAAAAAGAATAATACCCCGTGATTTCATTACGGGGTTTTTTTGTTAATAAATAAACAAAGGCTTCAAACACATTAAATTTTACCAGTATTAAATTGTTGGTATAAGGGTTGTTTAAATTAAACAACAATTAAATTAAGGAATGTGATTAATTAAAATTCCGTTGGAGTACGGATTAAAAAAACTCCGGAGGAGTTT
>PKTA01000074.1 GCA_002869365.1 Marinilabiliales bacterium | reverse complement strand
AGAAGTTGAAAGGAAAGAGTGTATATTTTTGAGATTAAACACAAAGGAACACAAAGTGCATCACGAAGTACACAAAGGAAAGATAAACTTAGTGCTACTAAGTGCAATCCTTAGTGCGCCTTTGTGGTAAAAAATTAATATGATTTAGAAAAAGAAAAAAATGAAAATTGTAAATATAGTTCCGGGTTTTGGTGGTACGTTTTATTGTGGAAATTGTCTTCGCGACAGCGGCTATACAAAATCCTTAATTGATCTGGGGCACGATGCCATGATGCTCCCCATCTATTTGCCATTAACAATAAAAAATGGCGTTGAGAAAGATGAAAGCCCTATCTTTTACGGAGCAGTAAATATTTATCTTAAGCAGAATTTTAAAATCTTCAGAAATATGCCCCTTTGGATGGAACACTTTTTCAATTCACCTTCAATTTTGCGTTTTGCTTCTAAAAAGGCAGGCTCTACCAGAACAGAAGGTCTTGAAGAAATGACCATTTCCATGTTAAGGGGAAAGGATGGTAACCAAAATGTTGAACTTCAGGAATTAATTGACTTTTTAAAGGTTCATGAAAAACCGGATATAGTGCATCTTTCCAATGCATTATTACTGGGATTAGCACAACAAATTAAGGAACAACTAAATATTCCTGTTGTTTGTTCATTGCAGGATGAAGATGTTTGGGTTGATGCCATGAATGATTTTTATAGAGAAAAAGTCTGGAAACTGATGAGTGAAAAGGCTAAGGGAGTTGATGCATTTATTGCAGTTAGCGATTATTATGCAGCGGAGATGAAGGTTAAAATGAATATTCCCAACGAAAAAATGCATATAGTTCCAATTGGAATTGACTCTTCAATCTATAAATATGCCGAGCCTAAGAATGATCCTCAGGTAATTGGGTATATTTCAAGAATGTATGAAGAACATGGCTTTGGTTTGCTCATTGATGCTTTTATAAAACTTAAGCAAAATCCGAATTTCAAAGATGTACTACTAAAACTTTCTGGTGGTTATACTGCCGACGATAAGAAGTATGTACACAAACAAATGCGAAAACTTAAAAAAGCAGGAATTGCAAAAGATGTTGAAATTATTGAAGATTATTTACCGGAAGAGCGCTATAAATTTTTTAATCAGTTAACATTACTTACTGTTCCTGTTTTAAAAGGTGAAGCCTTTGGAACTTATCAACTCGAATCACTTGCCTGTGGCATACCTCTCGTTCAGCCTGCTCTGGGGGCATTTCCTGAAATTATTAAACAAACCGGTGGGGGTGTTGTATATTCACCGAATACTGTGGATGCAATGGTGGAAAAATGGGTGAAAGTACTTAACGACCCGAAGAAGATCGTTGAAATGGCTAAAAACGGAAAAAAATCAGTAAGTGAAAAATATGCTATTCATGAGATAAGTAAAGGTGTACTGGAAATTTACAAAAGTTTGTTGTAATGATAATAGAACTTGATAATATAACAAAGACCTACATAAATGGTGGTGCAGGTATTAAAAGAGAAGTTTTAAAAGGAATTTCTCTGTCTGTTGAAAAGGGAGGTGTTCTCTCAATTGTTGGTCCTTCCGGATCGGGGAAAAGCACTCTTTTAAATATTATTGGAACACTTGACAAAGCAAGTTCTGGTAATATGAAATTAGATGACAAGGACATATCACAATTTAATGATAATCAACTGGCTGAGTTGAGAAATCAGAAAATAGGATTTATATTTCAATCGCATCATTTGTTACCGCAGTTAAATATACTCGAGAATGTGTTAGTCCCAACTATACCTTTGAAGGATAAAAAACTGAAGGAACTTTCTATGGAAAGAGCATTAAGTTTGTTGGAATACGTTGGTTTAAAAGATAGAATGCATCAATTACCGGGACAACTTTCAGGAGGAGAGGCCCAACGGACTGCTGTCGTCAGGGCGTTAATAAACGAGCCGGAGATTATTCTGGCCGATGAGCCTACCGGTTCTCTATACCTCGATTCTGCTGAGATGATTGGCGAATTATTATCAAAAATCAATAAGGAAAAAAATGTTGCGCTTATTGTTGTAACTCATTCATTATCATTGGCAAATAGGATTGGAAATATTTATAGTATCACTAACGGACTATTAAAAAAAGACTGAAATAAATGAATCGATTCAGATTTATAATAAAGAGTTTTAAATACTTTATCAAGCAGCATATTGCCGTTTTTTTGGCAACAATGATAAGTACTGCTGTCCTTACAGGAGCACTAATAGTTGGTGATTCAGTAAAGTATAGTTTGAAGAAATTGGTTGATAAGCGTCTTGGGAAAATTGAATATGTAATGTTAAGCGGCGATCGTTTTTTTAGATCAGAATTATCCGCTGAAATTTCAAAAGAAATCAAATTGCCAACAGCTTCAATGCTGATGCTGCAGGGAATAGCCATAAATTCTGATAACCAAAAAAGGATAAATAAAGCACAAATTTTAGGTATTGATGACAATTTTTGGGTACTTTCTGATATTGAAATGCCCTCTATAAGTGAAAAGGAAGTAATAATCTCCCAGAACATTTCAGATAAACTTAATTTGAAAACAGGAGATGAATTATTAATTCGTCTACCGAATGAATCCATAATTCCAATTAATGCTCCGTTTACATCAGATGAAAATCCTGGTATTGCCCATCGTGTAACAATAAAACATATTGCAACACAAGATGAATTGGGACGATTTAGCCTTAGTAACAATCAGGCAGCACCTTATAATATTTTTATTAATAAAAATACTGTTGCCAGTGATTTGCAACTGGAAAACTTAAGTAATATTATCCTAGTTGGAAGAAGCGAGCAAATAAATGAAGACAATCTAGACGAAAGTCTGAGAAATAACTGGACATTAAAAGATGCAGGACTAAAAATCCATAAACTAAATAATAATAAATTTGAACTGCTCTCTGACAGAATATTCATCGATATTCCCATTACCGATGGAGTTGACAAAGCTAAAATTCCAAACGAAAAAATACTGAGTTATTTTGTAAACTCTCTGAAAATCAATAAAAAGGAAACTCCTTATTCATTTATTACTGCTGCTCCTGATAGTTTTTTAGGTGAAGAACTTTCGGATTCAGAAATAATAATCAACTCATGGCTTGCCAATGACCTGAATGCAAAAGTTGGCGATTCATTACATATAAAGTATTTCGTAATGGGGTCTTTGCGATCACTTCAAGAGAAATCAGAAAGTTTTATAGTAAAAAGTATAGTTCCCATTGCAGATAGTATTTTCAATAAAAACCTCATGCCTGATTTTCCGGGTTTGTCGGATGCAGGAAACTGTAGTGACTGGGATACCGGAATTCCAATCGATTTAAAGAAAATAAGGGATAAGGATGAAGATTATTGGAATGATTACCGAGGAACTCCAAAGGCAATTATCTCTCTTGAAAGAGGCCTTAAATTATGGAAAAATAAATTTGGTTCTTATACTGCCATTCGCTTCGAAAACAATGGGCTTAGCAAAAGCGAACTGGAACAAAAAATAATATCTGGTATTTCCCCCAAAGACTTGGGGCTCATGTTTATTAATTTACGCGCTAAAGGTAAACAAGCGGCCGCAAATGGCGTCGATTTTGGAGAGTTATTCCTAAGTTTGAGTTTCTTTGTTATTGCAGCGGCAATACTGTTATTAGTGTTGATATATAGTTTGAATTCCGAAAGTCGCATGAGTGAAGTTGGTATGTTGTTTGGCTTGGGATTCAGTAAGAAACAAATATTAAAACTTCGTTTTTCCGAATCTATATTAACCATAGTTCTGGGGGCAATATTTGGTGGCCTGGCAGGAATATCATACAATAATTTCATGATTTGGGGACTCAATTCAATTTGGAATGATGCCGTTCATGCAGACTCCATTGAAGTTTTTGTGAACCCCCAAACCTTGTTAACAGGAATTTTTATTGGCATTATTATTTCGCTCATAACCATATATTTAGTCACTCGCAGAAAACTCAAAAAAACTGTTATTTCGATTATTGCTAAACAGGAAAGCAATTATAAAATACCAAAGGCAAAATTAAATAAGATTGTTGCTTTCGGCGGAATATTGAGTTCTGTAGCCTTATTGCTATTTTCAATTTTTAATTCAATAGAATCGAATTCGCAACTAATGCTGATTGCAGGTTTCTTGTTCTTAGTTGGGTCTACATCATTGTTTTTGGTGTTTCTAAAACCTAAACTCAATAAAAAACAGGCTTTATCTAATAATCTAACTTTTGGCCGTTTAATAATGATGAATGCCGGAAGAAATATCAGCAGAAGCCTTGCTGTAGTTTCACTATTGGCGCTAGGAACATTTACAATAATAATAACAGGAGCTAACAGAACAACATTCTCCGGAACAGAAAATATGAGAGAATCGGGGACAGGCGGTTTTAAATTATGGGTAGAAAATACAGTTCCTATTTTACAAAATATAAATACCCCTGAAGGGAAAAAACAATACGGATTAGAAGATGAAAAAATTTTGGATGATGTTCGCTTTGTTCAGTTTCATAATCTTGCCGGTGATGATGCCAGTTGCCTGAATTTGAATCAGGTACAGCAACCACAAATTCTGGGTATTAACCCTGATTTGTTCGATAGCCTAAAGGCTTTTTCATTCGCCAAATTGCTCAATGATTCTGATAATCCATGGATGCAACTTAACAATAATTATGGTGATAATATTATTCCTGCTTATGCTGATCAAACAGTAATTCAGTGGGGACTTTTAAAGTCGGTGGGAGATACCCTTTTTTATCATAATGAGTTCGGTGAAGAACTCTCCATAATTCTCATCGGGGGGTTAAACAGTTCAATTTTTCAGGGAAATATTTTAATTTCTAATGAGAATTTCGAAAAAAACTTTCCTTCATCAGGAGGGTCTAAAATAATGCTTGTCGATGCTCCAAAAGAAAATTTAACAGAAGTTGAAGTTTTGATGAACAATTATTTATCTGATTATGGAATAGAAATTAGTTCAACCTCAAAACGACTTGCAGCATTTTATTCCGTTACCAATACTTATCTTTCTATTTTTATGATACTTGGCGGACTTGGAGTTATCCTTGGTACCTTCGGACTTGGAATTGTTTTGATGAGAAATATGCTTGAAAGAAAGCAGGAAATGGCAACTTTTAAGGCTCTGGGATTTCAAAATAAAGCGATATTCAAAATAATTTTCAGTGAAAATTTGATGCTTCTGACGGTGGGTATATCCATCGGTTTTATATCTGCCTTTATAGGCATATTGCCTTCAATTGTTTCACCGGCCTTCCGTATTCCCGGAAACTTTTTATTTGTGATTGTGCTATTGGTTTTTATTAGTGGTTTAGTATGGATTTTAATACCAATTTGGCTTGGTTTAAAAAACAATCTCATTCAAAATCTGAGGAAAGAATAAACCTTAAACCAGCCTTTTATTTCCTCTTTCCTAGTGTTCGTAGATTTATTGTGTTATTTGGTCTAATAAAATCAATTTCAACACAAAAAATATTCATTCTAAACTTCTTTTTCGTATTTTTAATCTCTAATTTATTAATGTAGATATACCATATTTTTGTAAAAAAACATCAAAAAACTGCTATTGTTTTTATTAATATCTACTTGCAAATTTTTAATGAAAAGAAAAAACACTATGAAAACCATAATAAATTATAAATGGCTATTGCCGTTGTTTTTAGTTGTATATGCATTTTCAGGTTTTTCCCAGGAAAGCAAAGTTGATGGCTGGATACAATTCAGGGGAGCCGAAAGAGATGGAATTTCTAATGAAAGTTTATCTCAGTTCGACTGCTCAAAAACACAACCTGAACTTGTTTGGAAAAAGAATATTGGCTCGGCTTTTTCAGAGTTAACTATCTCTGAAGGAGTGGTATATACAATGGTAAGCGAAGTTGTTGACAGCCTAACAGGCACAGAATATCTTGCTGCTTTCAGCGAGGAAACAGGCGACGAAATCTGGAAAACTAAAGTCGATTCAATTTATTTTGATGAGGATGGATGGGGTAATGGTACCAGGTCAACACCAAGCATAGATGATAAATATATCTTCAGTTTTAGTGGCCACGGAAAACTCACGGCTAATTTAAAGAAGGATGGTAGCTTTGTTTGGCAGGTGGATTTTGTAAAGGAATTTGGAAGTAAAACTCCCAGATGGGGCTTTGCCTCCTCTCCTCTTTTGCTAAATGGAAAAGTTATTATGGAAGTTGGAGGAACCGAATCCAGGGCTTTTATGGCATTTAACAAAGAAAATGGCGATATTGTCTGGTCATCATCCAACGGAGCCGCATCTCACGACTCACCATTGCTTGCCACCATAGAAGGGCAGGAGCAAATTATTTTTGCCAATGGCAGAACATTATATTCATTAATTCCAGAAGGAGATACATTGTGGACATACAACATGCCTTTCGGCGGTGCTACTGCCATTCCGATTCTTATCCCGCCAAACAAATTGTTTTTGTCGGCAGTAAGAAATCCCGGATTTTTTGTTGTGAAAGTCGAAAATAATAAAGCCTCTGAGGTTTTAAAGGGTGTGAGCATGAAAAATGATTTTAGTTCATGTGTTTATCATGAAGGATATATTTATGGATTTCATGTTGCAGCTGTACGATGTATTTCTGCCGAAACCGGCGAAGTAAAATGGACAAAAAGAGGATACGGAAAAGGAAGTTTAATTCTTGTGGATGATAAACTTATTATTCTATCCGATAAAGGGAAATTAGTAATTGCCGATGCTTCACCAGATGCATACAATGAAAACTGCTCTGTTCAGGCCATAGATGGTAAATCATGGACTGCCCCTTCTTTTTATAATGGGAAAGTATTTGTGAGAAATCTCACCGAAATGGCATCTTATAAATTAATTGATTAATCCTACCACTATGAGACTAATAAAAAATCAGATTTTCGTATTTATAACCTTATTGTGTATATCTCCAATTATCAATGCCCAAAATGTAGATGAGATAATTGATAAACATATTAAAGCCCATGGAGGTGTTGAAGCATGGGAAAATATTGAATCGATGAAGGTTTCCGGCAGATTTACGGCTTTTAGTATAGAGGAAGACTTCTTTGCCATAAAAACAAAAGAGGGGCAATATTATAGTGAATTAAATTTGGGTAAACATAAAGTCCTGGAAGCCTTTAATTGTAATACGGGGTGGACTATCGATCCGTGGCAGGAAATTCTTTATCCTCGTGAGTTGAAAAAAGCCGAGATAAATGTTTTTTATCAGAAAGCGGAATTTTTCACTCCATTCTATAAGTATAAAGAAAGAGGTTTTGAAGTACAGTTGCTGGATAATGAGGATGTTGATGGGATTGAAATGATCGTTTTGGAACTTACTCGAAATAATGGTAAGGAAGAAAAATGGTATTTGGATCCCGAGACATATCTTGAATATAAATGCGAATCAAACTGGGTTGACTTTGCCTATCCTGTGCCTGCCGAAACATATTTCGATGATTTCAGAACTGTAAATGGAGTTGTTCTTCCATTTTTTATAGAGCGTACTTTTTGGCAACGCGACAGGATTTTGCAAATTGAAAACATAGAATTCAATATAAATGTTGATGAAAGTATTTTTGAAATGCCCAAAAGCGATCATATGAAATGGCTTTCTTTTATGGTATGAAATTGGGATGTTAAAATTGATGTAATGACCAGGCGAGGAACATGGTATACTTTTGATAGTACATTCTCAAAAATATATTGGGATGCTACAAACTTAATTGTTGAGAAAATTTCCTATGACATAACATTGGTTCAAAACCTTATTATAAATTATAGTTATAATTCCACTGCCGAAAAATATGTAATGACCAGGTATGATGGTTTGCAATCCGAAATACAGTTATTTGATGGAGTTTATAAAGATACTTCCTTTGTGTTTCATAACGTAAATGTCAATTATGGCGACACAACTTTAGCCAAAACCTACTCTCAAATAAATATTTTCAATATTGATAAAGATAGTTTTAATGTTGAGATGAGTGTTTCCAGAGACAAGGGTGAAACATGGAGCCCCCGTCAGAGATTGTTTTATGTCAGGAAGTTGGATTAAAAGATAAATACTATTTCAAAGAATATCTTAACTGCACAGCTCCGCCTGCAAAGGATTTTGTTTCTAAAAGATTTAATTTCGTTTCTTTAGGTAATTCTTCAAAAAGATCGATGCCATCTGTCAAAATTATAGGCATTACAAAAACAATAATTTCATCTATCATTTTTTCATTTAGCAGCATGCTGTTTAATTTTCCACCACCGATTATCCAAATATCTTTTCCTGCTTGATTTTTAAGATGCTTTAGGAATTCTATGTGATTTTCTGAAATAAACTCAACATCTTTGGTGGTTTTTAATTTACTGTTTGTAGTGAAAACATAATTTTCCTTGTCGGAATAGGGGAAATCTATACCCCAACTTATTATTTGCTTATATGTTGAATTGCCTTGAATTGTAGTGTCAACCGAATCATAAAACTCCTTATAGCCAAAGT
>PKTA01000131.1 GCA_002869365.1 Marinilabiliales bacterium | reverse complement strand
TGGTATCAGTTCAAAATACCGGTTCAAAATCCTGATAAAGTTATTGGTAGCATCAGCGATTTCCGTTCAATAAGATTTATGAGGGTGTTTATGAAGGACTTTAAAAGGCCTATCGTTACCCGTTTTGCAACCTTTGAACTCGTAAGAGGTGAGTGGAGAAGATATCAGCATTCATTATTGGGTCAGGGGGAATATATTCCCGGAGATGAAACATCAGATTCGAAATTTACAGTTTCTACTGTTAATATAGAAGAGAATGGTAACAGAGAACCTATTCCGTATTCTATTCCTCCGGGAATTGATAGAGAGGTTAACTTTGGAACCACAAATTATGTACGTCAGAATGAACAATCACTGGAGTTAACTGTTGATAATCTGATAGATGGAGATGCTAAAGGAGTTTATAAAACAACCGATTTCGACTTCCGTCAGTATAAAAAAATACAAATGTTTATTCATGCTGAGAAATTGCTTTCCACCGATAATCCGGAATATGGCGATTTGACGGCATTTGTAAGAATTGGATCCGACTTTACCCACAACTATTACGAATACGAAATCCCTCTTCAATATACCGAGTGGGGCGTTAATAACCCTGAACTTATCTGGCCTGAAGCCAACAGAATGGAAATTATATTGGATGAACTGGTACAGGTAAAGCAAAACAGAAATGTTGCCATGCGCGATCCTAATTCTACAATACGTCTCGATAAACCCTATTCTGAACCCGTTGGAATAGCCAAAGTAAGTGTTGTTGGTAGCCCCAGTGTTAGTGATGTAAAAGGAATTTTACTGGGAGTAAGAAATCCCAAGCGTTTAGGTCCAAGTTCATCGGATGATGGCGAGGCAAAAAGTGCTGTAATATGGCTCGATGAATTGCGCCTTACCGATTTTAATAAAACTCCGGGCTGGGCAGCAACAGGTAGGGTAGATGCTACTCTGGCCGACCTGGGACGCGTGGCTTTTAATGCTTCGCATACCTCAGCAGGATTTGGAAGTATAGAGAAAAAATTATCGGAAATACCACAGGAAAGTGTTACCAATTATTTGGTTTCTGCCGATATTGATGCAGGGAAATTCTTTGGTGAGAAAGCAGGCGTAAAAATACCCGTTCATGTGGATCATGGACAAAGTAAAATAACCCCTAAATTTAATCCGCTGGACCCTGATATAGAATTGAAAGACGACTTAAATACATATATTTCTGAAAAGGAACGCGACTCCGTAAAGGATATAACAAATGATATTACCAAAAGGACAAATATCAATTTTATGAATGTTCGTAAAGAGCGGAATAATTCTAAAAAGAATAATAATATTTATGATATTGAAAACTTTGACGCGTCTTTTGCCTACTCTCATAATCTTCATAGAAATATTGATATAGAATATGACGAGCAGAAAACTTATAGAGGAGGATTAGGTTATAATTTTAATAGTCGTCCTAAAAATTACAAACCATTCAGTAAATCCAAATCTCTAAAGTCCGATTGGTTTAAACTAATAAAAGACTTTAACTTTTATGTTATTCCAAAGGTTCTTTCGGTGCGTTTCGATATGAACAGGGATATTACTTCCCGCCTCGACAGGGATAAAAGTTTTGGTGATATCATTACATACCCACGTTATAACAGGGTTTGGAACTGGAACAGAAATTATGATTTCAAATATGATTTCTCCCGTTCATTAAATGTTGAATATAGTGCAGGTGCAAATGCCTATATTGAAGAACCCACTATCTATCCTGATAAGGGAACAGAAGAATGGCAGAAATATAAAGAAGAGGTATGGCGAGAAGTACTTAGTTTTGGAACAACTCAAAATTTTAACCAAAGCGTAAAAATAACTTATAATCTGCCTTTAAGAAAACTTCCACTTACCGATTGGATGAAGCTGGCAGCAAGTTATCAGGGATTATATTCATGGGCGGCATCTCCAAAATCTGTACAGGAAAGATTTGGAAATACCGTTGAAAATTCAAACTCAAAACAACTTAATGGTTCTGCTGATTTTCAGGATCTTTATAATAAAATACCTTATCTAAAAGAACTTGACCGTTCGAGTAATACCCGACAAAGACCAACATCGGCAAGCCAAAGAGGAGGTCCGCAACCACTCCAGCCGGAGGATGATACTACAAACCAAAAACCTAAAATTAATTATGCCAAAATTATTGGTGAAGGCTTTGTGAAAATGTTGCTGTCGGTTAAAAAACTATCTGTTAACTATAGCGAGAATAATGGTACGGTTTTACCGGGATTTACGCCTTTACCTGATTTATTGGGAATGAATTTTGAAAAGACTGCACCGGGTTGGGGGTTTGTTTTTGGTAGTCAGAGAGATATTAGAGCCGATGCCTCAAATAATGGCTGGATAACAAGTGATACGGCTTTAAACAATCCGTATATGCTTAAACATACAACATCCTTATCATATAAAATAAATACCGATTTCCTTGGATTATTTAAAATCGACTTTAATGCCGACAGGGTTTATGCCAGCAATTATCAGTCGTATTATCGATATAATAAAATTGAGGATGAATTTATTGAGTATACACCTATGGAATCAGGAAACTTTAGTATTTCCTATTCCATGATAAAAACATCCTTTGTAAAAGCAAATGATGATGATACTTCTCCGGTATTCGAGCAATTTAAGGATAACCGCTTAACAGTAGCAGAGCGCCTGGCTCGTGAAAATGATGCGTGGTCGGGGAAATATGTTTATGATTCACTTGCCGCAATGAATTTCCCGGAAGGTTATGGATCAAATTCGCAGCAGGTATTGTACTATTCCTTCCTTTCAGCATATAGCGGAAAAAGTAGCGAATCAGTGAAAATAAATGATCCTTTCCCTACTTTTCCTATACCAAACTGGAAATTGACATTTAATGGATTAACGAAGATTAATCTTATAGGTAAACTTTTCAGAAGTTTCAGCATAAATCATGGTTATCGTTCCATGTTAAGTATAAATTCATGGCAAACCAATGTATTATATAACCCTGATAGTACCAGCAATACTTATGAAAGCACTTCAAATTATATTACGCCCTTCGACATTGGAGTTGTATCGATAATTGAACAATATAGCCCATTAATTGGAGTAGACTTTACCATGCATAATAGTTTTAATGCACGTGTTGAATATAAGAAATCAAGAAACATATCTATGAGCTTTGTCAATAACCAAATGACAGAAATAGTTGGTAATGAAATAGTTGTTGGGTTGGGTTATAGATGGAAGGGGATTAAGTTCTCCATGAGTTCCATATCGGGAAGTGGAAAAAGATCGAATTTCAATAGTGATCTTAACTTAAAGCTGGATTTTGGAATACGCGATAATAAAACAATTTTGAGAAGGATAGACGAAGAGAATAATCAGGTTTCAGCAGGTTCGAAGCAATATACTTTAAATTTCTCTGCCGACTATATGCTTAGTCAAAGTTTGCAGTTCAGGGCTTATTTTAACTGGACCAGCAACAATCCCTATGTATCTTCACAATATCCGAATGCCACTACCAATGGTGGATTTACACTTAGATTTAATTTAGCACAATAATATTTTATTGTCTGCCTGATAATCATATCTATTTTTAATAATTATAAAATACTAATAATAGATTTTGGCTTTAAAAAAAAGAATAATTTTGACAAAAATTAAAAATTTATACAATGAATATACCTGAAAATTTATTTTACACAAAAGATCACGAGTGGTTAAAACTTGATGGAGATATAGCAACAGTTGGGATTACTGATTTTGCTCAGAAAGAGCTAGGCGATATTGTTTTTGTTGATGTTGATACCGTAGATGAGGAATTGGATGCAGAAGAGGCTTTTGGAACTATCGAAGCTGTAAAAACTGTTTCCGATATGTTTATGCCTGTTTCAGGAACAGTAGTTGAGTTGAACGAAGAACTCGACGATCAGCCCGAATTAATTAATAAAGATCCTTACGGAAAAGGATGGATTATTAAGATTAAACTTGCTGACACTTCTGAGGTTGAAAACATGCTTAAAGCAGATCAATACAAAGAGTTAATTTAGTTTTGGGTTTAAAAAAACTTTGGCCCCCTATAGTTTGGGCACTTCTTATTCTGTTATTAACAGGAATACCAGGGAATTATGTGCCCAAAACAATTAGTTTTTTAGATTGGGCTTCACCTGATAAGATAGTTCATTTTATACTTTTTGGAGGTCAGACTTTTTTAATACTTTTTGCTTTTAGGGATAAGTTAAGCGACAAAAAATATCTTCAGAAAATAGCCATTTCAGCAATAACTATAGGTGTTGCTTATGGATTGTTAACAGAGATATTACAGGCCTATATTTTTGTCGGTCGCGATGGAAATCTTTTTGATTTTGTTGCCGATTTTCTCGGAGCGTTACTTGGATTTTTGGCATTCTATTTGCTGTATATAAAAAAAACGAATCGGAATTATGTTGATAAGGATTAATTGCCTATTTTAGCAGCCGATTAATAAAATATTTAATCATGGAACCAAAAAAATACAAAAAGGCCGATTTAGAAGGCAAAAAGACTTACTTCTTTGCGGTAGGACCTATTATTGCTCTTTTGGTACTGTTTGCTGCGTTCGAATACAAATCATACGATAAGCAAACCATCGACCTGCAACAAAGAGCAGTTGATGATACTCCTGAAGAGATTATTCCAATTACCGAACACAAACCACCACCACCACCACCGCCACCACCAAAACAGGTGACTCAGATTAAAATTGTTGAGGATGACGTGGAGGTTGAAGATGAAATTGAAATCGACGTGGAAGCCGACGACGAAACAGTTGTTGAATATGTTCCTGTTGAAGAAGAAGAAGAAATTGTGGAAGCCGAAATATTTACAGTCGTTGAATCCATGCCCGAATTTCCGGGAGGAACCGGCGAATTGTATAAATATCTTGGTAACAGTATTAAATACCCTCCCCTGGCAAAAGAAAGCGGAATTCAGGGAAGAGTTTTCGTAAACTTTGTTGTTGAACCGAATGGAAGTATTTCAAACGTAAAAGTTCTCCGTGGAATCGGAGGAGGCTGTGACGAAGAAGCTGTCAGAGTTGTTGAAAATATGCCTTCATGGAAACCGGGTAAACAAAGAGGTAAAGCCGTGAGGGTTTCTTACAACCTACCTATCAAGTTTACATTACAGTAAATAACCTTGAAAATTATATATATATGACGTCTCATTTGGCCTTTGGCTGGATGAGACGTCTCTTTTTCCTGACTTCGACACTGGGTCACCCAAAAACTACTCCTCTATCTATTTATACCGCTGATATATAACCGGTTGTGTTTTTAAGTGATAAAACATGTCGAAAACAGTGGATTTTTGGCATTCTATTTGGTATATATAAAAAAAACGAATCGGAATTATGTTAATAAGGATTAATTGCCTATTTCAGCAGCCGATTAATAAAATATTTAATCATGGAACCAAAAAAATACAAAAAGGCCGATTTAGAAGGCAAAAAGACTTACTTCTTTGAGGTAGGACTTATTGTTGCTCTTTTGGTAGTGTTTGCTGCGTTCGAATACAAATCATACGATAAGCAAACCATCGACCTGCAGCAAAGGGCTGTTGATGATACCCCTGAAGAGATTATTCCAATTACCGAACACAAACCACCACCACCACCACCGCCACCACCAAAACAGGTGACTCAGATTAAAATTGTTGAGGATGATGTGGAGGTTGAAGATGAAATTGAAATCGACGTGGAAGCCGACGACGAAACAGTTGTTGAATATGTTCCTATTGAAGAAGAAGAAGAAATTGTGGAAGCCGAAATTTTTACAGTCGTTGAATCCATGCCCGAATTTCCAGATGGTACCGTCGAGTTGTATAGATATCTTAATAATAATATTAAATACCCTCCCCTGGCAAAAGAAAGCGGAATTCAGGGAAAAGTTTTCGTAAACTTTGTTGTTGAACCGAATGGTAATATTTCAAACATAAAAGTTCTCCGTGGAATCGGAGGAGGCTGTGACGAAGAAGCAGTTAGAGTTGTTGAAAATATGCCTACATGGAAACCGGGTAAACAAAGAGGTAGAGCCGTGAGGGTTTCTTACAACCTACCTCTCAAGTTTACATTACAGTAAATAACCTTGAAAATTATATATATATGACGTCTCATTTGGCCTTTGGCTGGATGAGACGTCTCTTTTTATGGCATAGTGTTTGGGTTATGTTATAAAAAGAATCTGCTTATGGTTTAAAGATTTACTCTGTTATAGTTCTCGGGCTGATAAAAAAGCCCATAGTATAAATCTTTAAAACCATTTATTATGATTATTAGAAAAAATCCCAAAACAGATCTTGAAAACAAACGAAGTGTATTTTTACTAATAGGCTTTGTTGTAAGTTTGATGATTGTAATCGCTGCCTTTGAATACAGAACTTACGATTATCACCGAACAATTGATTTTAAAATCAGAGAAACACATTACGAGCAGGAGGATGTTGAAATTACAACTCAAAAACCACCTGAAGTAAAATTGCCGGAAATAAAAAAGAATACCCAAATCAATATTATTGATGATGGTGATGACACTGACGAAGAATTAATAATTGATGCTTCTGATACCAGTCCTGTTGAGCCGTTCGATTTACCTGAAGTTGAAGAGGAAATAGAAATCCCTGATGATACTATTTTTGATAATGTGGAAGTACAACCCGAATTTCCTGGAGGATATTCTGCATTCTTACAATATTTGTCAAATACCATAAAATATCCCAGGATTGCATTGGAAGGTGGTATTACAGGAACAGTATATATTCAGTTTATACTCGAAAAAGACGGAACACCAACCGATATTAAGGTGCTTAGAGGTGTTGCAGGCGGATGTACCGAAGAAGCAGTAAAAGCTATCGAAAATATGCCCCCATGGAGACCTGCCCTGCAAAATATGAAACCCGTTAGATATAAGTTTTATATTCCGGTGAAGTTTACTTTGCACTGATGGATTGGGTTGCGTTTAACGGAGAATGAAACATATGCAAAAGAGTTATGAGTTTTGAGTTATGAATGTTGAGTTATTGCCATGAGCGAAATAGTTCTATTCTACACAAAACTCATAACTAGTCATTAAACATGATTAACTATAGTTTTTCTTGTGAAGATTTTACAATTGATGTTAGTATCCTAATTAATTCATCACACTCATTTATCAAAAACAAATACTTATCTGGTAAATAAGAACTATCTTTTAATAGCCGAAGCCAATAGAGCGTTTCACGTTACTCTTTTAGTGCAATACAGTTTTTTGAAATAAAGTCTCTTTTTGAAATTGCAGATTTGCCTTCTTCCACATTTGCTCCAATTGAAGTTCCTGATTTTAATATTTGTTTTGAAAGCACTTACTCCTTTTTTTCAAATGCCAAATATTTGTATAATTCAATTATCCTTAAGGAAAACTTATAAGACTTGTTTGCAATTATACTTTCTTTCATAATTAATATGATTTGAGTTATTCGAATTACCAAATTTACAACTCATAACTCATAACTCAAAATTCATAACTTATAAAAACGCAACATTACTCGTCACCAGTTTGTTTATTAAAGTTACGATAAACTATTTCGGCCTTCGATTTACCAACAACTTTTGCCAGTTCTTCCAGACTTGTGTTTTTTATTTTCTTTACCGATTTGAACTTCCTGAGTAATTTCTGGGCAGTGGTATATCCTACTCCTTCAATTTCCGTTAACTCTGATTTTAATGTTCCCTTATCACGCTTTGAGCGATGATGTGTTATTCCAAAGCGATGCGCCTCGTCGCGGAGGTGCTGGATGACTTTTAGTGTTTCTCCGGTTTTATTTAAATATAATGGAATAGAATCATTTGGATAATAAATCTCTTCCAGCCTTTTGGCTATGCCAATAACTGTGATTTTTCCAAATAAGTTTAACTTTTTTAAACTGCTTACTGCAGAAGATAATTGTCCTTTGCCTCCATCTACAATTATCAGATTGGGAAGTGGCTTTTCTTCTTTTTGTAAACGTGAATACCTTCTTAAAATAACTTCCTCCATAGAGGCATAATCGTTGGGGCCTTCAACAGTTTTAATATTATAATGACGGTATTCCTTTTTGTTTGGTTTGGCATCTTTAAACTGTACCATGGCTGCCACAGGATAATCACCCTGGAAATTGGAATTGTCGAAGCATTCGATGATTTCCGGTTCAACCGGCATACGCAAATCCTCTTTCATGGTTTTTATAATACGCTTTTTATGCCTGTCGGGATCGGTTAAGTCGCGTTGCTTTTGCAATTCCATTTTATAATGCATAGCATTTCTTTTACTCAAATCCAAAAGCATTTTTTTGTCGCCACGCAAGGGAACAGTAACCTTTAATTCTTTGAGTTCGGTATCGGGTTCAAAGGGAAGGATAATTTCATCCGATTCACTTTTAAACCTCTCCCGAAACTGCATTATGGCAAATAAAAGTATGTCGTTTAAACTCTCCTCTATCTTTGGTTTTACTTCAACGGTATGTGCCTGAACAATACCTCCATTCACAACTTTCAAATAGTTTACGTAAGC
>PKTA01000157.1 GCA_002869365.1 Marinilabiliales bacterium | reverse complement strand
GCCGATTTGCTAAAAACTCCTGATCTATCACATCAGGATATGATGACTTATATTGATGTAATCTCCATTAGTGGACGACGTATGCTAAATACATTAAACCAATTAATGGATATTTCAATGCTGGAAACAGGTCAGGCAAAAATGCATCTATCAATATTTAATATTAATGAAGAATTAGGAAGAAACCTTTCGTTTTTTAAACCAGAAGTGGAAAATAAAGGTATGACCATTTCACTCAATAATAATTTGGATGAGAAAGATATCTTAATAAAAAACGACAAAGAGAAATTTAATGCTATAATTGCGAACCTGATAAAAAATTCAATAAAATATTCTAATGATGGCAATATTGAGTTTGGATATAATTTAAACGGAAAGCAACTTACATTTTATGTTAAAGATGAAGGAATAGGCATTCCTGTTGACCGACAGGAAGCCATCTTTGAAAGGTTTGTACAAGCCGATATTGAAGACAAAAAAGCATACGAAGGTTCAGGACTGGGGCTTTCCATATCAAAGTCGTATATTGAAATGATGGAGGGAAAAATTTGGGTGGAATCAGAGCCCGGCAAAGGCTCAACATTTTATTTTACTTTGCCCTTCACAAAAATAAAAAATAAAACACCTTCAGATAAAACGATATCAGAAAAAGCACAGATAATTAAACCTAACAAAAAAGTTAAACTACTAATTGTAGAGGATGAAGAATTTGCTGATGCCTATCTCTCAGAAATTCTAAATGAGGATCATTTCGAACTACTACATGCATCGGATGGAGTTGATGCTGTAAACACTAGTAGAGCCAATCCTGATTTAGATATTATTTTAATGGATATAAAACTGCCTCTAAAAGATGGATATACTGCAACTAAGGAGATACGTGAATTTAATAAAAAGGTAAAAATTATTGCGCAAACAGCATATGCACTTTCAGGTGATAAAGAAAAAACCTTTAAAGCTGGTTGCGATGATTATGTTTCAAAACCAATAGATAAGGATTTATTGCTTCAGAAGATTAATAAACTTATTTGATTGATATATACATGATACAAATAATCGACATTTGTAAGTTATTAATTGAAACAAGAGGCTATGATTTTACTGGTTATAGAGAACCAATGTTGAATCGAAGGTTAGAAAAAAGACTATTTGCCACGAAGCAAAATAATTTAACAGATTACTATAACTACATTTTGCAAAACGATGACGAGATAGACAATATTATCGACGTTCTCACAATTAATGTCAGCCATTTCTTTAGAAACCCTTTAGCCTTTGAAGTGGTAAAAAATGAAATTTTTCCAAAAATTATTTTAAAAAAGAAAGAAACATCTAATAACATCATAAGAATTTGGTCGGCAGGCTGCTCCGAGGGGCAGGAGGCATATTCTTTATCAATTGCATTGGATGAATACCTCAAAGAGGAGAAACAGAATTTTGAACAATTCATTTTTGCCACAGATATTGATAAAAAAGCTCTTAAAAAAGCCTCTGATGGAATATATAAAACACAAAGTTTATACAATGTAAAGTTAGGTACCCTAAAAAATTATTTTATCGAAGAAGATAATTGTTACAAGGTTTCAAATGAAATTAAAAGTCAGGTAAAATTCTCAATTTTTGATCTGACGGATAAGAATAGAAATTATCCTGTTGAGAGTATTTATGGAGGATTTGATTTAGTTAGTTGCCGAAATGTTCTGATATACTTTAACATAAATGCTCAGGAAGTTATTATGAACAAACTCTATAATTCATTAAATATAGACGGCTATTTATTCCTTGGAGAATCGGAAGTCCCTTCTTCTAAATATAATTTGAAATTTGTTAAAGAAACGAGTTCGTGTAAGGTTTATAAAAAAATAAGGTAAAAAGATATAATATGAAACGGTTTCATTTCCAGTCAATTAAAATAAGAATATTATTTTGGTTTTTAATTTTATCAATAATCCCATTAATCTCAACTCTAACAATAACATATTTTGAACGAGTTGATTCCATAAAAAGGAACGAATTTGCAAAACTTACTGCAATAAGAGATCTTAAAGTAAATGAAATTTCAAACTGGTTAAATGAAAGATTGGGAGATATTAATGTAATAGCAGGCGATTATGAACTTAGAAAACTTGAGAATATTTTCAATAAAGAAACCAAATCAAGAGAAGAATTTGATAACCTTAATTCAGTACACAAATTACTAGATAGATTTATTGATAACTATTATAGTTATGATGAAGTTTTTGTAGTTAACCCAATAAGTGGGATAGTTGAAATATCAACTAATAATGAAAATTTAGGCAAAAATGAGGCTCATGAAAAGTATTTTAAAAACATAAAAACTTCTCACGAAACTTACATACAAGATGTGTTTTTATCTAACACAACAAAAACTCCTGAAATGATAATCGCAAAACCCATTTTATGTATGTCACATAATAAACATATTGTAGGAATTTTAGTTGTTCAAATAAATTTAAATGAATCGCTTTTCAAATTATTACGAAACGATGTTGGTTTGGGCCAAACAGGAGAAACGTTAATTGTTAATAGTGATTCTATGGCAATTCATAAATTAAAATGGTATGAAGATGCTCCATTAAAATTGAAAATTACAGCCGAACCGGCAGCAAAAGCAGTAAACGGACAAACTGGTATTATTGAATCCGAAGATTATCATAATGAGAGAGTATTAGCTGCATATACTTATATTCCAGCTATGAAATGGGGCTTTGTTGCGAAACAAAATCTAGCGGAAGTGTATAAACCCATTAGTAATATGCTTTGGAATTTTATGGTAATTTTTCTTCTAACATCTTTAGTAATTATAATTCTGGCACTTAAACTGTCAAATACTATTACTAAACCAATTTTAGCTATCAATAAAATTGCTAAATCAATTACAGGGGGCAACTATTCAGCCAGAATAAATATTAAATCAAATGATGAACTTGGTTCCCTTTCAAGAGAACTAAATAAAATGGCTGATAAAACTGAATCCATGCTGAAACTTGATAAAAATACTGCAAAAATCACTCAGTCGATGATAGGTAAAACAAAATTGAAAGATCTTGCTAACTCATTGTTAAAAAGGCTAATGAAGATTAGCAATGCAAACATGAGCACTTTTTTTATCCTAAATGAAGAAAATAAAACATATGAAATTTTCGAATCGATAGGAGCAAAAACCGAATTAATTGCACCATTTAGTGCTGAAAATCCGGAAGGGGAATTTGCAAATGTAATTTCTACCAAGTCCATTTTTTATCATAAAAACATTCCCGATAATTCTAAATTCTATTTTAAAACCGTTGCCGGTGAAGTATTACCAAAGGAAATAATTAGCATTCCAATAATGGATGAAGATGATATTGTCGCAATAATATCTCTAATTAATATTAACAAATTTGATGATCAAACCCTGGCTGTATTGCGTCAAACATGGACAAATATTAATGTATTTTACTCCAACCTATCCGCAAATGAAAAAACAAAAATTTTAGTTGAAAACTTAAGCATTGTCAACCAAAAACTTGAGGCACAATCAGAAGAGTTGCAGGAGCAAGCAGAGGAATTGCAGGAGCAAGCAGAAGAACTAAGAACCACGACAAATGAACTACAGCATCAAAATATTGAGTTGGAAGCACAGAAAAAACAAGTAGAATCGGCTACAAAACTAAAAAGTGAGTTTTTATCAAATATGAGTCATGAACTGAGGACTCCTTTAAATTCAATTTTAGCCTTATCGCATGTTCTTATCCAACAAACAAAAGACAAACTTGAAGAAGAAGAATACAGTTACCTTAAGATCGTGGAGAGAAATGGCAAAAACTTATTAAAACTAATTAATGGCATTTTAGATTTATCGAAAATTGAGGCCGGCAGAATGGAAATTAACACTAGTTATTTCTCTGTAATTCAAATGTTAAAGTTGGTTTGCGAGAGCCTTAAACCTCTGGCAAATAATAAAAACCTCGACTTGAAATTAATGTTTGACGAAAATCTTCCCAAAATAAATTCCGATGAATTGAAACTACATCAAGTATTCACAAATATCATTAACAATTCAATCAAATTTACTGAAAAAGGGACCGTTGAAATAAAGGCAGCTTATATTGATGACAAGATAAGAATAACTGTTAAAGATACAGGTATAGGTATTTCAAAGAATGACTTGCAATATATTTTTGAAGAATTTAGGCAATCGGATGGTACAAACTCAAGAAAATTTGAAGGCACCGGACTTGGCTTGGCAATAGCGGATAAATTAGTTGAAATACTTGGAGGGGAAATATCTGTTGAGAGTGAAGTAGGAAAAGGAAGTACGTTTACAGTAAATCTGCCTTTAAATTGGGAAAACCCGAATGAAACTCAAAAATTTAATTCAAAAAACAAAACCATCGTTAAAAACATTTTTGATGAAGTTGCAAAGAAAGAGAATGTAGACTATTCAGATAAAGTAATTCTTATAGTTGACGACAATAAAGATTCAACACAACAGCTGAAACACATTGTTATACAACTTGGCATAAAAGCAGAAATTGCAAATGACGGAAAAGAAGCACTCAAAATTATTAAGCAAACTAAACCTGATGGAATTATTCTGGATTTAATGATGCCTGACGTTGATGGATTTAAGGTAATTGATCAGTTAGTTAAAAATGATTACACAAAAGATATTCCTATTATTATCCTTACAGCAAAAGATTTGTCGAGTAAGGATATGTCACGACTATCTCAGCCAAACATCCGGCAAATTATTCAAAAGGGTGATATAAATTTTGAACAACTGCAAACAAATATTAAGCAAATTTTATATACAAATACACCTAAGCACCTACGCGGTAATCAAACTGAAAAAACTTATGAGACCCCGATAAAAAAGGATAATCTAAATATTTTTATCATTTCTAATAATAAAGATAATGCTACAACCATAAATGCTTTATTAAAAGATTATTATGAAGAAGTAAAAAATATTAATATTGACGAAACAATAATAATTAGTAATCCGGAAAAGGATAACATTTTACTTTTCGATATGCCAACTCAGGATATTAGTAAATCGGAAGTATTGAATAATCTGAAGTTTAATAAAAAAGTTGTTAATTTACCAATCATTGCAATAAGCGCTAAAGCGATGACAGGAGATAAAGAGAAATTTATATCTTTGGGTTTCGACGGATATATTTCAATGCCAATTGATATTAATAAATTGACTTCTGAAATAAACAAAGTGATATAAAATAATACTGGTATTTACATCATATTTTTTCATCAAAACCAAAATGAAATCAATACTTGTAATAGACGATAATAAAAATGATATCCAAAGCATAAAAACTATATTGGAGAATCATTTTAAAGAATATTGCATTTTGACTTCCTATTCATCGAAGGAAGGTATAGAAATAGCAAAATCAAAACAACCTGATATTATTATCATTGATCTCAATACGGAAGGATCAGATGAATTTGATACCTGCAACGCTCTACAAAATGAAGAATCCACAAAGCGTATCCCGCTACTAGGTCTTGTAAATTATAAAAAAGACGAATATAAGTTATTCCAGGCATTAGATAATGGAGTAGATGCATTTATTTCGAAACCAATAAATTCTGCTGAACTCATAGCACAGATAAAAGTAATTCTGAGAATCCTTAATAATGAGAGAACCAATGATACTGGATTTATTACAACTAATCAAAATTCTGAAGATTCGGATCCAAATATTATACATGAAGACAATTATTCTGACTTAGCAAACTTACTCCCTCAAATAGTTTATGAACATGACTTGGATGGCAAATTAACTTTTTTTAATGACCAAGCCTATAAAAGTTTAGGTTATACTCGTGAGGAATTTGGAAGTTCTTTTAATGTTCTAAATGCATTTGTCCCATCGGAAAGAGAAATCATAAAAGAAAACATCAACAAAATTGCCAATGGTAAAAAACCAAATAATGGCACTTATAACCTTTTACGAAAAGATGGGAGTACTTTTACTGTTCTTATATACTCCAATATCGTGTATAAAAATCATAAGCCAGTTGGAATACGTGGAGTAGTTGTTGATATTAGTTCAACCAAATTGGTTGAAGCAAAACTCAAAGAGCATGAAGATCATGTAAAGACTCTTTATTCCAATATTTCAGATATTTTACTCTTAAAAGATCCTGAGAGTATTTACAACTATACAACAACAACTCTATCAAAAAAATTAAAAAACACTATTGTTCTGTTTATTTCAATAGACCACAAAAGCAAACTTACCAAACTAGAGTCTGTTGAAGGAATAAATAAGAATATTTTAAATCAAATAACAAAATTAACCGGATTTAAAATAGTTGGCAAAACTTACGGCTTAGCACCAGTGCATGAAAAGTATTATAAATCCGGTGAACTTATTGAATTTAAAGGTGGATTAGCCGATTTTGCTCAAAATGAATTTCCTGCTAAAGCGGCAAAAGCAGCAAAAAAACTGCTGGGCATAAACAAAATATATACTATTGGTATTAACAGAGATAAGCAACTTTTGGCTGCTGTTCATTTCATAACATTAAAAAACAAAATCATAACTAACAATGAATACATAACATCCTTCATTAAACAAGTTAGTATGGTTTTATTAAATCGTACAACAGAAAAAACTCTTAAACAAAGTGAGGAACGATTTCGTTCTTTGTATAACAATAGCGCCCTTGGTCTTTATCGGACATCTCCTTCCGGAAAAATAATAATGGCTAATCCTACTCTTATAAAAATATTAGGTTTTGATTCATTTGAAGATTTAAGTACAAGAAACATTAATAAAACCGGATATAAGAAATCCGGTCAAAGAAAAGTCTTTACTGATCTCCTTGAAAAAAACGGCGAAATACATAATTTTGAGTCTAAATGGCTCGACAAGTTTGGAAATGAAAAATACATTAGTGAAAGTGCAAAACTTATCCTGGATAAAAATGGAAAACCTCTTTATTATGATGGTACTGCACAAGATATTTCTCAGCAAAAAGAAACTGAGATAGCTCTCGAAAAAAGCGAGGCAAAATTCCGTGAACTTTTTGAAAAATCCAGTGATGCTGTTCTTATTTTAAGGAACAGAAAGATTAATGATTGTAACGAATCCTTTATCGAAAAACTAAAATTTAAATCCAAAGAGGATGCTTTAAATTCACACCCTTCTGATATATCACCTGAATACCAGCCTGATGGTGAACTTTCTCATAAAAAAGCTGAGGAAATGATAAACGAAGCAGTGAAAAACAATTCAAACCGCTTCGAATGGAATCATAAAACAACTACTGGCGAAATAATTCCTATGGAAGTTATTCTAACTGTAATTAATAGCGGAGATAAAACCGAAACTATTCATGCAGTAATGAGAGATATAACTGAAAGAAAAAAATCAGAGTCAGAACTAAGGGAAACCATACTCAACTTCCGGTTAATTTTTGAAAATTCTCCAATAGGTATTTATTTAGCCAAACCTACAGGTGAAATAATTGATGTAAATAAAGCTCTAATACATATATTAGGATCTCCCTCCATTGAAGAAACTAAGAAAATTAATGTTTTAAATTTCCCACCTCTCGTAAAAAACGGATATGCACATAAGTTTAAAGAATGTGTAAATAATGGAATGACCATAGAGTTTGAGATGGATTATGTTTCAAAATGGGGTAAACCTATAAGTTTACATAGTTTCCTGGTTCCTCTTAAAGATTCCAAGGGAATAATCAATACGATTTACACTTTAATTGAAGATATTACAGATCGGAAAATTACAGAAAATGCATTAAGAGAAAGCGAAAGAAGATTTTCAGAGTTTATGAGGCAACTTCCTGCCGGAATATTTATTAAAGACGATAAAGGAAATTATCTTTTCTCAAATAAATATAATGAGGAAGTACATGGAATTAAATACTGGAAAGGTAAAACAGTTTACGATTATTTCCCCAAGGAAGTTGCAGATGAGTTTTCAAAAGACGACAAAAAGGTACTTGCAGGAAAAGAACTTTTTATTGACGGCAGTGTAATTGATAAAAATGGTAATGTTATATGGTTTAAAAACAGGCAGTTTCGCATTGAACAGTCGGATGGTACTAAATTAATTGGTGGCATTTCTCTCGATGTTACTAAAGAAAAGCAAGCTGAACTAGAACTAAAAGAAAGTGAAGAGAAGTACCGTACAATGATAGAAACATCCAATGATCTTATTTGGATAATAAACCTGGAAGGCAACTTTACCTTTATTAATAAGCAAGCCGAAGAAACAACTGGTTTTTCCAAAAATGAATGGCTTGGTAAATCATATAAACCTTTAGTATTAGAAGAGGAAACTGATCTTGTTGAAGAAATAATCTCAAAGACTTTAAATAAGGAAACAGTAAATTATGAAGCAAAAATTAAAATTAAAAATGGAGAAACAAGGACTATACTTATAAATTCTGCTCCAATTTTTACAAATAAAAAAGTAAGCGGAATAATATCATTTGGCCGTGATATTACTGTTCAAAAAAAGCAGGACCTAATAAAACAAATTATTTTTAACATCTCGACTGCTGCAATCACAACCGACAATCTTTATGAACTCACAAGCTTGATACAAAATGAATTAGGAAAATTAATTGACACACAAAACTTCTATTTAACACTTTTTGATCCTCAAACAAAGTCTCTGCATTTCCCATTTTTCGTGGATGAGAATGACGACTTCGATTCTTTTCCCAAGGAAAATACTCTAGCTCATCATGTTGTAAAAACAAAAAAACCACTATTACTTTCCGAAAAGGAACAAATAGAACTGGAAAATG
>PKTA01000189.1 GCA_002869365.1 Marinilabiliales bacterium | reverse complement strand
TTGTCCTGCTGCAACCCCTGTTATGGTCACCGCTTGCGGTCCTAAATCCTCACAGGTAAATTCATTTGGAGCAACCGTGATTGTAGAAAAGTCACAATTGTCACCGACAGTAACTACATCTTCAGGGTTAATGGTTGCAATGCCATTAGCATCAATAACTGCGGTAAAATCATTTGGAGTAAGGCATTCGTTTTGAGCATTTATAATGTTAATGGAACCAATAAAAAAGGTTAGTAACATAAAAATACCAATAGTAAATTTTTTCATTTCAATAAATATTAAGTTAGTACAAGAAAAATAAATCATTGCAATTATAACAAGAGACTATTTAGAATGGTTCCAAATTGTTGTGAATGACATTTTTTTGTATGAGAATGGGTTAAAACTAATTATTTAGGCAGGTAAATTTCAATTTTTACTGCTATGAAAGTCCAAACTTTTCTTTGAAATCTTTGTAATACTTTCTTGATATGGGGACAAGATGTCTGCCTATAATGAGTTCTCTGGATTTAAGTTCTTTAACGTGATCAAGATTTACAGCATAGGATCGATGTACTTTCATAAATTGCTCTGAATTAATTGTTTCGAGCATATTGTCAAGACTTGTTCTTTCGATATACATTGTTTTGTCGGTATAAATTTCAACATAATTATTATCCGTCTTAATGAAAAGAATTTCATAATTATATAACTTAACTGATTTATAACCATCTTTAACAAGTATAAAATTATCGTTTTTTGCTGCTGAAAAATTATCTACAGCAATAGTAATAGCTGTATAAATATCCATTGCCTTAAAGGGCTTGATAATATATCCACCCGGCTTTGTTTTAAGTGCTTTTTGTATAATTTCATTATCAGAATGAGCAGTTATATAGATCAGGGGAAAATTATAATTTAATAGAATTTCCTCTCCTATTTCAATACCATCGTATCTTCCTTCCATCCTTATGTCGACGAGAGCAATTTGGGGATCTGTTCGTTTTATCAACCCCATCATATCTTTCTTATTATGTGCAATCCCAACCACCTCATAACCAAACGACTCTACTATTATCTTAAGGTGTTCTGCAATTAAAATTTCATCTTCACATATAACTACTCTCATAAACTTCTATTAATTCAGACTTTTATATGGTATTATTAACTTCACTTTAGTTCCATTATCAAAATCATACTCTAATTTAGAATTGAGTTGTTTTGCAAATATATCTATTAGCCTTAATCCAAGTGATTCATCTTCATTAACTAAGTCCGGATTGAACCCTATTCCATTATCGGTAATAGTATAAATGACTTCGGAATCATCAACCTGAAAATTCAATTCAATAGATGGTTTTTCGATGCCTTCGAATGCATATTTGATAGAATTAGAAATTATTTCGCTGGTAAGCAGGCCAAACGAAATACAATTCGACATTCCAATATTGAAATCCTCTACATTCATTTTGAATTCTATTGGAAGTTTATCCGTATTCGACATTTCATTGATAGAATTTACCAGTTCTTCAAGATATTTTTTCGCAGATACTTTACCTATATCCTCTGAACTATAGAGCATTTCATGTACTATCGCCATAGCACTTATTCTTAACTGAATATCAGCAAGGGCTCTCTTTTCAACTTCATCTTGTGCTGAAAATATTTGCATTTCAACAAGGCTGGTAATCGACTGTAAGTTATTTTTTACTCTATGATGTATCTCCTGAACTAGAGCATCTTTTATATTATTTTCCTCAACAAGTTCATTTGTTTTTTCATGAACAAGTTTTTCTAGTTTTAGCCTTTTCCTTCTGCTGTTATATGAATATATCAGAAAAATCAATGGCCCCACAATTATGAAAAATACTATTACAAAAACGTTAAATGTTAATGATTCATACCAATGTGGTAAAATAGTAACATTAACGGTTTTAATTTTAGATACCTTATTGTTTGAATAGGCTCTTAATAAAACTACATAATCTCCGGTAGGTAAGTCCTTAATCAAAACCTTATTATTTTTGCCATTGCTCTGCCATATGGTATCAGTTGCACCATCGCTAATAATTGAGTATTTGTATTCGATAGTGTTTTCATTGCCCCAATCGATGGCAAAAAATTCCAGGGTCAAAGAGTTAACAGGATTAAGTTCATATAAATTATCAGTTTTATTGAAATTGCCTGATATTGTATCCTTGAGTATTATATTTTCAAGGTTTAATTTCATTTCATTCTGAACAACATTTTCATTTTCAGGTACCGCAGTTAAAATACTATTCGTTGTACCCCATCTAATCCTACCATCGTCCAGAAGGAATACTGTGGAGTTAAAATCGGTAATATTTAAGCCATGTTCGCTTTCATAATTCTGAATCTCAATGGAGTTATCATCTATAAATTTTACTTTTGAAATACCATCGGAAGTGCCTATCCAGTAATTGTTTCGTCTGTCCTTAATTATTGATCTTATTTTATTGGATATCAGTCCAGTACTACGGTTTAAAATAAGCATACTATCGCCTTCAATAATATTAATGCCATTTTCACCAGCAATCCAAAAACGCCGGTCATCATTGTAAAAGAAAGTAGTATTATTAGAAGAAAGTCCGGCTTCTTGATCCAGATGCGCGATGGTATTCTTGTTTATTATATCCACTCCTTTGTCGGCAACCGCAACCCATAATCTTCCTCTTTTGTCATGTTTTATACGAGTTATTTTGTCGCCTGAAAGTCCATGTTTGGAAGTAATATCGTAATATGATTTATAATCGTATTTCTTTAAACCATTAAACATTGTTGAAAACCATATTTCATCAGGTTTAACAGATGAACTTTCCATTACATAATTACCACTATCAAATTTTGTATATTCAAATTTTGTATCGCTTATTTTTAAAACTCCCATGCTATAAGTAGAAAGAAATATATCTCCATTATCCATGAACTCGCCATCGAAGGCATGACGAAGGGCATACAATGGCAGATATTTTGTATTATCAAAAACGGTATATTGTGTATTATCCTCTTTTACTAAAAATCCTCCATTGGGCAGATACCATAAATTTCCATCCTTATCTTTTTTTACCCCCTCGGTAATTTTCATGGGTATTTCCGATGATTGTTTATTACTATAGAACAAATTTTCATCGAAACGGGAAAGCCCTGAAGACAAATCAGCAATCCATAAATTATTGTTTGCATCGTTATAAACACTATATGAGTTGTTTCCAACTAACCCATCGGAAGGATTATATAGTTTGTGCATATTACCCTTAATATTCATTAGGCCTTGTCCATATAGTGCAATCCATAGACCAAAACGGTTTTCAGTGAAGGAATACGCTGTTGGCTGCCTGATTTGAAACAACTTATATTCATAAAATTTTCCATTAACGTATTTAACTAATGGAGATTGAAAAATTCCAATCCAAATGGCGCTATCATATTCATAAAAACTTTTAACACTATTATATTCAGGGCTTTTGCTCAAAAAATAATGATAAAATTTATCCCCATCATAACGACAAAAACCATCTTTATTTAGTCCAAACCAAATATTTCCTTCCTTATCCTCAAAAACTACATTTACGACATTACCCGGCAAACCCGAATTAGAATCAAATACTTCAATTTTGTTGTTGGTTATTTTTATCGCTCCGTGCTTTTGTGAGGCTATCCAAATATTTCCAGAGTGATCTTCGGATATTTCTGTATAACTACCATCTGATAGTATTTCATCATCCGAATAATAAATAGTATTATTTTTAATGAATGCCACACCCTTGGAGGTGCTTATCCACATTATTCCTTTTCTATCAATAAAAACTTTATTAATACTGTTTGAAGGCAGGCCGGATTGTTTATTGTATACTTTCATGGAGGAACCTGATAACCTGCATAATCCGTCGGTTCCGGTACCTAACCATATTATACCTAAACTATCCTGACTAATAGTAATTATATTGTTACTGATAAAACCATGTGCTTTGTCGAGATATTTAATATTACGAGTAGCGATATCCTTAAAAAGAAAATCAGGCACATTAAGTTCCTGGTAAGTTTCGAGAGTTTTATTCTTCCATACAACTTCTCTTTTTATTCGTTTTGAAACAGAGTTTTCTGCAATTATCGTTTCTTTAAACTCAGCAATTACTGGCTTTGGCAAAGGCCTGTATTCTTCTACTTTGGGAATTTTTCTAAGGTCATATGAGGTGGTAGAGATATATGTATTTGACTTATCAGGAAGACTTTTCATTTCATTGAATAGCAATTTCGGCGCTTCCAATTTATCCAAATGATAAATTTTTTGAGAAATCGCAATTTGCTCAACAGCCAATAATATTAATATGGTAAATAACTTCTTCACAACAATAATACAAATCTACAATAAATAAAAAGCAGGGCTATTGTTATTTTGTAAATGACCTGATTTGATATGAGTTTGACATTTTGAGTAATCTGTTGGGCTTAAATATATAATAAATATCCTAATCCTTATTATTAACATCCTTTTTATAAGACCACCGCATAAGCCACATAGCAAATAATAAGCAGGATATTGCTATGGCAAAGGTTATTGTAAATCCAAAGAGTTCATAAAATAAAACTCCAAGAAGCGGAGATGCTACTGCCCTAAGCCCGGTTAATGATAAGTGTAGGCTTTGATATGTTCCGGCCTCATTGGGTTCGCAAAAATATGCCGAGCCAATATTCCATAATAAAACCATGGTTGAGGCAAAAACTCCATGAAAAAGGACATAAACAATTAAGGTATAGTAAACTGTAATTCCGTAAATTTCAAATGAATACGGGAAATAATCGGTAAGTAATACAGCAAAAATATACACAGCTACCGACGAGAAAGTTAAGGCAGCAAACTTTCGTGGATCAATATTTCCAAGTAATTTCCCAAAATATGGCAACAAAATGATAGCTAATATATTATATGCATTTCTATAGAAGGCTACGGAACTATAGTTTAAATTCAATCCATCATAAAAATAGATAGTAATCACAGTTACCGATATCATAAAGGAAAAACCATAAATCATAAAGCCGATTTCAAAATGACGGTATGGAACATTGCTTACTAAAATATCTCTCATCTCCTCAATCGATGACTTTACAGCCTTAATAATTCCTGCAGACGGTTGTTTCTGATTCGCATTTTCAGGTTGTGGAATTAACGACAGAACAAAAATTGAGATAACCGCCAATATTCCCGTAAGGGGAAGAACATAGGTAAATACATAATTGTCAATGTCGAGCAAATACCCATAAACAAAGGTAACAACAAGCATTATTACTTTGTTAAGGGATGTAGCGTAACTATACAGTTTTCCGAAATTAGAATGAGTATAATTGCCTTTTAATAAGTAATTTATATTGGGGTAAATAACCAGGTTTCCGGCAAAATAAACCAAAAAAAGGCCCAGATAAATAAGATGATAAACAGGATTTTCATAGGCCTGTGCCGTATGAGGAAACAGGAAAATCAATAATAAAGGTATACGAGATAATATTGCTGTCCAGCGTAATAATCGCTTTCTGTTTTCAACCCGCTTTAAAAACTCATTTATGAGTATCAGAAAAAGAAAAACTATCATAGAAAACTGGAAAAGCAATCCCAATTGATAGTTTGACCCGTTAATACTTTTAAGAAATACAAACTCGTTTAGAGCCAACACTCCCAGCACTATGCCCTCGATAAGCATATATACCAAATGCAGTTTAAAGGTAATACCTTCGCGCTCGTTTAAATTCCTAAGTACGTTGAACAATTTGCCTGATATTTTCGTGCAAAAATATAAAATGCAAAGCTTGTATTAACGTTTTTAAAAAACAAAAAGCCTTCAATTGAAAAACATTTTACCTTTGCCACATGAATTTACTATTGTCGTTTATAGCCAGGTTTTTTATTGTACTTTTTGCAATAGTACCTTTCCGCTTACTTTATATATTTAGCGATTTGCTTTACTTTATATTATATAAAGTGATGAAATACAGAATCTCTGTGGTAAGAGATAATCTTAAAAAGTCTTTTCCTGACAAGTCTGATGCTGAATTAAAAAGAATTGAGAAACTTTCTTATGTGAATATCTGCGATATTACCGTTGAAAGTTTAAAGGCCTTTACTTTGAGCAAAGAAGAAATTTTCAAGCGCCATAAAGTTATAAATGAAGAGGTTATCTATCATCTATTCGAAAATCATGGCGGCATAATTGCATTGCCAAATCATTATGGAAACTGGGAATGGGGTGCCCTTTCGTGCATGCAGTTAACCTGGCCGGGGGTAGTATTTTACAAACCTCTTGCAAACAAGCATCTTGATAAATATGTTAGGAAAAACAGATCACGATTGGGTTCTGACCTCAGATCAATTTATAATACTGCTAGAGTTTTTATAGAAACTAAAGACAGAAAGAATAATTATGTAATGGCTGCCGATCAGAGTCCTTCCAATTCCAAAAAATCATATTGGATTGATTTTCTGGGACGTAAAACCGCTTTCCTTCACGGTCCTGAACTTTATTCTNTTCTCATAAATATAATTACCCTCCAGTTTTTGTTGATATACAAAGAGTTAAGAGAGGTTTTTACGAATTAGAACTTACTGTTCTTGCTGATAATCCCAAAGAACTTAAAGATGGTGAAGTTACAGCACGTCTTGCTGCTAAACTTGAAGAAGTTATTAAAAAGAAGCCTGAGAACTGGTTGTGGTCGCACAGAAGGTGGAAACTAAAATATGAGGCTTAATTCAAACTATAATTATACAATGTATTACCTGAAGCTGTAATCAAATTCAACTCATTATTATTGTTTAAACTTCCAACTGTAAATGGAGTTTCGCTGACCAAACCTCTGCTAATAATTGTATTACCCTTATTATCAAAAAGATAAATAGTTTTCTCCTGGTCGGAAACTACACCCAGTACCGACTGACGGTGACTAATGTTAAAGAATACAGGTTTTATCCTTATCTCATTATTAAATTTATATGAGAAAAGTTGTTTCTTAAATTTATCGTAAACTTTTAAATCCCTGCCATCAACAAAAATAAAATCCACCGAATTATCTTCATTAAAATCTTCGTAAAGGAAAAAATGATTTTCTGAGAAATTACCAAAATCCGTCTGATCCAAACGTCCACTGGATTTTATATAGGTTAATTTTCCGTCTTCATTTGTAGTTAATATTATTCCTTTGCTGTTAGTCCGGTTCACATAGAAACCAGAATTTCTTGCTTTGCGGAAGTTGCCTTTGATTTTAATTCTTTCCTTACCGCGGCGGTTAACAATAATAGTGTTATTGTCGATATCTGTAATCAAAATATAGTCTTTATTGTTTGCCACAACCCTTTTAACAGTTTCATTTACAATATTTTGACTGTGTGGTTCATCCCAGCCTTTTATTTGATGCCCCTCTATATCGTAATTATATGTTTTTTTATCTGCCTGAGAAATTAATACCCGGTAATCATTTCTATTGTTATAATCGAAAACATTAAGCGAGTTTGTGGCAGCAGGATTTAATTTTCGTGGATAACCCTTTACGTAATCACCATTTTTATCAATTAAATAAACATAATCTTCAGTATTAAAGAGATATTGAATTTTTCCATTATTAAAAAAATCAACCTGATGTATTTCACCCAAAGGAATTTTATCTATTTTCTTTTTCCATAATAATTGACCATCATTACTGATCAAATAGATATTTGAATTCTTATCGTAACAAAATACCAAATACCTGTTAGTGGTGTGATCCTTTACCATAGTAGGTTTTCCTGCAATTTCAGCATCCAGTTGAATTTTCCATTTTGCAAGGTTCTCTTCAGTTAATTTATTTCCAAGTTTTAAATAGAAGTTGGTGAAAAACAGCCCATTATCATTTGAGTATTGAAATGATGCACCATGTAGTCCTGATATCATTTCACTTTCACTTAAAACAGTAAGAGCAGTTTCTTTATTTGCAAATTTCGCAACCATATTAATGATTTCTGCAGGCCGGATAAAGAGTGAAATATTTTCCTCAGAAGATAAATTGTCGCTGAAACTTTTAAAATTATCATTCAAATCCAATGTTTTACCACTGTCGTACATTTGGATTATTTTAATCAGCATTTCGCTACTATTGGCAAATATGGCATAATCTCCAAGGAAAAAATAGTGGTTATTTTTTATGGGACTAAAAGCATTTCCGAAAATCGCACTTAAGAGTTTTGGATTATTAATTTGCCTTATTGTATATGAATTAAAGTTGTATCGTGTATTTGCGTTTGTTAAATTGGTAAGTTTTTTAAGCTCCGCCTCTCCCCTACTCTTATCCTTAAAATTTACTATGGCAAACGACTGATTTTCAAAGCCTGACAAATTTGATGCAGCACAACCATAAGCAATACTTCCTCCTAAATATTGCTTTAATTTTTCCAAATCATAATTTAATGAAGGAAGTGAACTTGATGTTTTGAGGCTATTTGAAACATTAGCAAAATCATTAAAATTATAACATAGTAGAATATTGGTATTAAAGGGTACTATATTGTAAATTTTGTTCGTAAAATCTTCGTCATCTTTAATATTCCATAAGAAACTGCTGCTATCTCCGGAAGTAAAACCCGACAGTAATAGTTCATCATTTTTAACAATCAAATCCAGTTCTGTCCACGAGGCAAAGGAAGCAAGCCTAATAACAGAATTAATATTTTCGTTGGAAACATAGGTTGAAAGAAACTCAGTAAGTTGTTTATAATTAATAAACAAGCGGGCATCAACTTTGGTTCCTGCAGTATTTCTTACCTTAACAAGTTCACTATCAGTATAAATAGCAGCCGTATTCGATTTATATGTATTAACTGCATCACTGAGGTAATCCAAACTACCTGAGATTAGCATCACTCCATCGATGAAACTTAAATAATAGGTTTTGTCGTTTTCAGTGTCTAATATTTTTAATCCTCCAAACTTTCTTTCAACAATATCTACTACGGCATATTTTCCGCTTAAATTATTTGTTAAATAGCCTTTAAGTTCACTTATGGCAGGACGATAATTCAATCTGGAAAGAAATAAAACATCTGTGGAATTAGTTGTAGTGTCGCCTTTAAAGGAAATTGTTAAAGGGCTATTAAAGAGCAATTTATGATACGTTTTATCTGTAAAAAATAAATCATTTATCGCATCAACAATAAGTTCCATTTTTTTTATCTCACCCGATTTTGAAAGCAATTTCCATAAATCTTCTTCCGATTTTACTTTATCGATGAAGTCAGAAGGATTATCTATTTGCAATATCAAGGCAGTTTCATCGGGAATCATACTCCAGGTATCGGCATCACTTTTAGCAAGTTTAGGGTAAATAAAATACCCAAGAACCAGCAAAACAATGATAATCAGAAATATAATAGGACTTGCGTTTTTTCTCCACATAATAAAACTTATTTCTTCAAATTTAATCAATATAAGTGCTCTTACTATAGTATGCAATACGTGATAATCAACATTATATTGTTAATAGGAAATGAGAAGGAATTATTAGTTATGAGTTATGAATGTTGAATTATTAGTGCCTGAAGTTATTAGTTATAAATGCCTAAAGTTAATAGTTATGAGTTTTGAATTATGAGTTATGAGTTGTTGAAATTTTGGAGGTTTAAATATTAGAAGATTAATGGATTAGAAGATTATAATGTAAACAATCATTATTCATTGTCAATTTTCCATTAAAACGCACCGCCTTGTCACCTTGTCCCTCTGTCACTCTTTAAACTAGGGCCGTAAAGTAATATAAGTAGGTAGTTTTTTTATTCCGGAACTGGTTTTGTAATAAGGTTTGATTTTCAGTTTAATATCAAGTTTTTTAATTTCTTCCTCATCATTTATATTTCTTGCTACTTTAATTATCTGAGGCAGTGTTTCTGAATTAAGGACATCCAACAAATTCAATTGAGTTCTAAGTTTAAATACCTTTTTGGAATATGGTTCAACTTCTATTCTATCGTCAATACTTCCGGCGGTATATTCAGTTTCTCCCATCATGAATTTCCAGTCCATACCGGAGATTGCGGCCATTTTATCATTTATATTATATACTTCAATAAATACAGTAAGTTTTAGCGGCATATTTCCACTGAATAATATTCCCGTAAGGGTCATAATATCACCAGCGTTCAAACTTTGACTATCATTTAGGTCACTTATGTCAACTCCTCCCAACTCGGTGGCTTCCACATTTATCAATGCAAAACTACTCCCTATAAAACGCTCATATTCACCTGCTTGATTTAAAATGCTACAACTGTTTATAACTATTGCAAGTATTAAAACCAAACTTAATTTAAATTTATTCATATTTATTTTTTTATTTTAAACGAAAATCTATGAGCAATATTCTCAAAATCTTACAAAAAGTTCATTCATTAATCTACCGGCGAAAATAATATTTTAATTTAGTATAATGCACCCTCTGATTAGGCCAAGGTTGTCAGAAATAAAACATAAATTAAAAAGATTACTTTTGAGAAGTAATATAAATTTAAGACAATACAAAATAAAATAAATATGAAATATCTGTTATCCTTAACACTTTTAATTTTTCTAAATACACTTATTTTAGCCGACAATGGCGATACAATAGTGGTTCAAACCATTGATTATGATACACCTGTAAATCCGGGATGGAACGCCCCCAGAGAAGGAAAATACTTGTTTCCCGGGGATACTATAAGTTATTCAAAAATACTTATGTATTATAATCTGAAATGCGATCCTAACCAAAATCCGGCTTGTGGCGAGTGGGATTATACAACTCACACTAAAATTTATGAGCATACAGGAAATTTCGATTCTACTCAGTATACACATCCAAAATTCAAGATAAATAATTCCGCTCCCGACACATTAATGGCAATGAGTACTCCTTCTTTTAAATATGTGCCAAGATTGGAATATATTAATCAAACAACACCTCAAAGTCAGGCGGATGTGGGTAGTAACTCCACAATTATGGATTTTCCTTTCGGAACTGCCGGGGACGGACGCGCTCAGTTTATTTACACTTCCGATGAACTTCAATCGGCAGGATTAACACAGGGGGATTTAACAGGATTGATTCTCAACCTTAATTCGGCTGTTAGTTTAAAGCATTTTAGTATAAAAATGAAGGCCTTCGAACAGGACAGTCTTCCACAGGACACTTTAATAAATTATGGTTTTACAACTGTATTTCAACGTAATAAGCAACTAATTTCAGGAGATAATCAAATTGATTTTAGTTTTCCTTTTAACTGGGATGGGAGTTCAAATATTCTAGTCGACATAAGTTACTCAAAATCAGAAGGTAGTTCCCAATTAGCAGCATTTGCCGGTACTCCAAATGAAACTTTAGCTTCAGCAGAAATAGATAATTTTCTTCACTTTAGTGGATGGGATTTAATTGAAATTCCTTCAGAAGTTTTCGACAATGTTGATTCTACAATTACCATTTCATTTTGGCAGTATGGCGACCCCATTAAGCAGCCAATGAATAATTCAATTTTCTATGGAATGAATGAAGATGGCGACAGGGTTCTCAATTCTCACCTACCCTGGAGTAACAGCCAAATTTACTGGGACGCAGGTCAAAATGGTGAAGGAGGATATGATAGAATAAATCGTACGGCCCCAAGTGCTTCTAATTTTGAAGGACAATGGAATCAGTGGACATTCACAAAAAATGTTGATAATGGTAATATGAGGATGTATTTAAATGGATATATGTTCTATACCGGATCGAGTAAAAAGATGAGTATGGCAGGCATTAGCGAATTCTTTATTGGAGGCGCTAAAGCAAATAATTTCTATGAAGGTTATATCGATGATTTTATCATTTGGGATGAAGAACTGGATATCCAGACTATTATGACTACCGTTGGAAAAACCATCGACAATACACATCCTTACTACAATAATATACTTGCATATTATAAATTTGATGAAGGTACTGGAACACAGGTAAGTGATGATGGTCCTAATTCTTATGATGCCATCGACTTTTTTGGGCAGGCAGAATGGAAAAACTATCAGGGAAGTAACCGTCATAAATTTGGTTACCGACTTAATAATAAGCCGTTTATAAAACTGCAGCAAGGTAATTATGATATAAGTTTATTGGATTCTATAGTAGTTGTTGACACCTTCCAAATGGCTGCAAACAGTATTATTTTTTATGATCCTATGGAGCCAACAACAGCCATTGACACTATTTTAAAATGGCCTTCCTATTATAATAATTATATGTATGATGCTTCCGGAAATGCTATCGATTCAACTTTAGTTGCTGCCGACACAACTTTATATAACGACACTTACATTTATTACGGAGATCCTTACGAAATCCTTATCCCATGGGAAATAGGAAGATTTATTACTCCTTACGGGAATAATTTAAGCCTCGGTAATGACGGTTTTACATGGATTTATGATGTTACAGATTATGAGCCCTTTTTACGCGACAGTGTTCATATAAGTGCCGGAAATTTTCAGGAATTACTCGATCTGGAATTTCATATGATAGAAGGAACACCTCCACGAGATGTTCTAAAAATTGAAAAACTCTACAATGGTTATTGGAATCTTAAAGATATGGAGCAAAATGCACCACCAAAAAAGATTGGTATCGATCCTCTTGCAGAGCAGTGGAAAGTTAAAACCAGAACAACCGGCCATCTATTTGATAATCCTACCAATTGTGCCGAATTTTGTGATAAGACGCATAGTTTTGCCATCGACGGGCAAGATATTTTAAGTTGGGAGATAATTCAGGAATGTGCTGAAAATCCTTTGTATCCGCAGGGAGGAACCTGGATTTATGATCGCGCAGGATGGTGTCCCGGGATGAAAGTAACAGAGCAGGATATAGAAATTACTGATTATGTGAATTCCGACTCAATTACTGTTGATTATAATTCTGAATATGATCAATATGGTACTTATGACCTTAAGGTTCATATGTTTTCATATTCTGATTTCAATTTCAATAATGATGCGGCTATCGATGAAATTATTGCTCCAAATAATGCAAAAAGATATATGAGATATAATCCAACTGCATCTAATCCTATTATTATAATTAAAAACCTGGGTGGAAACAATCTTACTTCCCTAGATATAGATTATGGACCTGAAGGTTCTTCGAAAACTTATCATTGGACAGGAGATTTGGAACCAATGAAGACCGAGCAAATTACTCTCGATGAGTTTGAATGGGAAGAGTGGCAGGATGGGAATGGAGTATTCAATGCCTCTGTTTCCAATCCCAACGGGCAAGAAGATGAAAATCATATAAACGACTCATATACTTCATCTTATAATCAGGTGGACATATATCCCGGAACATTAATTATATATTTCAAAACCAATAATGCGGCTTATCAAAACTCTTACGAAATACGCACTTCCAGTGGAGTTAAAATATTTGAAAGGAAGAATCTCAGCAATGCAACGGAATACACAGATACATTAACTCTGTTCAATGGTACTTACGACTTTTATATGTTCGATACCGGTGATAATGGAATATCTTTCTGGGCCGAACCCGGACAAGGTAACGGATCATTAAAATTTTACAACCTTGAAGGAGATGTTATAAAGTCGTTTAACGGGGATTTTGGTGACAGGATATACAATAGTTTTTATGCTGATATGTATTTGAATAGCAGTAATATATCAGATGGTAACTTAAGTTTTACTTTAAGTCCTAATCCAAGCGACGGGCATTTTGTTTTATCTTATGTATTGGCTGAACCTTCCGAGATAAATATTAATATTTATAATTCGGAAGGCAAAATTGTTTTTACTTCCAAACTACAGGAACAAAAAACTGCCAATGAAAATATAAACATTAAAGGCGTTGCTCCCGGGCTTTACAATATTGTAATTGATTGTAAGGGAAAGAAATATTCTGAAAAGATTATAATAAGATAGGGATTAATAAAATAGCCCCGGGTTTAAACAATTAGCACCGGGTTTAAACAATTAGCCCCGGGTTTAAACCCGGGGCTATTATTATCAGAAGATCAAATAAAAATTATTTTGATGCCCTCTTTCTATCATGTTCGTTAAGCAATATCTTTCTAAGTCTCAATGATCTAGGGGTAACCTCAAGATACTCATCAGTTCTGATTATTTCCATATATTCTTCAAGAGAGAAGATAATTGGAGGTGGAATCAAAACCTTGGTATCAGAACCCGATGAGCGCATATTACTAAGTTTTTTGCCTTTATTTACATTTATTACAAGGTCGCCTGCACGAGTGCTCTCCCCTATTACCTGTCCGGCATAAACCATATCGTTGGAATGTATATAAAACTTACCTCTGTCGATTAGTTTCCAAATTCCAAAAGGAATTGCAGTACCGGTTTCCATTGCTATCAGCGCTCCATTATTACGCATAACGAAATCGCCTTTCCATGGCTCAAACTTATCAAAACGATGCGCGATTATAGCCTCTCCTTCTGTTGAGGTTAAAATATTGTTTCTGAGACCTATAATTCCTCTTGAAGGCATTCTGAACTCCAGCATCATTCTGTCGTTCTTAGGTTCCATATTAAGAAACTCACCTTTACGATTGGAAACAATTTCAATTACTCTGCCAGAAAAATCTTCAGGACATAAAACAGTAAGACTCTCAATCGGCTCATGTTTTACACCATCAATCTCCTTAATTATAACTCTTGGCTGACCCAATTGAAATTCATAACCTTCGCGGCGCATGGTTTCAACCAATATTGATAAGTGGAGTATTCCTCTTCCAAAAACCAAATAACTATCGGCAGAATTAGTTTCTTCAACTTTTAGTGCCAGATTTTTTTCTGTTTCCAAAAATAGTCTGTCACGTAAATGCCTCGATGTTACATATTTACCTTCCTTACCAAAAAATGGTGAGTTATTAATTGTAAACAGCATACTCATTGTAGGCTCATCAATTTTTATGGACGGCAGCCCTTCAGGATTGTCGAAATCGGTAACGGTATCACCAATTTCGAAATCTTCAATTCCCATAAGGGCAACAATATCACCAGCTTCCACCGGAGTTTTAATCTTTTCTTTACCAAGGCCTTCGAAGAGGTATAATTCTTTGATTTTAGATTTTGTGACTTTCCCATCTCTTTTAACAAGCGAAACATTCATACCCATTTGCAGGGTACCTCTTGTGAGTCTGCCAACTGCGATACGCCCAACAAAGGAAGAATAATCCAATGATGTAATTTGCATTTGGGGTGTTCCATCTTCAAATTTGGCAGCAGGAATATGTTCAATTATCATATCCAGCAAATGAGAAACATCTTCAGATTCATTTTTCCAGTCGTCTGACATCCAGCCATTTTTGGAT
>PKTA01000048.1 GCA_002869365.1 Marinilabiliales bacterium | reverse complement strand
CCAATGGCAACTCCTATATTCTCATTAATGAAATTGACATCGTGTAAATCTTTGGTAGTTGGTGAGTTACATTCTTCAAATTGAGCATTTACAAATTGAAGTATTAGAATTGTTAAGTAAAATGTGAGTATATAATGTTTCATGATTCTATTTTTATTTTATGCCAGACAACAAATGTGTATACGATTATATAGTGTATATATCTCCATTATATTCATCCTGGATTTGTTTTGGTAATGTAAAGTTACAAATGTTTCACTAGAATAAGATTATTATCAATAAACTGTTGTGTCTGCTATCTATTTAATTATACAGAATTTGCTCAGTCCGTAAGCGTCAGTTGTTCATGAAAAACAACTGGCTCTGATAAAATAATCTTGGAAATAAGTTTAATCCGTTTTATGCAATAGAAAGCAAGGAATGAGTTGAACTCGATTAAGTTACCTTATTTATTTTTTCAAATTGTTTCTTTTCCCTATTGATAAATGTATTTAAATCTGTAGGTTTTTTTCCTGTTAATCGCTGGTAAAAATCCGATATACTTGGTTCTTTCTGAAATCTTGGCAAGAAATGAAGTAGTGTCATTACTATAATCATTCCTTTTACCATACCTTCATGTTTTTTAATGTTATAGAACTTTAATGGATTCACATTTCTATATTTAATAGGCTTCTCGATAATATTGTTAATCAGTTCTGTTACTTTAGTGAAACTTTCATTTTCGAGACCTGTAATTTCAAAAGCTTGATTTTTATAATCATCAAATTCATCCAGTAATATTGCTGCTGCTTCGCCTATATTCTCAATGTCAATACAGTTGAACTTTGCCTGTCCCGAGGGTAGAATAATCTCTCTTTTGTTTTGTATATCGTTAATAAGAGTGGTAGTGAGGTTTTGCATGAAATAACTTGGCCTTAGAAAAATGAAATTGAATCCGTTCTCGATTATTAATCGCTCAATTTTGTTATGAGGAATAATTTTACTTTTTTCTGCTCCCTGAACAGATAAAAAAATAATTTCTTTTATGTTTTTCGCCTTAATCTTAGAAAGCAAGGGTTTAAAGTATTTATCAATATCTGAAATATGTGGAGGTCGCAAGAGGAAGATCCTGTCAATGCCTTTCAGGGCATCGTTAAAGGTGCTGAAGTCTTCAAAATCAAACAGTACATAATCCAGAGAGGGGAAACCTTTTAAAACTTTTTTTGCTTGGTCAATATTTCTGACACCAGCAATAACTTTATGTGCTGTATCGAGTTTTGTTAAAAAGCGTATTACTTCAAATCCTACGTTTCCGGTTGCTCCCGTAATCAGAATATTGCTCATTACAAATGTCTTTTTTAAGCAAATTTAGGTTTATTTGTATAGTTTCAATAATCACAATCGCAAACTTTTGAATTGAAAGATAATATTCGGTAAGCCTTTAGTATTTTCTCTTCTAATTATTCTAGTTCTGATAGAATTCAAAATATCTTTTTAAAACTTTAGGGCTGCTCATGAAAGTTGTTTTAGTGGGTTGTGATAATGGTTTTATGGTATTATTAATATGAATATTCTAACAATTCTCCCATTGGTCAGACATTAATAATTTTCCCGGAAATTCATAAATAAGAGAACGTTCTTCAAACGAAAAAGTGTTACAATAAGTGATAACATCATTATTATCCATTTCTCCTATAAAATAAAATTGGAGAGTATTACAAAAGACGTTTTTTTGAAATTACTGCTTTTAAAGAATCTTAAAATCAATAGTACCAAGTGGGAAATTTAGTGCTTTACTATTCCGACTAATAAATGTAATACCAATAAACTATATAAACCACCCAAAAGGAATGATATGAATTGCAATGTAATATTAAATCACAACTTACATGAACTTGGTTATTTGGTTGTCTCAAATATAAAAATTAATTTATTTGATAAATGAAAAGGATTTAATTAATAAGGAATCTAAATTCTCTTTAAACATAAGTCGTAAGAGCAACTATCAGCAAAAACATTAAACACTAAAGTGTCAGATAATATGAAAGCCTGTAAGCAGTGAAATTCTGGTTTTGTTTAATATATGAGGAAATGATTTTTACTAATTGGAATTGTTTTTGAAAAACTAATTATGGTAATAATACTGGCCCTAATATCTTCTCCATAGCATAAAACCTTATACACTCCCAATTATCCCACTTATGATAAATGTTAATCTTTAAGTACTTTTTTAGTAAACAATAAAATTTCATTTTCATCAAATATTTGTATAAAGTATATTCCTTTTAGTATATTACTCAAATCGATATTGTTAATTGTTTGTGATACATTTTTATGAAAAACTCTTTCACCCAAAATATTATAAACTTCGATATACCCATTTAATGGTTCTTCAAATTTTAAAGTAAGGTAGTTTTTAACAGGATTTGGATAAGCGCTTACAGATTTAGAGCTATAATTTTCATCAACATTTACATAAAGCAAATCCACGAAAACATTAGTGCATTCAGTTGTATCACAAAATCCCTCGGCTCTAACAAAATACTCTGTTTCTTCAGTGGGCATAACAATAACCGAACTACCAACACCAATTGGTTCACCCTCGCCACAGGAATTTTTATACCATTTCCATTCGGCGCCGGAACCTAACTCTCCTCCTTCCAGCGAGAGTAATGTAGTTTCTCCTACTTCTACCGGATTTGGAGTAGCTGTAACTGTAGTTGCTGGATTCGAATTATTTCCATAATCATACATTATTATTAGTCGGGGGCCATTGCCCCCTTCTTTCGAAGAAAAACGATGATCGACAGTTGATTCTGGTAAATTAATAAACATAACTCCTTCATTTCCATATTTTATCCAGTCGTTTATTAATTCTGTTGCCGGAATAATTCTCCATCCAAAATAGGAAGTAAAATAAAAATTACCATAAAATCCTGTTGTGTTGGGTTGATTATTCCATGTAATAGTATATTCGTCCCATGCTTCTGTTATTCTTTGTATGCTGCAAAAAGCAGTGTCGTCCATTGCTGAATGTTGGTAAATTTGAATTTCGGCCGATATAATTTCAATACAGGTTGGTAAATCACTTAAGTTCCATTTGATTAACATATTGTTGCCTCCTAATATAGTATCTCCCCCAACATATAAATTCATATTGTCACCATAATTAATTTCAGCTTTGAATTCCCAAATAAAACTGTCAGTTTCTGCGAGTTTATTAACATAAAATTGAGCCATACTCACATTTGTAATTAGCATAAAAATTAGAATTATAATGTGTCTTCTGAACTTAGAAATAATAAAAAGATTATTCATATTGTTAGTTTTTTTTAAATATATTAGAATTCTTAGTTATAGGTCTTTACCCACTCTTTATAACGTTTTTTTTTAATTGTTTTTATTACGCTGTTAATCGAACCTGCCCAATAGTTTCTTAATCCAAATCCGCCTGCCTTTCTTAATAATTATAACAGAGTAGAGTGATTTAAGGTTTTGCCTGGACAAAAACCAAATTAAAACTCCACATAATCATAAGCGGTAAATTTAACTTTCTCTTTAAAAAATTTCGCAGGTTTAATTTTTGGATAATGCTTTGCAATATGTAGTAGATCGGCTTCAAGTTTATCTTTATCATATTCAATGTTTAATTCAGGATAAAAGTCCAGGAAATCTACATAAGTAACCTCTCCTTCCTCATCGAAAGATACCGAAAAATATACTTGTAAATTATCGCCATCTGTTTTTTCCTTTAGATGGCCATATTTCGAATTAAAAAGAGTTTTGGCTTGTTTCATTAAATGATCATATGCAGTAGTATTATAAATTGAAATTGGTTTTGGTGTTTTAATATAGTACTTTCCTCTTTCGTCGATAGTATAAATCGCTATAATATCCGACTCTTTACTTTTAGCCCCTAATAGGGTATTATTGCATCCAAAGTCTACCGACATAATTCCCTCCGAGTGTTTAATATCATGAAAAGATCCTTTTGTAACTGAATCATACTTAAAAACCTTTATTATTTCATAATATCTATAATTACCTTTATGGCTTTTTTGAAGTTTTTTATCAAAGTATATTGTATCAACCTGCTTGCAACAAGTATTATTGAATAACTTTTCTGCTTGATTGTCAAAATATTTATTGGCAGCCGCATCCATGTCATTACAAAATCCAATGCTGTCTTTTAAAAGTAAGCGTGATAATCCCCTGTTAAAATATACATTTTCATTTTTATAACTACATAGGGCTAGTGTTAATAATGAATCTGCAGTATTATATTTTCCAGTTTTAATTAATTCGGAACCTTTTTTGAAATACTCCATGCCTACCGGGTCAGGGGCAAACAACTGTGCATTAATTTGATTTGAAACGGAGAGTATTAGTAAAAAGAAAACAAATCTATTCATTTCGTAAATATTTATTAATTTATAATTAACTACCGCTAAGCCTGTTACTTAATTTGTTAAAAGTTTCGGGATGCATAAAAGCATATTTAATTTGTAAAACTTTATGCGGCTTTTAGTAAATCAAAATTATTAAATAATTTGACTGAAAGATGAAAGTGATTTTATAAATAGAGATTCTAAATTATACATAGTTAAAAAATAATAACAACTATCTTTGCCTTTTTCAATTACAAAACCATTATTATGTCAGATGAAATGAAAGCCTGTCCGCAATGCAACTCGCCCTATGGCTATAATACAGGAAATGAGTTATATGCCTGCCCTGAATGTGGTCATGAGTGGAATCCTCAGGAATTGGAAGAAGAACAAAACCCCACAATTAAAGATGCAAACGGTAATGTTTTACAGGATGGTGATACAGTGATTGTTATAAAAAACCTACCGGTAAAAGGAGCACCGGGTCCAATAAAATCAGGTACTAAGGTTAAAAATATCAGGCTTGTGGATGGTGATCATAATATCGACTGCAGGATAGATGGTTTTGGAGCCATGTCGTTGAAATCGGAGTTTGTGAAGAAAACATAATTATTCTTTTATAAAAGAATAATTATGTTTAATATTAATACTAATTTATACTTAAGTATAGTATGAGTATTTTCCTCTTTAGTTTAATTTTAATTTGTTAAATCTATAAAATAAGTACTTAATGCTTACTTATTGTGTGTAATAAAAAAAGCATTTAAAATTTCAGATAATTTTTCAGGCTCTTCAATAGCAGGACAATGGCCGGTTTGTGGAATTATATGCAGTTCTTTTTGTTCATCCGACAAGCTGCTAAGTGCGTTATAAATCAACCGGGCATGCCCCTGCCCTACTACAAAATCAAGTTCGCCCTGAATAACTACAGTAGGTGTTTTGATATTGGCTAAGTCACCTTCAATATTAATATTATTATATGACGGAGTATTACGAAATGCCATATTTACTATTTCCGCTTTCTCCCCTACCTCCATATATTCTTCCTCTGTATATTTCATCAATTTCATGAGGGCCGTATCCTGCAGAACGTCTCTAAATGAAATTATTTTAGAAGTATCGGCAAAATAAGCATTAAAGCCCAGTTTGGGTGGAACCTGATGTTTCATCCAGTTCACATCAGTATGGAAATGTTCAAAATTACTTTCTTTAATACGTTTCAGTTCACTGATAATAAATTCCATTTCATTTTTTACTGAATCAGAAGGGGCTGTTTGTAGGATTTGATTTGCCATCTTTATCTCATAGTCGATAAGTGAATGGTTCTGATAATTGCTGTTTGCCTTGCCATCTATACAAGCATAAGAGTTTACTTTATCAGGATGTGATAAGATGTATAAAAAGCCATACATTCCGCCCCAGGAACTTCCCATGATGTTTATATGCTTTTTATTATACTTATGCAGTAAACTATCAACAACTATATCTAAATCCTGTATATATTGCTTAACATTAAGCCTTGCCGTATCGGAACAGGCAAGGGATTTTCCGCAACCTCTCTGATCAAGATAGGCAATTAGGAAGTTATCCTCCAAACCATCACCCATCAATTTAATATCAATTCCTGAATATCCACCGGGGCCACCATGTAAATTGATTATCAAAGGTTTTGTTTTATTTCCTCTTACCCTAACATATAGTTGTGATTCGGGCACATCTATCATTAGTTCCTGATCGATAATATTTGAGGAAGGGTTTTCCATGCATGAGGATACTATTAATGTAACTCCAAGGATACAAAGTATTAATACTGATTTAACGCTAAAAATTGTATTTAAAATAATTCTCATAGTGTGTACGATATATGTTGATTTTTAATTTTTCACAATGCTAAATAGAGTTCTTAGAGAAAAACGATTTTAGAATTTCAGCTAATTCGTTAGGGCTTTCTATTGCCGGGCAATGTCCTGTATTTGGCAAGATGTGTAACTCTTTATTTTCCGGTGATAATCCGGAAAGGGCATTATAAATTAGTTGAGCATGACCAAGACCAACAACATAATCAAATTCACCTTGAATTACTGCACATGGAGTTATAATAGTTGCCAGTTCTTTTTCTATATTTATTTCATTGTATTCAGATCCATCCAGAAAAGCCTGGTTCACAAATTCCGCTTTTTCACCAATTTTTAAATATTCTTCTCTCGTATAATTCATTAGATTAAGCAGTGCAGTATCATTTAAAACATCATCCATCGAAATAATTTTTGATGTATCCGCAAAATAAGCGTTAAAGCCCAATTTTGGTGAAACTTCATGAAGCATCCAGTTTACATCCTCATAAAAATTAGAATAATTACGATTTTTTATTTTTTCTAATTCCTTAGCGATATCTTCAAGTTCAACTTTACGTTCATGAGGGATTTGACCTTTTAATAATTCATTAACTTTATTAGTCTGAAAATCAAGCAAAAACTCATTTTGATACTCACTATTAACTTTTCCATCAATACAGGCATATGCGCTTACTTTATTACTGTCTTTCAACAAATAAAGGAAACCATACATCCCACCCCAGGATGTGCCCATTAATGCAACTTTATTTTTGTTATAACGCATTAGTAAACTGTCAATTACAAAATCCAAATCTTCTAAATATTGTGCTATGTTTAACATTGAAATATCCTGGCATTCGGGAGATTTTCCACAACCACGCTGGTCAAGATACGCAACAAGATATTCATCTTCCAATGAGGGCCCCATCAGTTTTATATCAATACCTGAATAACCACCAGGGCCACCATGCAAATTAATAATCAATGGTTTTGTTTCATCTCCTCTTACCCTGACATATAGTTGTGATTCGGGCACGTCTATCATTAGTTCCTGATCGATACTTTCTGAAATTGGGCTTTCACAGCATGAGCATATAATAAATGTAATCCCAATAATACTAAATAACAAAAAAGAAATTAATCTATTCATAAAAATAAAGCCTTGTTTCAAAAAAATTTGTTTATCATACAAATGTATCAATATTAATTATATCATATTGAATATGATGATATTAATAAATATTCTAAATAGACAAAACTGTTGTGTATCATCATGAAATAATGAATTGTTTTCTATATAATGTTCTTTAGGTCATTAAGTTGATATTGGTTAAATTAGATTCAGGTATATTATTATTGATGTTTAAGTTAATCGGTTTTTGTTCCTAACATTAACATTAGAATTAGTTATTTATCAGCCAATTGTTTCTGAATTATCGCCTTCTTAAAATATATTCCAGAATTTACTTCAACAAAATAATAAGCATCAGGCACTAAGTTCCCTTTGTTATCCTTCCCATCCCAGGTAGCAATATGCTCTCCTTTGGTTTTATTTCCCGAATATAGCGTAACTATCTCATCTTCATTCAAATCAATTATCCTGATATTAACATTTGTATTATAATTTACATTGTAGGTTATTTTAACAGAGGACTTAAAGGGGCTTGGGGAAATACCTGTTATATCAATGGAATTATATCCTTTGCTTTTCAAATTGGGTTCTTCAAAGAGAAATTTATTTAAATCCATTGCATATAATTTTCCATCTGCACTGGCCAAATACAAAATGCCGTTTTTCTCAATCAGAGTAGAATATATATTTCCGCCTACTTTAGTAAAGTTTACTATACTGCCATCAGATCTGTTTAATGCATAAACATATCCTTTTCCAGGACTTTTTCCATATACATTATATGCATCGCCTGTAGTAAATAGCAAATAATTATTATAAACTAATGCCTGTGAAAAGTTGTTGTTTAAAAATTCAAAAGTCCAATATTTTTCTCCCGTATCTGCATTAAAGGCAAACATTTCATGATTATCGGAGCCTCCAATATACAATGTGTCGTTCATCACTAATGGATCACCTGATATCCAGCCTCCATCCTTTTCAATATAGGTCCATTGTACTTCACCAGTATTTTTATTTAAGACTTGCATTTCAGGATTTCTACCTCCAAAGAACAATAAATCCTTATAAATACTTAATTGAGTATTAATTTGACCAAATGTAGGATATAGTTGTTTTTCATAGGTTTTATGCATCCATATTTGTTTATTTAATTCAAGATTGTGGGCATAAATTCTACCATCCCAATCGCCGAAATACAAGACAGATTCCTCTACTACTAAGCCACTCTTAATGGGAGAATGATTCTTGCTTTCAATTTCAATATAAATTTCGCCAGACTTTAAATCAAACCCTTTTAGTATGCCATTGCCTAATCCAAAAAAAATATTCGATTCGTAAATAGCAGCAGAACCACTATGATAATCCCATAAATCGATTTTGGCTGATCCCTCCTTGTCGTCAGATACAGACTTCCATATTTCTTGTCCGCTATTTTTATTTAAAGCAAACACATCATTACCACTTTTGAAATAAACGATATCTTTATTTATCAGCGCTTTAGATTGAATAGTAGAACTGGTTTTATAATTCCATAACTGACTTCCTGTTTTGATGTCTACTGCATAAAAGACGGAATCCATACTGCCAAAATATAT
>PKTA01000159.1:5002-14004 GCA_002869365.1 Marinilabiliales bacterium | reverse complement strand
TCATTTTGTTTCAAGGCTGAGAGTTTCATTACTTACTTTTATTGAAAAGAAACTATTTTTTGAAAAGAAAAAAATGCCTGAAAAACCATACAAATTAGAAATTAAAAAAGAAGTTTTTAATACTCTTAATATTCCAAATGAAAGAAGTGACTGGAGCAATGGATCCACCTTAACACGAAGTGCATGGCTAAAAGTTAGCAACAAAATTAATAAACTTATTAAAGAGGGTAAATTAATTTTAGAATAAACACTTTAAATATATTAAAATCAAATTACTGACCTTAAAAATAATAGTCTTGTTATTACCTAATGGCTAATTAATTTGAACTCTTAACACCCTTAAATTAACTTTTTATGTTTTTGACATAGAAATTTTTCTTCCAAGAAGTTATACTATCAGTCAATTGACATACAGTGCTTTACAAATCAAATAACCCATTATTAACTATAGTAAATATTAGTATGCATACTACCTTATTATTGTATTGACAATGGTATAATTATGTTTTACATTAGATGTTTACATTGGTTAATTTGAAGTGAGTCTGCATTAATACAAACTAAAAAAACATAAGTATTTGAATAATCCTATCACAGTATTGTTAAGGCTCATTTGATAAGATGTGAGTAATATCTTTAAGTAACTAAATAGTGGGTTCATGATAATCAAACAACAAACTAATAAATTATGCAAAACAAATTTATATGTATGGCCACCTCGGATTTCAATCAATACTTCCCAACCGAAGTGGTAAAAACACTAACATAATTAAAGTATAGATTCCTAGTGTTTGGGAGGGCAATTATCATTAATTATTAACTAAAAAATGAAAAAAAAGATTTTTATTTGGAATCAGCTTACTGGCAATATTATTATTTGCCAGCACATTACAAGTAAATGCTCAATGGACTGCAAAAGTTACTTGGGACGATAGTGAGTGTAACTGTATTGACATTACTGAAAAATGGGTAGAGTGGACATTATTTGAGTTTGGGACTACCAATATAGTAGAAACAGGAATTGCAGATGTTTCAAGTAATATGTTGAATAACTATACCATTCTTGGGACTACTACTCTACAGGAGGATGCTCGTTATACTCTTTGTGTACGAGTATGGTATAATTACGAAGGGCAATTACAAAATCCTTGTTGTAAAGGACAATTGTGTAAACCAACAGATAGCGGGGAGTTAACAAGCACACCTATATTTGAAATTGGAGATGTTATTCTCGAGTATAGCTATTTTTATTATCATTTTGGGGCAGGTTAGTTTTCTTTAATTCTGTATTATTTTTATTGAAAGACACTAATAATTTGACTTTTCAGTAAATAACACGATAATTTTTCTTTCGAGCGCCTAAAAACATATCATACTCTTTTATAGACATATAAGTTTTTTTACTCAACATTTTACTATAGTAAATATTAGGAATAATACTACCTTATTTTTGGGTTGACATGCGATAATATTGTTATTAGTTTAGTTGCATTAATGTAGCATTATTATAATAATGCAATTAGCAGTTCATGTAGTTGTAATTTAGGTAAAAAGATTTTTTATAAATAAATCCTGATGATATATGAATTGTTTGAAAACAACGATAGTGACAAATTGATGGGTATACCCTATATAATTGAAGATACTTGTCTGTTAATGAGGCAAAATATATTCAATTTCTCCTAAACAAGGGGTTGGTTAATCTAAATGACCAACCCCTTATATTTTTTTTGATATTTAAATAAATCATTTAATAATTCTGCAGTTAATTTAGTAAACAATATAAATAATGACTTTTATCAAAAAATAAATTTCCCGTACTCTAAAAACATTTTTCCCTGATTTTAAACTAGTTAAATTAAAAACACCTAAAAAAAACCTATAGAAAATACTAGTATCAATTATCCCTTTATACTCCCTTGTGTGTTATGGTTTACTTCATCAACTTTGAGGTAAAAAAACTATGAAAAAATTAATTATCAGTATGTTAGTTGTATTTGCGACAACATCTATTCAGCAAAGTTTAAGAGGTAATAATAGTGAAGTTATTGGTACGAAATCTATATTTAGTTTCACAAAAAATTTTCAGACTATGTGCTCTTACAGTACACTTTCAAGTACTTTTTACAAAATAAATAACTTATTAATTACAGGAGATAAAAAACTTAATATTCAAGTAAAAGGACAAGATAATATTACGGCAAGTGCTACAGTAAAACTAGTTTCATTTGATGGGTTACAGAATGCAGGACCTTATTATTTAGTGGAAGGTAATATTTACAATTTCTATGTACCAGATGATACATGGTATGTTGAGGTAATAAGTAAAACTGATAATTCTGAAGTTATATCTTGGTATGAAGAGTAATAAAAATATAATAGATTTGTAGAATTAATATTTTTTTTAAATCTATTATATTGAATTTTAAAAGTCTTATAATTTTTATTCTATTATTTTTTTTCTTTGCCTATTTAGCTGCAGAGAACAGCCCAAATAGTATAAAAAATCTATTAAAAAAATCAAATTCTTTTCTTTATACGAATAGTGACTCAACTAATTATTACATTAATAAGGCACTATATTTAAGCAAACAAAATAACAATAAGGATCTTGAATTACTTTGTAATATAGAACTTACAAGATATAACATTGTTTGGGGTCACTATACCGATGCTTTTAATTATTGTAATAATAGTAAAATTCTGGCAAAAAGTTATAACTCCAGTGAATATAACTTCAGAATAAATATGTATAACGGGCTGATATTTTCAAATATGGGTTTGTTTGCTGACGGATTAAAATTATTATTAGAGACGCAAAAACTTGACTCTGCTAATAATGTAAGCCTAAATCTCAAATCGGAACTTGATTACTATACAGGCAAGACCTATTTTGACATTGGAGACTTTAATCAAGGGATGAAATATATAAGATCAAGTATATCAAATGCAGCAAAGGACAATGACACCTTAGGCTTATTACTTTGTTATACAAATATTACAAAAGTTCATAATAATACAGATACAGTTAACAAGTATTTTAAATTATGTGATGATATATTAGAAAGCAAACCTAAAATGCTATACGAGAAAGTAGCTTTATTAGTTAACAAAGCCATGACGATGAAAGATATTGGCAAGTTAGAATTAAGTAAAAATCTTTATCTGGAAGCTATTCAACTTTCTGAATATGGTGGATTTGATGAATATTTAGCAATTATTTACAATAACTATGCATATCAACTAATGTATGAACATAATTTTGACAGTGTAAATTACTATTTAGACAAGTCGATTGAGGTAGCAAAAAAAATAAATAATATTGAGGCTATTGTTGAAGTATACGACTCATACAGCGATTATTACAGCCGGATAGGTGATTACAAAAACTCATTAAAATATTCAAAACTTTATATAGAAAAAAGTAATGAGTTCAGAAAGCAAAAAAAATTGCAGGAAACAAGGTTTTTATCTGCTGTTTTTGAAAATGAAAAAAAGGAAAATGCAATTTTAAAGCAGCAAAATGAAATTAATAAATTATGGATATACGTTAATATTGCAATAGTATTTTTGATTATTGTTATAGCAATATCAATTTATTTCAGACAAAGATGGGCTCTTTCCAAAAGCAAACTCGAAACAACGGAAAAAACTAAAAAACTTGAAATTGCCGAGGCAAAAATACAGGGGCAGGATGCTGAACGCGACAGACTTGGAATGGATTTACATGACGGTATTGTTTCAGACTTAAGTGCCCTTAAAATGAGAATACAATCCTATTTTAAGGAAAATGATGAGTTTGGTACTGTAAATCATTCTCTTAATACAATTATTCAAAATCTTCGTGGTTTATCACACAGAATGCGTCCTGCTAGTCTTGAAGAATTTGGTCTGGTTCCAAGTATCCAAAACTTAGTTTATACTGTAAATCAATCAAATAAATTTAAAGTAGATTTCTATTGTGATTTTGATGATAGGTTGTCGCAAAATATAGAAATTAGTATTTATTTTTTAATTTATGAATTAGTTAATAATGCTACAAAGTATTCCTCAGGAGATACAATAGATATTCAACTTTATAAAGATAAGGAGTTAATAAATTTATCAGTTGAGGATAATGGTGGGGGATTTAATCCCGATAACAAAAACGCCGGGCAGGGATTAAAAAACATAAGAGACAGGCTAACTCAATTGGGTGGCAGCCTTGTAATTGATTCTCATGACGATGCTACGGCTTTTATTATTAATATACCTATATAAAAAATGATTAAAATTTTTATAGTTGATGATGAACCCGTAATAGAAAATGGACTTCCTGTTATAATAGAAAGAGAAGACAAGGATTTTAGAGTCGTGGGAACTGCTTCAAATGGAGAAGAGGCTATAAAAAATATTTCAAACTTAGATATTGATGTAGTATTACTAGACATGAAAATGCCAGAAATGGATGGGGTTGAATGTCTCAAAATACTTAAAAATAATTATCCTGAACTAAAAGTTGTTGCATTCACAAGTAATACCAATCCAAAAGTATTCAAAGATATTACAGATATGGGCATTGATGGTATAATTGACAAGACAACCGACATATCGGTATTGCTAAATAAAATAAAGCGTATTTATAAATTCAATATTAAAATTATTGGAACTGAACTACCAAGATTTTATGATTATAATCCTGATGCTGAGCCTCCCAGATTAACCAAGATGGAAACCAAGGTTCTGAGTTTGCTGGGGCAAGGCTTTTTAAGAAAAGAAGTAGCTGACAAATTAAATAAGTCAAAAGATGCTGTAGATGCCCATGTAAAGAATATGCACAAAAAGTATAAATCAGGGCAACTTCACGAAATTATTTAAAGAGCTAAAAAGGCTAGATATATTTAAGTCCACCAATTACTATAGTTTTTATGAGTATTAATACTACCTTTTTTTACCCTTGACAAATATTGATAGTACTGGTAATTTTACAATTCAAAATCAAATTATAACATATGACAAATTTATTTATTATTGATGACCACCCCACTTTTATTGAAGGAGTTAAAAGTCTATTTCCAGGGGACCATCCGGAAAAAATAAAAGTTGGGGGTACAGCAACAACTGTTACAGAAGCAAGGCGAAAATTAAAAAAATCAATGGCCCAAATTGTATTACTAGATTTGGTAATGCCGGAAGTTTCAGGCGTTGATTTATGTCTGGAAATTAAAACCTACTATCCTGAAAAGAAAGTAATAATTGTTACAGGAGAACTTGATCCTATTGTATTATTTAATGTATGGAATAATGATGCTGATGCAATATTAACCAAGTACTTCGAAAGAGATGAATTGATAGCAACAATCGAAACTGTGTTGGAAGGTGATCGTGTTAAAGGTAGTAAGGTTCCTAATTTTAGCTTGGTTGGCAACTATAATCCAAATATTGTTAAATCGAAATTAACAAGAACAGAACAAAGAGTTTTAAATTTACTTGCTCAAGGACATAGACGTAAAGAAGTAGGGCGTATCCTAGACAGCACTGCAGCCGCCATTAATTTTCATTGTTCAAGTCTCTTCCGTAAATTTCACGTTGAAAGTGTTACCCAACTTATTCTTAAAGCAAAAGAAGATGAAATAGTGGCTTAATACCTTTAAATATATTTGATTATTATTTTTATCTATCCTGAGTACAATTGTAGCCTTATCTTTAATTGTTTCAATAAGGAAATCCTATACAGTTTTGTTAAACTCTTTAGCCTTTTATAGACTACTAATTTTTCAAAATCGAACATGGCGTATAGGTTTAAGGTTTAATTATGTTGTAAGAACCTGATTTAGAGCCTACCTGACCGCATGACAGGTAGGAGTTTTGATTTACTTTCTAATACGCTGAATAACGATGTCTTTAAAATCAGAAAATCGAGTCATATTTATGTTTAAATTTTTTTAATAATTTATAATTATATTTGTAAAAATGAGCAGTTTTGTCTTCCATCTAAAATAATTAAAGGAAAAAATAGATGTAATTCAATGGTTTATTTAATAGTTCTGGATGTGAAACTAAAGACAATACTTTATAAGAAATTCATAAGTACTAATCACTAATAAATCAACACTATGAGAACAAAAACTATATTAGCAGCATTACTCACATTGCTTTTTTTTACAACAATATTTTTGGGGGCTTGTGATAAAGGGGAAAACGACAAAATTAATCTTGGCACTATGACCGATACGCGTGATGGACAGACATACTTAACTGTTTACATAGGCTCACAAACCTGGATGGCAGACAATTTGAATTATATTACTAACGAATCCTGGTGGTACGATCACAATAGTCAAAACGGTGAAACTTACGGTAGATTGTATTCCTGGGAAGCAGCGATGGATGCTTGCCCAAATGGCTGGCATCTACCTAGTGATGATGAATGGAAAGAGTTGGAAATATATCTTGGTATGAGCGAGGCTCAGGCAGATGATATTGGCTGGCGAGGAAGTAACCAGGGAGATCAGATGAAATCTAGAATTTTATGGGATAATGATGGCTACGGAACCAATACTAGTGATTTTTCGGGTTTTCCTGGCGGTCTCCGTAACGGTACGGAAGGCGATTTCCAAAGAATGGGCGAACTTGGTAACTGGTGGACGTCTACCGAGTCGGTAGGTGAATATGTGGTATATAGATACTTGCATTCGGAAAGCCCAGGCGTAGGTCGTCACAACAATTCAAAGTCAATTGGTCTTAGCGTACGCTGTGTTAAAAATTAGCAGGGTAAGCAGCATAATGCTTAAAGATGCTCTTCGAAGTTGGTCATTAGTAACATTATCAATGTCAGACTTACTTAGGAAACCTAAAACAACTTTGTTATAATATTTGGTTTTTTTAAAAAACTAATTTATCAAAATCGAGCATTATATGTGTAGGATCTGGTATTCTGATATATATATATTTCCATTTGTCGCCTTCTGATATGCTTCATTAAAAATTGCAGCAGGAACATAATTTTCGCCCTTTATTTGCTGGTAACACAGTTTATCATACCATCTAATGATAAAATCATAGGTTTTACCAAGTTCAACATCAAAACTTATAGAATCAACATCTGTATAAAAAGTTACTCTGTGTGGCTTTCCATTTTCTAATCTGGCACTGTAGATGTCTGGTTTAGCATCAGGGGCCAGACCCTAATATTTCTCCTTATATATTTTTCCGTCTCTAATATCAATACTTGAAACATTGGACTCAATAACTGGCTGATTATCTATCATTTCTACCAAAGGCTTTTGAACAATATCTGCAATCAAATTCAGAAAGTATGGTCCCATCCATGGCATTCTATGTCCACCATTTGGAAAGCAACTTTGGTTTCGAAGGAACAATAAATCCAGTTCCGGATAGATTATTGTTAACTGTCCACCATCGCCAGTTGCAGCATAATTTGGATTTTTAGAGGCATTATCAAGCCACCAGAGATATCCATAAAATGGAGCATGTTTACCTGGCCTCAGAGATGCAGTTATCCATTGTTTGGAGACAATTTGTTTACCATTAAAATTACCTTTTTGCATCATCAGTTTTCCAACTTTAGATGCATCTCTAATAGTGGTTTTAGTTCCTCCAAATACAATATCATTGCCGGCCTCATCTTTGACCAAATTAGTGGAGTCCATTCCGAGTGGTTCAAATAAATATTTTTTAAAAACTGCATTTGCTTCCATTCCGGTTGCTTCCTCAATTATCATCCCTAATAACTGTACAGATTCATTTGAATACCCAAAACGAATATCGGGCAAAGTATCGGGCTCAAAATTGAGTAGATATTCTTTCATGTTTTTTTCTACAAGAATTCCTCGGGAGCCACTTCTACGATTCATTCCTGCAGTCATTGTAATGAGATGCTTTATGGTGATTTTATTGACAGATCCGGCTTCCCAATCGGGAATGTATTTACTGACAGGAGTATCAATACCATCAATTATTTTATGATCAATCAATATTCCTACAACCAAACTGGTCCACGATTTAACCATTGAAGAAGTTGTCATTCCATATGTATGGCATTCTCCATTGCGCCAAAATGCTATCTCTTTATTCTTGTGATAGATAAGTACTTCAGTAGCTTCGGTTGTTGTATCGCAAAAACTAATTAACTTTTCAAGTTTATTGTAATTAATTTCCAGATCAGTTTCCTGGGCATTAAGAAATAATACACTATTTAGTAAGACAAAAATTAGGGCTATGCTTCTCATACCTATAATTATTGTTGTTTATAAACTACTACTGTAAACCAGATATATACTACCATCATCCATATTCCCAGAAATGGACCGACGTCAATCAACCCTGCTTCTGCTGGTCCAACTGGAAATGTTATCATATTAAGAACAAGCAAAGTTCCGGCAATAATACTCATAACAATGCCTAAGAATGAAGGAAGTTTTGATGATCTTGCCATGTTGATACCAAATAATATCGTTGCTATGGTAATAAAGATGTCAAAGGCTACATCTAGACCGGCCTGAACTCGGTTTACAGCGCGGAATGCTGCTTTCAGCAATGCTTTTGCCTCATCCGTTTTTGCTACTTCCATAGCTTCATTATGCCAGATAAAATTTGCCTGTTGTATTACCAGAAATGAACATGCGATGGCTGCTCCTATCACCCCAAAAATATAAGCAATTTCAAGAGTAGGGGTGTGCTTTTCCTTTTTTAGGAAATGATATAATGCCATATATGAAATAATCCATAATAGTGGAAATGTAAATGCCATAAGCCTAGGTATTGGGTCGGGCATTGGTATTAATACTGCAGAAACATAAAAGATTATGGAAACTATTCCTGAGATGCCACCAATCTTTTCAATTTGATAATAGTTAGATGATTTATTCATGATTATATTTTTAATGCTATTCTATTTGACGTTATCATATTTAAAAATGTTACGTGTGTATTATTAATTTTTCACTTGATGAGTTGTTTTTTTGTATAATTAATACAATCAGATATTTAAAAGTTTTTAG